>DATFAE010000227.1:0-38273 GCA_035254945.1 Arthrobacter sp. | reverse complement strand
CAGGAGTTGCCGGATGCCCCGGATCGTTGTTGACGTCATGCCCAAGCCCGAGATTCTGGACCCGCAGGGGAAGGCCATCGTGGGTGCACTCCCCCGTCTGGGCTTCACCGGCTTTAGCTCTGTCCGCCAGGGCAAGCGCTTTGAACTGACCGTCGACGGCGAGGTGACCGACGCAATCCTGGCCCAGGCCCGGGAAGCAGCCGAGACCCTGCTGTCCAACCCCGTGATCGAAGACGTCGTCAACGTCGAGGTCGTCGAGGCCTGAGATGACTGAACTTCCCCTGATTGGCGAAGCTATCGCCGTCGACGCCGAGCCCAGGCTCGCGGGCGCCAAGATCGGCGTGGTCACCTTCCCCGGCACCCTTGATGACCGCGACGCCGCCCGTGCAGTCCGCCTGGCCGGTGGCACCGCAGTGCCGCTCTGGCACGCGGACACCACCCTCGGTGACGTGGACGCCGTCGTGATCCCCGGCGGTTTCTCCTACGGCGACTACCTTCGCGCCGGCGCCATCGCGCGGTTCGCGCCGCTGATGTCCAGGATCATCGACGCCGCGAACTCCGACGCCAAGCTGCCTGTCCTGGGCATCTGCAACGGCTTCCAGATCCTGACCGAGTCGCACCTGCTGCCCGGCTCCATGATCAAGAACGACCACCTGAAGTTCATGTGCCGCGATCAGGTCCTGCGGGTGGAAAACAGCAACACCGCCTGGACCCTCGATTACGAGGCCGGCCAGGAAATCACGGTTCCGCTAAAGAACCAGGACGGCCAGTACATCGCCGATGAGAAGGTCCTGGACGCGCTCGAAGCTGAAGGCCGCGTGGTGTTCCGCTATGTGGGCTTCAACCCCAATGGCTCGCGCCGCGACATCGCCGGCATCTCCAACGCTGCCGGCAACGTGGTGGGGCTTATGCCGCACCCCGAGCACGCCGTGGAGGTCGGCTTCGGGCCCCAGTCCCTCGATGGAATCGGCGGGTCCGATACCGACGGCCTGGGTTTCTTCACCTCCGTCCTGAACAAGATTGTGGGAGGCGACAAGTGACCACGGAAACCACCAAAAAGTTCAACATCGACACCGTCGAGAACGCGGCCAAAACGCCGGACACCGAACTCCCCTGGGCCGAACTGGGCCTGAAGCAGAACGAGTTCGACGAAGTTGTGAGGGTCCTCGGCCGCCGCCCCACCGGCGCCGAGCTGGCCATGTACTCCGTGATGTGGAGCGAGCACTGCTCCTACAAGTCCTCCAAGAACCACCTGCGCCAGTTCGGCGACAAGGTGACCGAGGAGATGAAGAAGGACATGTTGGTGGGCATCGGCGAAAACGCCGGCGTCACCAACCTGGGTGACGGCTGGGCCGTGACGTTCAAGATCGAGTCCCACAACTCGCCGTCGTTCGTGGAGCCCTACCAGGGCGCAGCGACCGGCATCGGCGGCATCGTCCGCGACATCATCTCCATGGGCGCCCGCCCGGTGGCCGTCATGGACCCGCTGCGCTTCGGTGCCATCGACCACCCCGACACCGCCCGCGTGATGCACGGTGCCGTGGCCGGCATCGGTGGCTACGGAAACTCCCTGGGCCTGCCCAACATCGGCGGCGAAATGGTGTTCGACTCCGTGTACCAGGGCAACCCGCTGGTCAACGCGCTGGCTGTCGGCGTCATGCGCCACGAGGACATCCGCCTCGCCAACGCCTCCGGCAAGGGCAACAAGGTGGTCCTGTTCGGTGCGCGCACCGGCGGCGACGGCATCGGCGGCGCCTCCGTGCTGGCCTCCGAGTCCTTCGACGACACCAAGCCGTCCAAGCGCCCCGCCGTCCAGGTGGGTGACCCCTTCGCCGAGAAAGTCCTGATCGAGTGCTGCCTGGAGCTGTTCAAGGGTTCCCTCGTTGAAGGTATCCAGGACCTCGGCGCCGCGGGCATTTCCTGCGCCACCTCCGAACTGGCGTCCAACGGCGACGGCGGCATGGAAGTTGAACTGACCTCCGTCCTGCTGCGCGACCCCACCCTGACCCCCGGCGAAATCCTGATGTCCGAGTCGCAGGAACGCATGATGGCCGTGGTCACCCCTGAGAACATCGCCGCGTTCGAAGCCGTGATGGACAAGTGGGCCGTGGAGTACTCCTGGCTGGGCGAGGTGACCGACACCGGCCGCCTGATCATCACCTGGGACGGCGAAGTCATCGTGGACGTGGACCCGCGCACCGTGGCCCACGACGGTCCGGTCTACGACCGCCCTTACGCCCGCCCCGAATGGCAGGACAAGCTCCAGGCCGACACCTTCACCGGTTCGGTCCAGGATGCCGGCCGGCCCGCCGCACCCTCGGAGCTGGCGGCCGCCGTCACCGAACTCATCGCCTCACCGAACATGTGCAGCAAGGACTGGATCACCAACCAGTACGACCGCTACGTGGGCGGCAACACCGCCATGGCGTTCCCCGATGACGCCGGCGTGGTCCGGGTGGACGAGGAGACCGGCCTCGGCGTGGCCCTGGCCACCGACGCCAACGGCCGCTACACGTTCCTTGACCCGTACCACGGCGCACAGTTGGCCCTGGCTGAGGCGTACCGCAACGTTGCCACCTCCGGCGCCGTGCCGATGGCCGTCAGTGACTGCCTGAACTTCGGCTCCCCCGAGGATCCGGACGTCATGTGGCAGCTCGCCGAAGCCATCCGCGGCCTCTCCGACGCCTGCATGGAACTGGGCATTCCGGTCACGGGCGGCAACGTCTCGCTGTACAACCAGACCGGCACCACGCCCATCCATCCCTCCCCCGTGGTGGCAGTGCTCGGCAAGCTCGACGACGTCGCCCGCCGCACGCCGTCGGGCTGGCGGGAAGATGGCCAGGCCATCTACCTGCTGGGTACGACGGCGGCTGAGCTGGACGGTTCCGAATGGGCCAACCTGCGCGGCCACCTCGGTGGACAGCCGCCCAAGGTTGACCTCGCCGCCGAGCGCGCGCTGGGTGAAATCCTGATCAACGCCTCCCGCGACGGCATGGTGGACTCCGCGCACGACCTCTCCGAAGGCGGCCTCGCGGCAGCCCTCGTGGAATCCTCGCTGCGCTACGGCGTCGGCGCCAGGATCGCGCTGCAGGATGTCCTGGACCGCGACGGCGTTGACCTCTTCACCGCGCTGTTCTCCGAGACGCAGGGCCGCGCCGTTGTTGGCGTGCCCCGTTCCGAGGAAGTCCGGTTCACGGACATGTGCACCGCCCGCGGGTTCGCCCACGTCCGGATCGGTGTGGTGGACGCGGACGGCAACCAGCTGGAGATCAACGGTGTGGACACCCTGTCCCTCGACGCCCTCCGCGAAGCCCATGAGGCAACCCTGCCGAAGTACTTCGGCTAATCCCCACCGTCACCCTAGCCTCGCAAGATCGGCCAGGGAATCCTGACGGCGTGGGCCCACCCATCGATTGCTCCGTAGCCGCCCTATTGAACCCTCAAAGCGGCGGTTACGGGGGCCCACACCGGCGAGGGGCCCGGCCTGAGCTTGCGAAGGCCGGGAGCCGGTGGGGAGCAATCGTTGCTTAATGGCCCTTGCGCCACCCTGCCTGAACCAACGCCGTGCGGATCTTGGCGACCGCAGGCTTGGCGTCGTTCAGCATGTGCCGCTTGGAGATGCGGACTTCTGTCCAGCCCAGCGCCTGGCAGTTTTCAGAGCGCGCAACGTCCCGGACGATCTGCCCTTCGTCACCGTGATGCCTGCCTTCGTACTCGATGCCGATCCGGTATTTCCGGTACGAGAGGTCCGGCTCATGGTGCCTGAGACCGTCGTCGCCGATGATGGGCACGTTCAGCTCCGGTTCCGGCAGCCCGGCCCTGACCATGTGGCCAGTCGAAGTAGGTTTTCCTGCGCGAATCGGAGCCCACCCGGGTGAGTCTGATCGCTTCTTTGGCCTTGCGCAGCCCACGCTTTCCCTTGTGCCGATCGATCATCCGCTGCAGGTCAGCCAGGCTGCATAGCGGCATGTCCCTGTCCTCAAAGTCCGCCCGAGGCATCCGGACACAGCTGTCCCCCATAGCCACCAGCTCGTCCACCGGGAGCATTTCAGCCATATCCAGCCAGGTCCGCTCCGGAGTGGTTACGGGAATCCCATTGACCGTGGTGACCTCATCGCTGAACAACTTCATCCGGTGCACGATGACATGCGGCCGGTTCAGGTGTGCCTCGCCTTCTGGCCTGATGACGTGGAACATATCCGGTGATCCCTTCTGCTGGCGCCGCGGCAGCTCAAGGAGCATCAGACCAGAATGCTGCCGTACGTCGCAGAAGTTATCCACAGCCTTCGTCGATTGCTCCGTAGGCGCCGGTTTGAGGAGCCAAAAGGGCGCCTACGGAGCAATCGGTGGAGTATCAGTCCTCGCTGTGAAGTTCCCGCTGCCGGGCACTGAGCAGTTCAAACTCGGGCCGGGCAGCCACAAAGCGTTCGACGGCGGTGAGCACCTCCACGAGGTGTGCCCGCTCTGCAGCCACAAGTCCGGCGCCCACCTGCGAGCGCCGGTACTGGTCGTGGTCCCCCACCTCGGCGACAGACACATCGAAGCGGCGCTTGAGCTCCGCCAGCAGTGGCCTGATCACTGAGCGTTTCTCCTTCAGGCTCTGGACGTCGCCCAGGAGGATATCGAATTCAATCCAGCCCACCCACATCAGATGCTGAGTTCCCCCATCCGGTCCCAGCCATCGCCGTCGAGCTGGCGGCTGATGATCCGGGGTGTTTCCGCCAGCGCCTGGGGCATGTCCGCCATGGCCTGCTTGAAGTGCCGGCTGTTGACGTGGTCCCCGGCGGCGTCGTCCTTGAAGGCTTCCACCAGCACAAACTCGTTGGGGTCCTCCACGCTGCGGGACCAGTCGAACCACAGGTTACCTGGCTCGTCCCGCGTGGCCTTGGTGAAGTCTTCCACGAGGCCCAGCCAGCGTCCGGACCATTCGGGTTTGACCTTGAATTTGACCACGATAAAGATCATGGGATTTCCTTCCGTTGGGATGTCGAATCTGTGTCAGCCGGCGGCCAGCGCGAGCTCACAGGCCTCGATGGCCTCGCTGGCGTGCTGCTGCTGGGCGGCTGTTCCGGTCCGCTCGGCCCACTGTTCGGCCAGCTGGAACTCGACCAGCGCCTCGGTGAACCGGCCTTCGCCGTGGAGGGACCAGCCCAGGTTGATGTGCAGTACCGCCATCCAGCGCCGGGTGTGCGGATCGTGGGCGGTGGAGGCGTATTCCAGCGCGCTCCGGGTCCAGAGCCCGGCATGCGTGGGGTCGGCAATCGCGAGCATGTGCAGCGCATCCACGGCAAGGTACTCCTCGCCCAGGTGGTCACTGAGCTCCGCCGCCTGCTCGAAAAGGGGCACGGCCATGGCGGCGTGGCCGCTGGAGTTCAGGACGCGGCCGCGCTCCAGCAGGATCCGGACTCCCACCGTGGGCTCGTCCCCGTCGACGGAGTCCAGCAGCGCATCCGCCTCCTCGTAGCGTCCCTGCAGGCCGATGGCCCGTCCCAGCTGGGTGGCGAGTTCGGCCTTTTCGTCGGCGTCGTAGGCCGGATCGGCAGCGGCGTCCCGGAAGCGCTCCTCGGACAGCTTGGGATCCTTTTGCTTCCATAGTCGGTCAAGGGTCTCTTGGTCCAGCATGTACCTTCTCCTGATCAGCTTTCACCTGCGGCGAGTTGGTGTGCCCCTTCAATGTATCGGGAAGTGATGTGCCTTTGCGCCGCCCTGGCCACCAGACCGCCGGCCCGGTAGAACCAGTTGGCGTGCCTGCTGAAGGCCGTGATCTTCAGAAAGACCCGATCCTGGGCGTCGATCTCCACCTCGAATGCTTCCTCACCTCGTTCCGGATGCCCTGGCAGTGTCCCGTAGCCAAAGCCCGCCGACTGCGGCCCCTCCCCCGGCACCGGCCGCCGGACCCACACCACCTCGCACGGGGCGTTGATGCGGAAGGGCCCCACGCCGAACCCGCTCACCACGCGGACGCCGGGAGTGACGGCGTCCGACTCGGTCCGGACCCGCAGTCCGGACCGGCGCTGCAGCTCCCAGCTGAGGATTCCCTGTGCCACCCGGCGGTAGACGGCAAGGCCTTCGCCGAGGTACGCCTGCGAGACAAGGCAGGGGTAACCCTCCGGTGGCTGGCCTGACTCCGTGGAGCCGATGCCCGGGTAAGTGAATTCCCCGGCGGCATGCCGCTTTTCAGTCAACGGACGCCCCCTGGGCTCCGGACAAACGCGCCCATCCCAGCTGTTCCTGCTGCTTTCGGCTCAGGGTCGCAACCACCAGGTCGTAGGAGTCCTCCACCATGTCCCGGACCATCGAATCGGGGAGGGCGCCGTCCAGCCGCACGCCGTTCCAGTGGGTCTTGTTCATATGCCACGCGCCGGTGATTTCCGGGTGGGCGGCACGAAGCTGCCCGGCCAGCGCGGGCTCGCATTTCAGGCTCACTGACCAGTCGCGGGTGTCCATCGCGGACGCCGCAAACATCTTGGCCTCATGCCGGGCGCCCCCGGCAACCTGCGCCCGGACTTTAAACACCGAAGTTTCGGGTCCGAACGGAAAGTCCTCGTAGGCGCCGGGAAATGACAGGCAGATTTGACGGAGTTCAGCTGGGTCCATCCAGTGAGCCTACAAAGCGGCAGCCGCCGGTGCTAGTCTGCGAGCATGTCACATGACCAGGCGACCATACCTGTTCTGGACCTGAGCACCGCGCGGCTTCCCTACGGTCCCTTTAGTCCGGAATTCATTGAAGAGCTGCGGAACGCCACCCACAACGTCGGCTTTTTCCAGCTCACCGGCTATGGCGCCGCCCCTGGCCAGGCGGAGGCGCTGCTGGCTGTCATCAGGCGCTTTTTCGATCTGCCGCTTGAGGAACGGATGAAGCTGGACAACCGGCTTTCACCGCATTTCCGTGGCTACACGCGGATGGGCACGGAGATCACCCAGGGCCGGGCAGACGCCCGGGAGCAGATCGACTACTCACCGGACCGCGAACCCGTCCAGGATTACCCGGCGGCCCAGCCGTACTGGCTGCTCCAGGGACACAACCAGTGGCCGGACGAAGCGCTGCCCGAGCTGAAGCAGGCCGCCATGGCCTGGGCGGACCTGATGTCCTCGGTAGGGATGGAACTGCTGCGTGCCATTGCCGTTTCCCTCAGGCTGCCGGAGGACTACTTCGACGAACCGTTCGCAGGCACGCCCGCATGGATGGGCAAGCTGGTGCACTACGTGGGCGGCGTGGTGGAAGCGGCCGGCGACCAGGGGGTCGGCTCACATGCGGACTATGGGTTTGTCACCCTCCTCCTGCAGGACAGCGTAGGCGGCCTGGAAGTCCTCCCGCCCGGCGCCACCGAATGGGCGCCCGTGGATCCCATCCCCGGCGCGCTGGTGGTGAACCTGGGTGAAATGCTTGAAGTAGCCACCGAGGGTTACCTCGCCGCGACGATCCACCGCGTGCAGGCGCCGCCGCCCGGCGTCGACCGTTATTCCGTACCGTTCTTCTGGTCGCCGCGGCTGGATGCCGTGATCGACCCGGTGCCCCTGCCGCCGGAGCTGAAGGCACAGGCCCGCGGCATTTCGGATGATCCGTCCAACCCGCTGCTCGCGTCGTTCGGCATGAACATGCTCAAGGGGCGGATGCGCGCCCACCCGGATGTGACCGAGCGGCACTACCCGGACCTGATCACGCGCTGAGCGCCCGTTAAAGGCTCAGAGGTTGTATTTCCACGCCTGCTGGGCGGGGCAGACGTTCATCACCACGTCCAGGCCGGCGGCCTTGGCCCGTTCCGCCGCTGCTTCGTCAATGACGCCCAGCTGCAGCCACACGGCCTTGGCACCCACGGCAATCGCCTCGTCCACCACCGCGCCCACCTTCTGCGAATTCACAAAGCAATCCACGACGTCGATGGGCTGCTTTTCCGCCGGAATCTCACTCAGGTTTCGGTAGCCGGGTTCGCCGTGTACGGCATCGCCCGGGAGGTTCACAGGGATGATCTCCATTCCCAGCCGGTCCCGGATAAACAGGGACGTATCGTAGGCCGCACGCCACTCATTGGTGGTCAGGCCAACGATGGCCCAGCGCCCTTTGGTTCGCATCAGGCGCGCAATGACTTCAGGATCGTTGGTGTGGCCCATGATCCAAGCCTACGCCGCAGGCACCCCGTGCCTCGTGCACCGATGGTCGACTTGGCCGGGGCCGGTTTTTCGGCACGAACAACCGCTGCCCTGGCAAGTGGCTGGCTAGTGGTTGAACTTCTTCAGCCACTTCGCGCCGGGGTCGGCTTTATTGTTGGCGCCGGACTTGCCGGCGGATCCATTGCCTTCGGACACGGCGTTATCGGGGACGACCCCGGACAGCAGCTTTTGCGCTTTCTCGACTGCATGCCGGGCAGCGTCCTGGGCATTGTCCGGAAGGGGTTCCGGGTCCGACGGGACCTTTGGCACGCTGTCCGCCGGCTCCCTGCCTGCTGCTTCAACCCCGCGCCCAGCGGAACCGGCGGCATCCCGGGCGTCAGCGCCGCCGTCGTCTGATCCCGCGTTTGCAGCCCCAGCGGGGAAATCGTGCGGCCTCGTGGGCTGGTGTGCCGGGGCCCCCTGCTGTCCGGCGGCCGTGCCGGAATCCGACGCGGCCCCCGGATCTGCGGGAACTGATTCCGGGAGGAGCCGTATCATCGGGGCCGCTGAGGGCAATCCGGATACGCTCCACGAGGGCGTCCAATCTTCAAGCAGGTGCTGGACCGACGCACTGGCCTTCCCAGCCGGGCCGGAAGCACTGGCCGCGACCCCCGTGACTCCAAGCCCCATTCCCGCAACAACGGCCAGGCCCACAATTGTGGGCCGGTGCCGGCGCAGCCTGCGGCGCCAGGACATCTCGCCCGGGCGGGAGCCCAGCAGCGCGGCCAGCTCAGCGTTGGGAGCGGGCGCCGGCAGGGACGCGAGGCTTCCCAGGGACAACAGGGCAGCACGCAGGCCGGTGTCCTGCTCCTGCCCGGCGTCGAGCAGCATCTCTTCCACGGTGTCCATCAGAGAGCTGGTTTGGGGAGTCATGGCGCCACGTATTCCTTCACGGAGGTTTCCTCACGGAGTCTGTTCAAAGCCCGCCTCTGGAGCTGCTTCACGGCCCCTGGGCTCTTCCCCATGACGGCGGCCACCTGATCCACTGTAAGGCCGCCGATGAGGCGCAGGGTCAGCACCTCTTTCTGCTCATCCAACAGCCCCTCAAGGAGTCCCAGGACTTCCGACGGGGAAAGCCTTTCCAGGGCTTCGGCCTCGGCGGATGATTCCTCGCGCAGGTCCAGCTCGGCGTCGAACGGGAGCTTGGCGGGGGTGCGGCTTTGCCGGCGGTGGTCATCCACCATCCGGGCGTGGGCCACCGAGAAGATGAAGGTGCGCAGGCCCTGCATGCCGCCGCTGACGGTCTCCAGCCGTGGAAGGACCGCGAGGAAGACGTCCTGCATAACAGCCTCCGGATCTTCAACACCGCGGGCTGTGAGATAGCCCAGGACCTGTGACGCATAAGTCCGGTACACGAGGCTGAAGAGTTCTGGATCGCCGGCACCGGCCCGCAATACATCGTCAGTCAGCGCATCGGTCACGGACGTACGGCTTTCGGTGGAGGGGATTTGGCTTGCTCAGTTTAGGGCCAGTGACGCTTCCGCGGAAAGCCCTTGCCGAACTTACTCTACCCCGCAGTAACCAAGGAGCCGGGACCGCCTCTGTCCACCCCCGGTTCCGAACGCCTGCCACCCGCTTGGACCGCCGAAACAGAAAAGAGCCGGGCTGGAACATGATGGGGGACAGGTTCCAGCCCGACGCTTCATAGGGGTAATCGCTCCGCGTACTCCAGGGGTTACGCCCTTTCCTAAAAACTTTTTTATGGCAGGTGCGCGGCCGCCGGATCCCTAGGCTGCCCCGGTCCAGCGCGGAGATGTTACCGGCCGGCGCGGTGCCTTGGCATTGGCGAAGGCGTGCACCCTGGTGGCGGGAACGCGCTGGTCCTCGCAGGCCGGCTGGACCTTGGCAGGAGCCGCTGCTGGTGCCGGCTGGGCCACGGTGGCGGCGGGGCAGAGATCGGTCACCAGCCCGGTTCCGGCGCACTCACGTACGGCGGCGATCCCGGCAGCAACAGCGGACTTGTCCTCAAAAGCTTCGGACTCGGCCATCACTGTGCCGTCCGGCGCCGTAAGGCGGAACCGGAACCGTGACTCCGAATCCAAGAAAACTTCAAACTTCCCGGCCATGGTAAATCCTTCCGGTCTGTGGGGTCCTGTCCGGGCAACGTCGTCGCCACCGGACAGCCAGCACGCATCACTGCGCCGGTGTCCCACGGGTATGGTCGAACGATCTGTTGATCAGTTCAGCTTGTGCTTAAAAGTCTCCCGGCAGCGCATGCAGCCCCACAAGACCGGCCGGGTTAACCCTGTGTAAATTGCATTCAACGCCCGCACAGAACAAAGGCGGCGGGCCACCCGCAAGGTTCCATAGGAACCCCGGGGTGACCCGCCGCCGTCGCACCATGACCGCCTGTACCGCTGGGGCAGGAGCCTCCCTGGAGGCGCGGGCTGCCTGCCGGGCTAGGAAAACCGGCCAGGCCGGAAGGTTGCCAGCATGGGGTGCCTGTTTCCGGTCATGATCTCGCTGGACAGCAGTTCCCCGGCAATGAGGCCCAGCGTGGCGCCCGAGTGCGTGAAAGCAACGAAGCAGCCCGGCACCTGGCCTAGTTCACCGAAGACGGGTTCTCCGTCGCCGGGGATCGGCTTATAGCCGATCTTCCAGGACGCAGGCTTCAGCTCCGGATTGCCGGCGATCAGCTTGGATGATTCGTCGGCCAGTTCCTGGACGACGTCATCGGGGATGCTGAAGGAACCATCCGCGTGCTCAGTGATCCGGTCTTCATACCAGTCGTGGTCCAGGGCGAACGTGCTGCCCGGGTTCGGACGGACAGCGGCCCGCGGCGTGTTCATCACGGTGGTGACCTGGTGCTCCACCGGCTTGGTGACCACCAGCATGGAGACCGGGGAACCGTTGGGGATTTCCACACCCAAGGGCTTGACGACGGCGGGCGTAGCCGCGCCGCAGGCCACAACCACTGCGTCGGCATCGTAAGTCCCGCCGGCAGCAGTTTCGACGCCGGCCGCCCGGCCGCCGTCGACTGCCACAGAGACCTTGCCGGCGTTGAGCACCAGGCGGCCGCCGAGGGCGTGGAATTCTTCCATCAGGAAGTTCACCAGGTCCGGCAGGCTGACCCAGCCCTCACCGGGGTTGAAGATGGCGTTCTCGGGAACAGCGCTGGCGTCGATGCCGGGCGTGGCCGTGGCGATCTCCTTGGGGTCCAGCAGCCTCGAATCGTAGCCAATGGACTTCTCGTACGCGTGGCGGGCTTCCGTGGCAGCCCGCTGTCCGGAGGCATTCCACATGAGGCCTCCCCCGAACTGCAGCCACTCCCGGCCGGGATCGGCGGCGAAGAGTGTCCTGTACCGGTCAACACCGGCGAGGCGAAGCTGGTGGTACGGGGTGGAACGTTCACCGGCGGAGTTCAGCCACGACAGCGAACGGCCCGTGGCTTCGCTGGCCAGGCCCCGCTCGGTCAGCAGTGTCACCGAGGCGCCTTGGCGGAGCAGGTGGACAGCGGTGGAGACGCCCAGGATGCCGCCTCCGATAACGGCGACGTGCTTTGTAGCGGTGGAGGACATGCGTTCTCCCTTTCTTTCATGTTCTGGATGCCTGAGTGCGCTCGTTTACGCGAAGGCGTGGATGCTTTCGATGATCTTGAGGGTTTCCAGGGCGTCTGAAGGGGCCACGGGAAGCGGCCCCCCACCTCGGAGGGACGCTGCGAGTTCCCGGTAGAACTGCGGGTAATCCCCCCTTTCGGCCGGAACAGGAACGGTGGCCCCGTCAACCCCCAGCAGCCCCCAGGACTCCCGGGGGTCAACGCCGTAGGAGGGATCCGACGGCGTGACGCCGGCTGCGAGCGCGGGCTCCTGGCTGTCGAGGCCCCACTTCATGTAACCCGCTTTTGATCCGAGGACGTGGAAACGTGGGCCCACCTGGGATGCCATGCCGTTCATCCACAGCCGCGACCGGACGCCCGATTCATGCCGTAGCGATACAAAGGCTTCAGTGTCGGCAGCTTCCGTGTATGGGCCGTGGTTCGCCGTTTCTCCGTAGCTCTCCTCCACCGGTCCGAAGAGCTGGATGGCCTGATCAATCAGGTGGGCACCGAGGTCGTGGAGGATCCCGCCGCCCTCGGCCAGCGTGGACGAATCGCGCCAGTTCCCGAAGCCTTCAGGCCGCCACCATTCGAAGCGCGATTCGAAGGACAGCACCTCGCCAAGGGCGCCATCCTGCAGCAGCCTGCGCAGCGTCAGGAAGTCGGCGTCCCACCGGCGGTTCTGGAACACCGTCAGCTGCACACCGGCGTCGGACGCGCGGGCAGCCAGCTCCTCCCCGTGGGCGACCGTCGTGACGAAAGGCTTGTCCACCACCACGTTGAGGCCGCTGGCGATGGCTTGGGCCCCGAGCTCGAGGTGCGTCAGCGGCGGAGTTCCGAGAACCACCAGGTCAAGGTCCCCGGCGCGGGCGAACAGCTCCCCAGGGGTGCGCACGATCCGGGCCTGCGGGTAGCGCCGCGCGGCCTCGGCAGCGCGCTCCGGGTCCCCAGTCACGATGACGTCCAGCGAGTAGTTCCGGTCCGCTGCGATCAGCGGTGCGTGGAAGACCTTGCCGGAGACACCAAACCCAACGACGGCGGTCCGGACGGGTGCCGCTGCCACCCGGGCCATCAGAGAACCTCCGACAGGAAGCGCTGCAGCCGTTCGCTGCGGGGGTTGTCGAAGAGGTCCGCAGGTGTTCCTGCCTCCACGACTTCACCTTCGTCCATAAAGACCACCTGGTCGGCCACCTTGCGCGCGAAGCCCATTTCGTGGGTGACCACCAGCATGGTCATGCCGCGGCGGCCCAGGCCTGCCATGAGGTTGAGGACACCCTTGACGAGTTCTGGATCCAGTGCGCTGGTGGCTTCATCAAAGAGCATGACTTCGGGCTCCATGGCCAGTGCCCGGGCGATGGCGACGCGTTGCTGCTGGCCGCCGGAGAGGTCGCGGGGCCGGTGGTCGGCGCGTTCTGCGAGGCCGACTTCGGCGAGGCGTCGCTGGGCGCGTTCCCGTGCCTGAGCTTTGGTCATTCCCTTGACGCTCCAGAGAGCGAGGGCAACGTTCTCCAGGGCAGTGTGGTCCGGAAAGAGGTTGAAGTGCTGGAACACCATGCCGATGCGTGCGCGCAGGATGTCCGGCTTGACACTGAGTGCGCTTTCCCCGGCCAGGAGCACATCCCCGCTCTTGGGTTCGTGGAGGCGATTGACGCCGCGCAGGAGCGTGGACTTGCCTGAACCGGACGGACCGATGATGCAGGTGGTGGTACCCGGTGCGACGGTGAGGCTGACGTTGCGAAGCACTTCGATGTCCCCGTAGGCCATGGTGAGGTTCTTCAGTTCCAGGCTGGAGCCGTGGAACTTTTCGATGTCCGGGGCTGTTTTGTGCGCGCTGGCGGTGCTGCTGCTGTTGCTTGTGAGGTTCACGTGTTGCTCCCGGTGATCAGCGGCGAGGCCGCGTCGAGTTCCTTGACTTCGTTCAGCCCGCTGGTTGGTGCTGAAGGGCGGCGTCGGCCGGTCCGGAATCTGTTGTCGAAGTAGTTGACCAAGTGGGTCAGGGGCACCGTGATCACCAGGTAGAAGATGCCTGCCATGACCAGCGGTGAGAGGTTGCCGGACAGCACTGCCGCATCCTGCCCCACGCGGAACAGCTCACGTTCGCTGACCAGCAGGCCCAGGAAGTAGACCAGGGAGGAGTCCTTGACGATGGCAATGAACTGGTTCACCAGGGCCGGCAGGACGCGGCGCACGCCTTGCGGCACCACCACCAAGGCCATGGACTTGGCGTAGCTCATGCCCAGAGCACGGCAGGCCTCGCCTTGGCCTGTGTCCACACTGAGAATGCCTGCACGGAAGATTTCTCCGATGTAGGCGCTGGCGATGAGGCTCAGCGCGATGATTCCCAGCGGGTACGGGGAGGGCCCAAAGACCGACTGGCTGAACCGGGCGAATCCCTGGCCGATCAGCAGGATGGTCAGGATGGCGGGCAGCCCCCGGAACAGGTCGGTATAGATCCGCGCGGGGATGCGCAGCCATTTGGACCGGGAGATGCCCATGACCGCCACCACCATGCCCAGCACCACACCGAGGATGGTTGCTGAGATGGAGATGATCAGGGTGTTAAGGAGGCCAACCCCGAGGAGTTGGGGCAGCACTTCGACCATCGCATCGAGGTCGAAGAAAGTGCGGCTGATGGTATTGAGCCAATCCATTGAATGCTCTCAGACGTTTAGTTGGGTTTCGGGTTGCCGGGCGGGCCGCTGAATGCGGCCCGCGCGGCCCGGGATGTGGTGCTGGACCGGTCCCGCCGCGCTTACTTGCTGGCCGTGGGAGCGGGGCTGGAGGTCTGTTCGGCCTTGGGCAGGTACTGCTCCGGCATCGGCGAGCCCGGGAACCACTTCTGGTAGAGCTTCTTCCAGGTGCCGTCTTCCATTGCCTCGGCAAGGCCCTTGTTCAGGGCTTCCTTGAAGGCGGCCTTGTCCTTGGCAATGGCGAAGCCTGCGGGGGCGTCGAAGGACGGGATGTCCGCGGCGCTGACCAGCCCGAACTGCTCCTGGTACGCCTTGGCAGCCTCATAGTCCAGGAAGTGTGCGTCCACGGATCCACTGTTGACGGCAGAGACCGCGGTGTTATTGTCCGGGAAGCGCACCAGCTGTGCCGCGGTGAAGTTCTTGACGGCATAGGCTTCCTGCAGCGTTCCCTGGACTACGCCCAGGCGCTTGCCGGAGAGGCCGTCTGCGTCCGTGATGCCAGAGGTCTTGGTCGTGATCACCGTCAGGTAGCCGGCGAGGTAGCCTTCAGAGAAGTCGACGGTTTCCTTGCGCTTGTCCGTGATACCGATCGCGGCCACGCCGACGTCGAACTGGCCATTGGACACAGCCGCGAGCAGGCCGGAGAAGTCCTGTCCCGTGAAGACAACATTGTCCACACCGGCGCGGTGTGCCACGTCTTTGAAGAGTTCAACGTCGAAGCCGGTGAAGTTGCCTGAGCCGTCGGTGAAGGTATATGGCTTCGAGTCGCCCAGGCTGGCAACCCGGATGGTGCCGGGCTGAATCAGGCCATAAGGGTTCTCGGCGGAGGTCGAGGTGGCCGTCGAGGATCCACCACAGCCGGCGAGGGCGAGGATGGCCGCCAAAGCAGCTGCAGCCACAGCTGCCGGGCGGAAGTTCAGTTTGATCACAGCGTTGTCCAATCGTTGGAGGGAAAGCGGTGCTGTCAGGGCCGCCGGAGGTTTACTCGATGCCAGGTCTTGCTGAGTCCGGTCTCAGTCTCTAGGATTGAGACCGGACTCACATCGATTGATTGAAATGTAGCGGAAGTCACAAGCCGCGTCAACACCCCTTATGAAAGGTGAACATGAGCACTGACGGAGCCCGACGGCGGGACGTAACGGTTGCCGACGTCGCCAAAGCCGCGCAAGTGTCCAAGGCCCAGGCCGCCCGCGCGCTGGGGAACTACGGTGCCGTCAGCGACGACGTACGGGAACGCGTCCTCGCGGCAGCCGAAGAGCTCGACTACCGGCCGAATGAGCTTGCCCGCAGCATGAATACGGGAAAATCGAACACCATCGGCGTGGTGGTGGGCGACATCGAAAACCCCCATTTCGGACTGGCAACCAGGGGCATCACGGACACTGCCAAGAAGAGCGGCTTCAACGTCATCCTCATCAACACCGACGAGGAAAGGGCGGCTGAAGTCGACGCCGTACGGGTCCTTCTGGACAAGAGGGTTGACGGGCTCATCGTTGCTCCCGCGTCATCGGTGGAAACAGATCATCTGCAGCAGGTTCGGGATTCGGGCCGCCCCCTCGTCCTGCTGGACCGCGCCGCTGACGGCCTGGACGTCGAGACCTTCTCAGTGGACATGGCAGGCATTTCCTTTGAGTCCACGAAATACCTCCTTGACGCCGGGCACCGGCGCATTGCCTTCATCTCAACGCTCAAGATGGACGGACCCTACACCGCCGGAATGGTGCTGGACTCCTCGCAGATCTCGGACCGCCTGGACGGTATTCGTCGCGCGTTCGAAGACCGGGGCCTCAAGCAACCGGTCGACCTGGTACGGCTCAACGCGGGAGATGCCGAATCCATCAAGGCAATTACCAGGGATCTGCTTGAGGGTGCGGACGCAGCCACAGCGATCATCGCCTCGGACGGTCTGATCGCGCTGAGTGTGGTGGAGGCCATCCAGGAACTGGGCCTCTCCATCCCGGCGGACGTCTCGTTCCTCATGTACGACGACTTCGCCTGGACCCGGCTCACCACTCCCCCGCTCACGGTCATCGCCCAGCCCGTCTACGAGATGGGCATGGCTGCGGCAACTGCTTTGATCCGCCAGATTGAAGGCAGGAAATCTCCCGCTGCCGGTGCTCCACTGGCGGCCAGCCTGATCCGGCGCGGCTCCGTCGGGATACCAAGAGACGCAGAGGTATATAGCCGGGCAGGCAGCTGACCCAGGCAGAACAAAGGCGGCGGGCCACCCGCAAGGTTCCATAGGACCCCGGGGTGATCCGCCGCCGTCGAACGCTCTAAAGCGTCAGTCGTTGATGAGGTCGTTGACCACGATCGTCTGGTCCCGGTCCGGGCCCACTCCGATGGCCGAGAACCGCGTGCCGGACAGCTTTTCCAGGGCCAGCACGTAGTTGCGGGCGTTCTCCGGCAGGTCCGCCAGGGTGCGCGCCCCCGTGATGTCCTCGGTCCAGCCTTCGAAGTACTCGAAGATGGGCACGGCGTGGTGGAACTCGGTCTGCGTCATGGGCATCTCATCGTGCCGGACACCGTCCACGTCGTAGGCGACGCAGACGGGGATCTGTTCGATGCCAGTCAGGACGTCCAGCTTGGTGACGAAGTAGTCCGTGAAGCCGTTGACGCGCGAGGCGTGGCGGGCCAGGACGGCGTCGTACCAGCCGCAGCGGCGGGGGCGGCCGGTGTTGACGCCAAACTCACCGCCGGTCTTCTGCAGGTACATGCCCATCTCGTCGAACAGTTCCGTGGGGAACGGGCCGGCGCCAACACGGGTGGTGTACGCCTTGATGATGCCGATGGAGCGGGAAATGCGGGTGGGGCCGATGCCGGAGCCCACGGATGCGCCGCCCGCCGTGGGGTTGGAGGACGTGACGAACGGGTACGTGCCGTGGTCAACGTCCAGGAAGGTGGCCTGGCCGCCCTCCATCAGGACCACCTTGCCCTCATCCAGGGCCGTGTTCAGGACCAGTGTGCTGTCGATGACCAGCGGGCGCAGGCGGTCGGCGAAGGACAGGAAATACTCAACGATCTCCTCCACCACAACACTGCGGCGGTTGTAGATCTTCACCAGGAGTTCGTTCTTCTGACGCAGCGAACCTTCCACCTTCTGGCGGAGGATGGATTCGTCAAAGACGTCCTGGACGCGGATGCCCAGGCGGGCCACCTTGTCCATGTAGGCCGGGCCGATGCCGCGGCCGGTGGTGCCGATGGCGCGGCTGCCCAGGAAACGCTCCGTGACCTTGTCCAGCACCTGGTGGTAAGGGGCCACGAGGTGGGCGTTGGCCGAAACGCGGAGCTTGGACGTGTCCGCGCCGCGGGCCTGCAGCCCGTCAATCTCCTGGAAAAGGGCCTCAAGGTTCACCACGCAGCCGTTGCCGATGATCGGGACCGCGTTGGGGCTCAGGATGCCGGCAGGAAGGAGCTTGAGCTCATACTTCTCACCGCCTACGACGACGGTGTGCCCGGCGTTGTTGCCGCCGTTCGGCTTGACGACATAGTCCACCCGGCCGCCCAGAAGGTCAGTGGCCTTGCCTTTTCCTTCGTCGCCCCATTGGGCTCCTACGATCACGATTGCTGGCATGGGATCCTCCCCCATTCGTTCGGGCCGGCCAGGCTGTCCACCGAAATGGCAGGCCTGGTGCGGCGCCGTTCATGAGAATGCCCCGAATGGACCAGCCTTGCCAGGTCCATTGTGCGGCCTGCCAATGCAAGAGTTCCGGGGCTCTTACCACCCAAGTTTAGCCGATGCGGCGGTTCGTCCACTCGGTGGGTCCGCCCAGCGGGGATGGGCGACACAATCGACGCAAAGCCGGGGCGCCGCCATGAGCGGTTGAAACCCCAGAGGACGGCCCGGCGTTTCGTTTCGCGGGGCTTGCTAGACTGGTAGAGATCGACCAGGAATCGGTCCACACCACATTTCAAACCATCCCGGATCTGCGGCGCGGCCCTTTGCGCCCATTTTCCGGATTGGCAGCAGCACCTAGCCCCGCAGGAGACATAGCACTACATGACAGCCCTGGCACCTGAATCTTTCCGTGAGCAGCTTCTGAGCCGCCGTTACGAACCCAACGTTGCCGCCGTCAACGAGCTGTGCGATTCCCTGCAGAGCGTCAAGCCCCACACCGAAGTCCCTTACGTTGATCCCATGCACGACGTGGACGAGTGCCGCATCATCAGCCTCTACTCCAACATCGGGGAAGCGGACAAGTCCGGTTTCATCACAGCCGGCGACGACGACGCTGCCACCCGCATGCTGGGCATCCAGTGGAAGCTGGGCCTGCGCCCGGAGTTCGTGATGCCGTGGAACGTCCACCCTTGGCACACCCCGGGCGAGGTCAACGGCAAGTTCACGCCGGACCAGATCTCCGCCGGACTCAAGCCGCTGCTCAAGTTCCTTGCCCTGGTCCCCCGCGCCTCGGTCATCGTGGCACACGGCACCGAAGCCAACCGCCTCGCCAACCTGCTGCTCAAGACCGAGGTACCCATGATCTGGCGCCGCGGACTCAAAACGTACAAGGTACGTTCCCTGAGCGGCCGGGCCTTCGCTGGCACACCCGCGCGGCAGGAACAGTACCTCGAGGAAATGCACGTGGCCTACACGGACGCCATGGCCCGCACCGGCCTGACGAAGGCCAGCTAACCGACAGGTCCGGACCACAGCGACTTACGACGACGGGCGGTCACCTTTTATCGAAAAGGTGACCGCCCGTCGTCGTACGCCCTTAAACCCCAACGCGGGGTCACTTCCGGCCCAAGAACGGTGGTTTATTGGGCGGAAAGTGACCCCGCGTTGTGCTACTTGCCCTCGATGGCTGCCTTCGCGGCCGGGTCCGAGTCGTTCAGGAACTTCTCGATACGGTCGGGCTCATCCGCCTCGCCGATGGCCGCGGATGCCCGGCCCAGCGAGTAGAGCGCCCGCAGGAAGCCCTGGTTCGGCTCGTGCTCCCACGGGATGGGACCCACGCCGCGCCAGCCGTTGCGGCGCAGCGAGTCCAGCCCTCGGTGGTAACCCACACGCGAGTAGGCGTACGAATCGATGGTGCGCCCTTCAGCCCAGGCCTCTTCCGCGAGGACAGCCCACAACAGCGACGAGGTGGGGTGCTTGGCCACGAGGTCCAGTGCTTCCTGCCCCGCGTCCAGCTGCGCGTAGACCTCGGTCTCGGCAGGCAGGAGCGTGGGCTCGGGGCCCATCAGGTTCTTGCGGAACTCGTCGGACATTCCTAGAACGTCTTTCCGGCCGAGCCGAGCTGCTTGGTTGCCTCGACCACGCGGGCAGCCAGGCCGGCTTCGGCGGAGGCACCCCAGACGCGGGGGTCGTAGAGCTTCTTGTTGCCCACTTCGCCGTCGACCTTCAGCACGCCGTCGTAGTTCTTGAACATGTGGTCCACCACCGGACGCGTGTAGGCGTACTGGGTGTCGGTGTCGATGTTCATCTTGATGACACCGTAGGAAACGGCGTCGGCGATTTCCTGGTCCGAGGAGCCGGAGCCGCCGTGGAACACGAGGTCGAACGGGCTGTCCTTGCCGATTTTGGCACCGACCTGGGCCTGGATGTCCTTGAGGATCTCCGGGCGCAGCTTCACGCCGCCGGGCTTGTACACGCCGTGCACGTTGCCGAAGGTCAGGGCGGTGATGTAGCGGCCGTTCTCGCCGGCGCCGAGGGCTTCGATGGTGGCGAGGGCGTCCTCGACCGTGGTGTACAGCTTGTCGTTGATGGCGTTCTCGACGCCGTCTTCCTCACCGCCGACGATGCCGATTTCAACTTCGAGGATCATCTTCGCGGCAGCGGTGCGCTCCAGCAGCTCGCGTGCCGTGCTCAGGTTCTCGTTCAGCGGCTCGTGCGAACCGTCCCACATGTGCGAGTTGAAGATCGGGTTGCGGCCGGCCTTGACCTCGGCCTCGGAGGCTGCGAGCAGGGGAAGGACAAAGCCGTCCAGCTTGTCCTTGGGGCAGTGGTCCGTGTGCAGGGCGATGTTGACGTTGTAGTTCTTGGCAACTTCGCGGGCGAACGCGGCGAAACCGAGCGAACCGGCAACCATGTCCTTCGTGGAGGCGCCGGACCAGTAGGCAGCGCCGCCGGTGGACACCTGGACGATGCCGTCGGACTCAGCCTCGGCGAAGCCGCGCAGGGCCGCGTTCAGCGTCTGCGAGGAGGTGACGTTGACGGCGGGGAATGCGTAGCCGCCCGTCTTTGCGCGGTCGATCATCTCGGAGTAGATCTCTGGGGTTGCAATGGGCATGCTGACTCCTAAAGTGAATTTCGTCTGCGGGCTGGGTTGGCCCTGGAGTGAACCTCGTCGGCTAGGAACCATCCTAGCCATTTCTGCCGTGGCGCCGTGTTTCGTATCACCAGGGCCGGTAACACTTGCCTACACGCCCTCGCCAAGGTGGCTCAAACGTGCTGGTTGAACACGTGCCGCCGCACCCAGGCGTGCATGGCGATGGCCGCGGCGGATGCCGCGTTGATGGAGCGGGTGGAGCCGAACTGCTCGATGGAGAGCGTGGCGAGGGCGGCCTCGTGCACTTCCGGAGTGAGGCCGGGCCCTTCCTGGCCGAACACCAGCACGCAGTCCTTGGGCAGCTCGTAGGTCTCCAGAGGCACGGAATCCGGGAAGATGTCGATGCCGATGATCGACAGCCCCTCCGCCTGCGCCCACGCCACGAAATCCTCCACCGTGGGGTGGTGGCGGACGTGCTGGTAGCGGTCGGTGACCATGGCTCCGCGCCTGTTCCACCGGCGTCGTCCGATGATGTGGACTTCCTTGGCGAGGAACGCGTTGGCGGTCCGCACCACGGTGCCGATGTTGAGATCGTGCTGCCAGTTTTCGATGGCGATGTGAAAGTTGTGCCGTCTGGAATCCAGGTCCGCCACGATCGCGTCATGCTTCCAGTAGCGGTACTGGTCCACGACGTTCCGCCGGTCGCCGTCGGCCAGCAGTTCGGGATCCCAATGGTCCCCGGCGGGCAACTCGCCCTCCCAGGGTCCGACGCCGACCTCCGCCTTGGGTCCGGATTCCTCCTCAGGCGGCGGAACGGGCAGGGGCAGGGGCTGGGGGTGGTCAGTCACGCTTCAACTCTAGCGGGGGTCAGCCCTCGAGCTTCCAGCGGTTGGCACGGTACGAGTTGGCGATCTGCTCCAGCTGTTCCGGGTTCTCATCCCAGTAGGTTGCGTGGCCGCTGACGCCCACCATCTGCGGCGTGCCCCAGGGGGTGACGCTGAACAGGTTCACTGCCTTGATGGTTTCGCCGCGGGCGTTGAGGCAGGTAAATCCGATCACGACGGCGGCCGTCCTGCGGAACTCCCGGATTTCGGGCGTGGTGGTTTCGAAATTGCTGGTGCATCTGTGGCCCACCAGGTGCTGCGGCAGTTCAGCGGCGGGCATCGCCTTGAACTTCGCCTCGATCTCCTTGATGGCGGCCTGCACCTTTTCCGGCTCCTTGCCGTACTTGCCCTCTTCAGCTTCGGCGAAGAAGGCGTAGGCCAGCGCGATGCCGTCCCCGTCGCGTTCCTCGGTTCCCTGCGCTTTTTGCTGCATGGGCGAGCCGGTGGTCGGGTCCGTGGTGATCCCGAAGGTGTCATCGAGGGTCCAGGAGGTGGGGTACTGGAAAGATGACTCCCCCGTCACGAACCGGTTGAAGAGCGGGTCGCCTTCGGCCGGAACTGCCGCGGGCCCCTGCAGTTCGGCCCAGCCCGGCGGCAGGGGGATAGCTCCGGCCGGTGCGTCACCGGCGGTGGGATCGTCCGACGGCGACTCCGATTCCTCCGGTGCTGCGCTTTCGTCCGCTGCCTCCGCGGCAGCCGCAGGGGACGGGGCGTCCCCGCCTTGCGGCTTGGCCAGTGTGGGAATCACCCAGGCGAACACGGCCACCAGTACAACAACCACGACGGCGGCGACGGCTCCGAGGATGATGAACAGCGCCATTTTATTGCTGTGCGGGGGCTGCTGTCCTGGCGGCTGTCCGTACTGGCCGGGATACTGCTGCTGGCCCGGATACGGTGCCTGAGGGCAGCCCTCCGCTTCCCTGTGCGGTGGCGGTGGCGCATGGTAGTTGTTGCTCATGGCGGTCCCTTTCAGGTGCTGGCAGGCATCCTGCGGTTCACGCGGTGCCCGGCGATTTCCGACGTCGGGGACCTGCCGGCGCGTGCCGGCACAGCAACCACCGCGGACATCCCCCGATCCGCAGCCGCTGGGCACTGTGGTGCCGGTACGAGCCTAGCCGATGGGCAGGACATGACAGACTGGACTCCGGCACACGGCACATCGGCGTTGGAGGAAAAACGTGGCAAAAACGGACGAGGTCAAGGGATCACCGGCGGTTTACCGAAGCGGGCAGGAGATCGAGTGCTGGCTGACGGACATGGACGGTGTCCTGGTGCACGAAAACCAGGCAGTCCCCGGAGCAGCCGAGCTAATCCAGCGCTGGGTGGACACTTCCAAGCGCTTCCTGGTGCTGACCAACAACTCCATCTTCACTCCCCGCGACCTTGCCGCGCGGCTCCGCGCCTCCGGCCTGGAGGTTCCGGAGGAGAACATCTGGACCTCGGCCCTGGCCACCGCGCAGTTCCTGAAGGATCAGGTGCGGGGCTCCGGTTCCGGGAACCGCGCCTTCACCATCGGTGAGGCGGGACTGACGACGGCGCTGCACGAGGCAGGCTTCATCCTCACCGACCAGGACCCGGACTTTGTGGTGCTGGGCGAAACCCGGACGTACTCGTTCGAGGCCATCACCATGGCCATCCGCCTGATCCTGGCGGGGGCACGCTTCATCGCCACCAACCCTGACGCCACCGGCCCGTCCAAGGACGGCCCCATGCCCGCCACCGGTGCCATCGCGGCCCTGATCACCAAGGCCACCGGCCGGGAACCGTACGTCGTAGGCAAGCCGAATCCCATGATGTTCCGCTCGGCCATGAACCAGATCGACGCGCATTCAGAGACCACCGCCATGATCGGTGACCGGATGGACACGGACATCATCGCGGGCATGGAGGCCGGCCTGCACACGGTCCTGGTGCTGACAGGCATCACCCAGCGTGAAGACATCGCCTCTTATCCGTTCCGGCCGAACCAGGTCCTGACCTCCGTGGCGGAGCTGAAGAACCAGATCTGATATGTACGCGTGATTGTCAATTGTGCGTGGGGAAGCGGTCCCGGCTTGGTTGGCCGGGGCCGCTTCCTTTGGTGAGGGCCAAGGGGCTGGCTTGCCCTTGGTGCTCATCGTTTATGGGCCGGCATCTCCTGGCGGGAAGTGTCCAGTGCGTCGTTGACGACGGGCGCGGTCACTCTGATATGCGCGGGTTGGTTACCGCAGGACGATGTGTTCGGCTGGAGTTTACCGCTGGTCTAGAGTCGAGCGTGGCCCGTATTTGGCTGCTCATAGATCTGGCGCGGGTTTGCTCCACGCGCTGGGGAATGAACACTTCCGTCGGAGCGTGCCGGCACGTTTTATCCGGCCGGGGCTGTGTGGTTCTGGCCGTCGTCGGTGGGCATGGTGGCGAGGGACCAGCACCAGCCGGCGAGTTCGCGGGCGATCGCAACGTTGGCTATCACCGGGCGTTTTTTGTGTTCGAGATAGACCATCCAGCGCTCATGGAGCCGCCGGTTCCCGGCGTGACCGCGGGCCTGGGCCGCGGATGGGGCCTGAGCCCATCGTTGCCGCATGAGGCTGGATGGGCGTGGATAGGGTTGGCGATGGTGCCAGGCGGCCTCGACCAACAGCCTGCGGGCGTGGCCGTTGCCTGTTTTGGTGATCGAGCCCTGGGACCGTGACTGGCCCGAGGAGTGCTCGGACGGGACCAGGCCGAGGTAAGCACCGATGCTCTGACCCGTGAAGCGCTCCCAGTCTCCGATTTCCACCGCCAGGCCGAACGCGGTCAGCGTGGAGATCCCGCGCAGGCACTCGAGGTTCCTCACCACCGGTGTGTAGTCGCTGTTGTAGGCCAGTTCCGTGATCGCCTGGTCGAGCCGGTCCCTGCGGTCCAGGACTGCACTCATCGCACCCAGACAGGAGTCATAGGCCAGCTGCAGGGGTGTGGAATTGAACTTCTGCTGGTCCAGCCAGATCCCGTGTTGCAGGGTCCAGGCCTTCCCGGCTGTGTAGATGATGCCTTGGCGCAGGAGCAGTTTGGAGGTGCGGTGGCGGGCGCTCATCAGGTCACCGCGGGCATCCTCCCTTGCACGGACCAAATCCCGGGCCGCTTCCTGCTCCACCGTGGGGACGGCAACAGCAGTGACCTGACCCAGGCGCAGCAGCCGGGCCAAATGCTGGGCATCGTTGGCATCGGTTTTGACTCTGTCTCCCGAGGGCCGCTGCAGCTTCGACGGGGCAGCGACGACACAGTCAACCCCGGAAGCCAGCAGAAACCGGGCGAGGCCAAAACCCGTTGGCCCGGCCTCGTAGACGGACTTCACCGGGCCCGGCAACGAGCGGATCCAAGCCAGGACCTCACCGAAATCAGGGGTCAGCCGCCGCCGGAACACTTCCCCGGTGTCACCGTCGATGGCGCAGCCGACGACCGAGCGGGCGTGCACGTCCAAACCGATGCTTGTTCTCTCAAACATGATGGGGGGACCTTCTTACTGAACGGGTGGTTCCTTGGCCACCGGGCCGATAGCGGATAAACCCAGTCTGGCAAAGGGGGCCCGCAGATACTTCTGCCCCGCCGATAAAGGCCATCAGCGCCGGGCAAGAGGGGGTAGGGGCGCCGCCTCCGGCACCCGGTCGCAGGCAGCGCACTCCTACCGGCGCCCCGGCCCCGCCCGGCGACAATGACCACATCGGCGGGGGCCGAAACCGCGACAACAAACGGGTCTGCCAACAGCCAGCATCAACCATGTATCCTCGGCCTTAGCTGGAACCTCCACACCTTCAAATGTGGCTCTACCGTTTGCAAGACCACCGGTCCGCACCCGGCAACCCACGAATCAATTTGAACCGGAGGCTCCAGCCCCAAAGCGGAACCCCTTCATATTGTCTAGAAGACCGACACCCGGGATCCCCCGCCGGGCAGGGGAAAGAACTCATTCATAAGCTGCTCCACGAGGGGCCGGTAAACGGTGGGGTTCCAGCCCGGGCTGGCGTGCGCCGGCCGGGCGCCCTCCGTTTGCAGGTCGGTTGAGACCATGTTCGAACGGAAGGCTGCCTCCCAGGCCTCCAGTGCCGTCTGGTACCGCACCGTCCGGTCCCGCGGGTTGCCGATGAACGCCATCTTCGTCCCGCCGAGCTTGTCCACGAACCGGAGCCCGTCGAAGTGGTAAATGTAGGCGGACTCCGACTGGATGAGCACACTGGACGGGGCGATCGGGGACAGCTGCTCCCAGGTCTGGTCAAGGATCTGCCGCCAGCTCCGTTCGTCCTTGTGGATCACCCGCTCTCCCAGTTCGTAGCCGCCGCGCAGCACGGAAGGAAACCGGAAGCCCCGCTCGTAGAGGAACACGACGCCGTCGAACCAGCTCTGGTCCAGCACGTCATGCTTGCTGTAGGGGCTGGAGTCAAGCAGGATGAACGAGACCTCCACGCCATGGAGTTCGCGGAGCCGGGCAGCAACCTGCGTGGCCACCATGCCGCCGAAGCTGTGGCCATAGAAGAACAGTTTGGTGAGCTTTTTGGCCCGCACATGCTCGATCACCGCTATCACCAGTTCGTCGATGTCCAGCCCCAGGTTGGAGTAGCCGACCGCTGCGAGCCGGCCGCGCTTGTTCAGCGCCCCGCGCAGGGCGTTGAGGATCCACTGCGCCTCTTCCCAGCTGGTCTTGTAGCCCGGGAACAGGAACCAGCTGGCATCGGGGTAGTAGGCATCGGCGAAGTCGTCCGGAACCTCAAGGATCCTGTTGACCCGCCGCTCCGACTGGACCCGGCGGGTCAACAGCATATCCCCGGCCAGCAAGGCGGAGGCTCCTGTTCCCCAAAGAAAGCCCCGGCGGGAAAACTGCTTGAGGGCAGCGGCGTCGGACAGCAGCCGGGCATGGTCAGTTCCCGGCTGTTCAGGCTGTCCTTGCGGATCTGGTTCCCCCCTGTACGGCACACGTCTACCGTACGCACAGCGGAAGCCACTCCTGCAACCCCGGGAAGATCCGGCTGCGTCAGCTGGCGGCGAGGCCCTCCCGGTCCGGGCCGTACAGGTCCCCCATCGGGTTCCGGCGCGACAGCTCCTGGCCTATCTCGTTGTAACGGGCCAGCAGGTCCGAGCCGGCGAAGGCCTCAGGCTCATCGAGCAGCGCAAAGAGCGAGTCACTGGCAGCGAGGAGTTCGTCGTCGGAATAATCAGCCAAAGGACGCCCGAACATCGGGTCAACGGGGGCCGGGGCCTCCCCTTCTGCGGTGTCCGCGAAGCCGTCCATGAGCTCATCGGTGATGGCCAGCGACAGCTCGCTGACGCTTTCTTCCAGCGGGGCCGCATCCGCGGGCGGGGTCAGGATAAGCGAAACGCCGCCTCCGGCAACGCCGGGAAGTGAGGCCCCGTCAATGGCGTTGAGATCGTTGCGGAGGCCAGCCAGCGCCGGGGACTCCACGAAAGCAGCCCGGGACAGGTCCACGTGGATATGGGACAGGATGCCCATCTCCCGGACGCGCCGGATCATGTGCATGAGGGTTGGGCGGGATTCCTCATTGAGGTTGCCCCGGATATCGATCCGGACGGTGTCTGTCAGAACGTCACGCGTAACGAGGGCGTGCAATTTGCGGTCCATAGGTACTCCAAATGAGGGTGTCTATGGCCGACGGCTCAACCTCGGCAAGCGTATCCTCCCGGCCAGCCCTGCACAAGCTGTGCGGCGGTCCTAGCCCGCCTGGGCTGCGCCCGGTTCCTGGTAATGCGTGCGTGTGCCCGCGCCGCCAACGGAGTCCACCAGGGATTTGGCAATATCGCGCAGTTTGGTGTTGCTGTTGCTCGACGCTTCGGTGAGGATGCGGACGGCAGCGTCCTGGCTGCAGCGGTTCTGTGCCATCACTATGCCCACGGCGATGTCGATGATGGTGCGGGACTCCAGCGTGGCGCGCAGGTTGGCGGCACTGTCGGTATGCAGGGAAAACCTGACGGCAAGGCGCAGTGCCTGCGAGATTTCCCTTGTGTAGCCCCGGGCCTTGGCCGCTGCACGTTCGTCGAACTTGTGCGGTACATCCGAGTAGAGGTTCAGGGCGGCCTTCGCGTCCCCCTGGAGGTTGAACGGCAGTGACAGTACCGAACGCAGCCCGTGGGACGCCACGGCGTTGGCGTAGTCCGGGCCCCAGCGGTCCTCCTCGAAGAGGTCCGGGACATTGACCTCGCGTTCTTCCTCGGCCGCAGTCAGGCACGGGCCCTGTGACAGCGAGTACTGGATCTCGTCCACTTCGCGGGCGGAATCGCTGCTCCAGCCGATGGTTGCTGCCTTGCGGTCGCGAAGGAGGGTGATGCCGCACAGGGCGTCGTCGCCGTCGCCTGCCACCTGGTGTGCGGAGAATCTGGCCAGCTCGTTAAGGAACTGCTCAAAGTCCGCGCTGTCCAGGATGAGGTTCTGGACCTGCTCGGTGGTGTTCAAAGGGAGTTCCGGTGGGAGCATGGCGCGTTCTCCAATGGCTGCAGAAGAGGTTGAGCAAATACTAGGACGCCCCCCTGCGCCAGTCCAACCGGCACCAGTTTACGCCGGTGCCGGCCGGGGCAGGGTCAGGAAAGTCCCAGTTCGTCCTTGCCGAAGGCGAAGAGGTACGGCACGCCGGTTTCGGCTTCGATCTTTTCCTTGGCACCCGTATCGCGGTCCACGATGACGGCCACTGCCACGACGTTGCCGCCCGCCTTACGGACGCCTTCAACGGCGGTGAGCGCAGAGCCTCCTGTGGTGGATGTGTCTTCAAGTACCAGCACCTTCCGTCCTTCGACGGACGGGCCCTCCACCTGGCGGCCCATGCCGTAGGACTTCTGCGCCTTGCGGACCACGAAAGCGTCAACAGTCCGGCCGGCGTCAACGGCGGCGTGCATCACGGCGGTACCCACGGGATCGGCACCCATGGTGAGCCCGCCGGCGCACTCGAAGTCGATGCCGGCGTCGTCCGCAAGCGCCAGCATGACCTGGCCGACCAGCTTGGAAGCCTCATGATGGAGGGTGATGCGGCGCAGGTCGATGTAGTAGTCGGCTTCCGCTCCGCTGGACAGGGTTACCTTGCCGCGGACAACGGCTAGCTCCTTGATCAGCTCAAGAAGGCGGGCGCGTGCGGCAGTGGCGTCAAGAGGCGAAGTCATGGTTGCCAGTTTAGTGGTTTCCGGATTTGTGACGGCGCACCGTGCGTTGCCCAAACGTGGGGGCGTGCCGTCGGCCACAGGACTTTCTGCCCTATCCGGCTTTTCCGCCGAGGAGTCCGATTGAAGCATGACGGCCGGAACCGCTCCCTCAACCCGATGGCCTGCAATCCCGAAGGACATCCAGGCCCTGGCGGTCCGACCGAACATGGTGGATTACGCTGCGAGCCGCGCGGCGTTTTCCTGGGATGAGGCGCGGCAAGCCTTGTCCGGGTTACCCGGCGGCGGCGTCAACATCGCCTATGAGGCTGTGGACCGCCATGCTGCGGAAGGACGGGCCGCCCACGAAGCCCTGCGTTTCATCCGGGCTGACGGTACCGCCCGTTCCTTGAGCTACGCCGATCTGAAGGAACAGACCGGACGGTTCGCCGGCGTCCTGCAAGGATTGGGAATCGGCCGGGGGGAACGCGTCTTCTCCCTGGTGGGCCGGTGCCCGGACCTGTACATCGCCGTGCTGGGTACGCTCAAGAACGCCAGCGTCTTCTGCCCCCTGTTCTCCGCTTTCGGTCCGGAGCCCGTCCGGCAGCGGCTCCACCTCGGAGCGGGCCGGGCCTTGGTCACAACGCGGGCACTCTACCGGCGGAAGGTCGCCGGGATCCGCGACGATCTGCCGGAACTGGAGCACGTCCTGCTGATCGATGCCGAAGGAAAGCCGGAACCGGGAACCCTGGACCTGGCAGAACTGATGCGCGGTGCGGAGCCGGTGGAAACCGTCCCCACCCGCGCCGAAGAAATGGCCCTGCTCCACTTCACCAGCGGCACCACCGGCACACCCAAAGGTGCCATCCATGTGCACGACGCCGTCACCGCGCACCGGGCCACAGGATTCTTCGCCCTGGACCTGCACCCGGAGGACGTCTACTGGTGCACGGCAGACCCCGGCTGGGTTACCGGCACGTCCTACGGAGTGATCGCTCCGCTTACCCACGGCGTAACCACGATCGTGGACGAGGAGGAGATGGACGCCGACCGGTGGTACCGCATCCTTGCCGAGCAGCGCGTCACCGTCTGGTACACGGCCCCCACAGCCCTGCGCATGCTGATGAAGGCCGGTGCCGACCGTGCTGTGGGGCACGACCTGTCCGCCCTCCGCTTCGTGGCCAGCGTGGGCGAACCGCTCAACCCCGAAGTGGTGGTGTGGGGCCAGAAGGCCTTTGGCCAGCCTGTCCACGACAACTGGTGGCAGACCGAAACCGGCGGAATCATGATTTCGAACTACCCCGCCATGGACATCAGGCCCGGCTCCATGGGCCGGCCACTTCCCGGCGTCGAGGCCGCGATAATAGCCCGTGACCCGGACGGCAAACCGGTGATCCGGAACGGCGAGGCCGTTGTGCTGACCGATCCCGAAGCGGTGGGCGAACTTGCCCTCCGGCCGGGCTGGCCATCCATGTTCCGCGGCTACCTCAACGAAGACGAGCGGTACCGGCGGTGCTTTGCCGGCGGCTGGTACCTCACGGGGGACCTGGCGAAGAAGGACACCGACGGATACTTCTGGTTCGTCGGAAGGGGCGATGACGTCATCAAGTCCTCAGGCCATCTGATCGGCCCGTTCGAGGTGGAGAGCTCTCTGATGGAGCATGAAGCCGTGGCTGAGGCAGGGGTGATCGGAGTCCCCGATCCCGTCGCAGGCGAACTGGTCAAGGCCTTCGTGGAACTGCGCACAGGGTGGGAGCCCTCGGAGGCGCTGAAGCTGGACATCATCGGCTTCGCCCGCAAACGGTTGGGGCCGGCAGTGGCTCCCAGGCTGCTGGACTTCACCGAGGCCCTGCCCAAGACCCGGAGCGGCAAGATCCTCCGCCGGCTGCTGAAGGCCCGCGAGCTCGGCCTTCCCGAGGGCGACACTTCTACGATCGAGTCCCCCTCAGGGCAAAACCCCGGAGTGTCCCCATGACCGGCGCATCACCACAAGGCACAGGGCACGCGGATGCGCATGCACGCCACCTGCTCCATCAGATGCTGCGGGTGCGGCGGCTTGAGGAGCAGTGCGTTGAGCTCTACAGTGCGGCCAAGATCCGCGGGTTCCTGCACGTTTATATCGGTGAGGAAGCAGTCGCCGCGGGGGTGATGAGCACCCTGGCTCCGGACGACGCCGTGGTGGCAACGTACCGGGAACACGGCCACGCGTTGCTGCGCGGCGTGTCCGCGGGAGCCATCCTGGCCGAAATGTTCGGTTACGTGGAGGGCTGCTGCCGTGGGCGTGGCGGCTCCATGCACCTGTTCGACGCCGCCACCCGCTTTTACGGCGGCAACGCGATCGTTGCGGGCGGACTGCCGCTGGCCGTGGGACTGGCGCTTGCCGACAAAATGTCCGGGCGTTCCCGGGTGACCGCCTGCTTCTTCGGTGAAGGCGCTGTGGCAGAGGGCGAATTCCACGAAAGCCTGAACCTCGCAGCGCTCTGGCAGCTGCCCGTCCTGTTCTGCTGCGAGAACAACCTCTATGCCATGGGCACCGCGCTGGCGCGTTCCGAGTCGCAGACCGACATTGCCCTCAAGGCGGCTGGCTACGAAATGGCCTCGTGGTCCGCTGACGGGATGGACGTCCTGGCCGTTGAAGAGACGGCGCGCCGCGCGGTGGACGCTGTCCGGGCCGGCGGTGGGCCGCATTTCCTTGAGCTTCGGACCTACCGGTTCAGGGCCCACTCCATGTTCGATCCCGAACGGTACCGGGACAAGGCGGAAGTCTCCCACTGGATGGAGCGCGATCCGATCGACAAGCTGCGGAAAGCGTTGGAAGCTGCCGGCCAGCTGACAGAGAAGGACTGGAAGTCCATCCAGCGGGACGTGGAGGCCGAAGTGAAGGCGGCGGTGGAGTTCGCCGAGGCCGGCACGCCGGAGCCGGTGGAGGATCTGGCCAGGTTCGTCTACAGCGAACGGACCCCGCAATGAAGACCACTTACCGCGAGGCCATGCGGGCAGCAATCAGGGATGCCCTCCAACGCGACGGACGGGTATTCCTCATGGGCGAGGATGTTGGCGCCTACGGCGGGTGCTTCGCTGTGAGCCTTGGCCTGTTCGAGGAGTTCGGTCCGGAACGGATCAGGGACACGCCGCTGTCCGAATCCGGTTTCGTGGGCGCAGGAATCGGAGCAGCCCTGGGCGGGATGCGACCCATCGTGGAGATCATGACCGTCAATTTCAGCCTGCTGGCGCTGGACCAGCTGGTGAACAATGCGGCCACCCTCCTGCACATGTCCGGAGGGCAGTTCAACGTGCCGCTGGTCATCCGGATGACAACGGGTGCCGGACGCCAGCTGGGTGCCCAGCACTCGCACAGCCTGGAGGGGTGGTACGCGCACATTCCGGGCCTGCGGATCCTGACCCCAGCGACCCTGGAGGATGCCCGCGGCATGCTGTGGACGGCATTGGAAGACCCTGATCCGGTGCTTATTTTCGAGCACGGCACGCTGTACAACGTGGCCGGGGACCTCGCTGACGACGCCGGCGCCGTGGATATCAGCACGGCAGCTGTCCGCCGTCCCGGCCAGGACATTTCGCTCATCACCTACGGCGGAACGTTGCCGACGGTGCTCGACGCCGCCGCCCGGCTGGCAGCCGACGGCATCGACGCCGAGGTGCTCGATTTGCGCGTGCTGCGCCCACTCGACGATGCCACCATCCTGGGCAGCGTGGCCAAAACCCACCGTGCCGTTGTGGTGGACGAAGGCTGGCGCAGCGGCAGCATCTCCGCGGAACTGAGCGCGCGGATCACCGAAAACGCCTTCTTCGACCTGGACGCCCCCGTGGGCCGCGTCTGCAGCGCCGAGGTTCCGTTGCCGTACGCCAAACACCTGGAACAGGCGGCACTGCCCACGGCGGAACGCATTGTCGCTGCCGCCCGTGAAGCGGTAGGTGCCCGTGGGTGAGTTCAGGATGCCTTCCCTTGGCGCGGACATGGAGCACGGCAAGATGGTGGAATGGATGGTGAAGCCTGGCGACTTCGTGCACCGCGGCGATGTAGTGGCCGTAGTCGACACTGACAAGACCGTCATGGATGTGGAGTCCTTCGAAGAGGGCGTGGTGTCCGAACTCCTCGTTGACGTTGGTGCCACCGTTCCCGTCGGCACCCCCCTGGCACGGATCACCCAAACCCCCGACGACGGTTCCGGTCAGACCGGACATGAACCTCCGGGCCAGGAGGCGCGCGTGCCTCCCCCGGTACGGCACCTGGCGCACCAGCTTGGGGTGGACGCGGCAGGGGTCCGCGGCACAGGAAAGCGCGGCGCCGTCACCCGCGCCGACGTCGAACGCGCGGCTGCGGCCCGGCACGGGCCGGTCCCGGCGGTCAAGGCAGTTCCCGGGCCCGAAGGAGCTCTCCCGGTTGAGGCAGCCGCGCCGGTTACCGGGACTGCTGCGGCTCCGCGTGCAGGCCACGTACGGTCCTCGCCGCGGGCAAGGCGGCTGGCGGAGCAGCTCGATCTTGACTTGGGCACCGTGCCGGGGACGGGACCGGACGGGGCCGTCACGGAGGGCGACATCCAGCGTGCCGTGAGCGGGCGCGGGGCGTCCGTTCCTGCCAAAGCGGCACCGCCGGCAGAGCAGGCGCCGCCTCCGGAAGCGCCGCCCGCAGAGGAGGCGCCGCCGTCGGAAGCGCAGGAGCGTGTGGCCAGCCTGCGGCGTGCCATCGGGTCGCTGATGACCAAATCCAAGAAGTCCATCCCGCACTACTACCTGAGCACCACGCTGGACCTGCGCGCGGCAGTCGCGTGGATGCAGCTGGTGAATCAGCAGCGGCCGGTGGCCTCGCGGCTGGTTCCTGCGGCGCTGCTGCTGAAGGCCACGGCTTTGGCAGCCCGGGAGGTTCCGGAAGTCAACGGGTTCTTCACCGACGGGGTGTTCCGGCCGAGCAGTTCCGTGCACCTGGGCGTTGCCGTGGCCCTGAGGCACGGCGGCCTCGTGGCCCCGGCCATCCACGATGCCGACACCCTGGCCGTGGACACCCTGATGCAGCAGCTGCGGGATTTGGTCAGCCGGGCGCGTGCCGGGCGGCTGCAGCGTGCGGAAATGGCGGATCCCACCATTACGGTCACCAACCTGGGCGACCTCGGCGTGGAGGCTGTTTACGGTGTCATCTATCCGCCGCAGGTGGCGATGGTGGGTCTGGGCAAGGTGGTAGAGCAACCGTGGGCACAGAACGGGATGCTGGGTGTGCGGCCCGCCGTCACGGCCACCCTGTCCGCCGACCACCGGGTCAGCGACGGACTCCGGGGCGGCCGCTTTCTGGCCCGCATCGATGAATTGCTGCAGAAACCGGAGGAGTTATGAACGAGCAGGATGCGCGGCAGGCCGTGCACGCGGCCATCAGCCAGGTTGCACCGGACGTGGACCTGGCCGGCCTCGACGAACAGTCCCGGCTGCGGCAGGACCTGGAGATGGATTCACTGGATTTCCTCCGGCTCGTGGAAACCATCGACGAGGCCACCGGCGTGGACATTCCAGAACGCGACTATAACGCCGTGTCCACAGTCAAGGGCCTGATCGACTACGTCGCGTCCCGGGCCTGAATGCGGCGGGCGAATCCGGGCGCGTGTTCCGGCCGTGGTCCGAACGCGATGAGCCGGGGCAGCAGCCGCCGCACCACCGGGGCGTGCCGGACGACGAACAGCAGGGCCGGCGGAGGACCGGGCGTTTTTCCGGCGAACAACGGAACGAACACTGCCCGGTGCATGCTGCGCTGGACTGTTTGGACAACCACGGTGGGCATCCGGCGCCGGCGCTCGACGGCAGCAAGATCCTGCATGCGCACTTGTCCCCGGAGAAGTGCCGGCGCCAGCCTGGCCGCTGCCGCCACGGCGTCCTGGATGGCCAGGTTGATGCCGACGCCGCCCACCGGGGACATGGCATGGGCGGCGTCGCCTATGCACAACAGCCCGTCGACGTACCAGCGCCGCAGCCGGTCCAGCCGCACGTCGAGCCAGTGAAGGTCTTCGAGTGAACGTATGGCGTCAGTGCGGTCCGCCAGGTCCGGGCGCAGTGCGGCAACGCGTTCCCTGAACCGTTCCACCCCTTCAGAGCGGATCCGCGCACTGTCACCCTTGGCGGCAAGATACCCCATCTGGTAGTAGTCGTCGCGGAACAGTGCGATCATGGCTTCGCGGTCCCGAAAGGCAGGGACGATGCCCGCCACGGCGCCTTTTTCCGAAGCATGCCGCGGGAGCTTGAACCACCAGGTGTCAAAGGGCACAGGATAATTCTTCGGCTGCAGGCCAGCGGCCCGGCGCAGCACGGAATGCCGTCCGTCCGTGGCGACAACGAGGTCCGCGTGGAGTGCCCCTTCCCTTCCATCGCGCGTCCGGTAGCGCACTCCGGTGACGCGCCCGCCGTCGAACATCAATGCCGTTGCCTCATGTTCCATCAGGAGGGTGAACGAGGGTTCGCGCGCCGCCTCGGTGGCCAGGAAGTTCAGGAAGTCCCACTGCGGCATCATGGCGATGTAGTTGTACGGTGGCTTCAGGGAGGCGAAGTCGCCCACCGTGACCATGCCGGCGCCCGGGATGGGGAAGGCCACACTGTCCAGCCGGCTTTGCGGGAGCTGGCGGAATCCGTCACCCAGCCCGAGTTCGTCAATCAGCCTGATGGTGGACGCGTGCACGGTGTCGCCGCGGAAATCCCGCAGGAAGTCGCCGTGCTTTTCGAGGACCGTGACGTCCACACCTGCCCGGGCCAGGAGCAGCCCCAACATCATGCCCGCCGGCCCTCCGCCAACAACAGCGCACCCTGTCCGTTCCATGCATCAACGCTACGCCCCGCACGCGCATTTGCTGCACGTGCGGCCGGGGCGTGCCGCCCAACCGCGCTACAGCCGGGTGTCGAAGGAATCGCAGAAGACGTTCTCGTTGAACGTCCCCTGGAATTCCGACTTGCCCATGATCTTTTCGATGGTCGCCCGAATGGCCTCGCGCGATCCGGCATGCGCGTTGATGGCTGTCTTCACCATCGGCACGTCAATCAGGTGGTTGGGCTGGTTGAGCGAGACGAAAACGGTGGGGACCTCCGTGACGTACCACGGGATCTCGGCGGCCATCGGTGAGGACCACTTGATCCGGATGGCTGCCTCCTGGGCGAAGCCCTTTACATTGGCGAACACGAAGGCGGCATCGTACTTGTCCGCGTAGTCGCCGGTGGCTTCCTCGGAGATGACCGACATGAAATTCACGCCGGTCTCCCCCGCCGCTTCCCGCTGGACCGCCGTCTTGAACAGGTGCACCTCGAAACCGGCGTGTTCCAGCTCCTCTTTGACGGTGTCCAGGTAGGCCAGCGGGTCCGCGCGGGTGAAGTCCGGGCCGCCGGAGATGCCGTAGAGACGGATCCGCTGGTGCGTCTCCGGGGTGATGGGCAGGTTGTGGGCGGTGTCCTTGACCAGCGTGACGGTCTTGTCCGCAATCTGCGCCGCGATGGCCCGGTGGGCCCCGCTGCCGATGACGCCCAGTGCTTCCGCCGGCGGGACAAGCTCGTGGCGTGCCTTCCGGTGGATGCCCAGTGAGGCCTTGAGCCCCAGGATCCGGCGCAGTGCGTCGTGCAGGCGCTGCTCCGTGATGACTCCGGACTTGAAGCCGTCCAGCATGTACCCGAAATCCTCGTCCGGGTTGCGGAAGAACAGGAACATGTCGCAGCCGGCGGCGATGGTGGCCGGCACCAGGTCCTTGCGCTTCATGGCCTGGGTCAGGCCGATCATCTGCGAAGCGTCGGTAAGGATCAGCCCGTTGAAGCCAAGTTCGCCGCGCAGCAGGTCCTGGAGCAGTTCGGGCGCCAGCGTGGCCGGCCGGATGTCCTTGTCCGCCAGGCCGGGACGGAAGTGGCGGGAAAGTTCCGGCGCCCCGATGTGCCCGATCATGATCGACTGCACGCCGTGGCCGATCATTTCCCGGTACACGTGCCCGTAGCTCCGGTTCCACTCCTCGTAACCGAGGGTGTTGTAGGACGTGACCACGTGCTGGTCGCGTTCGTCCACGCCGTCGCCGGGGAAGTGCTTCATGGCGCAGGCGGTGGGCGACTCGCTGATGCCGTCGAAGTACTCCTTGGCGCGCTCCACCACGATCTCCGGGGTGTTGCCGAAGGCGCGGGTGGAGATGACCGTGTTCCGCCAGTTGTAGTGGATGTCCACGATCGGCGCGAACGCCCAGTTGCAGCCCAGCGCCGCGGTTTCCACGCCGGCCACCTGGCCCATCTGCCGGGCGATGTTCCTGTCCGGATGCGAGCCGGCCTGCAGGTGCGTCGACACGAACGTGCCGTCGTCGCAGCTGCCGGCTCCTCCCATTTCCGGGTTGGAGGCCACCAGCAGCGGGATGCGGGCTCTCGATTGCGCGTAACGGATGTGTTCCTGCACCGCGGCAGACGGACCCGGCCGGTACCGCATGCCGCCCACGTGGTACGTGTCCAGGACGCCGTCCAGGTACTCCTGGGAGTAGTCGTCGTTGTGGTTGATGAACAGCTGCCCGATTTTTTCTTCAAGGCTCATCCCGGCGAGGGTGGATTCCACCCACGCAACGGCGTCACCGTCGAGGTTGAACGGTGGGGCCTGAAGGTCGACGGCGAACTGCCGCGGCTGGGTGCCGGCGGCGCCATCGGCGGGGGTTCCGGCGTCGGGCGTTGCGACGGCGGGAGTTGCGACGGTGGCGATGCCGGCCAGCGCGTCGGTCACCACCTGGTTTACGGGGGCGGCGATGTCGACGACGATGCCGGTTTCGTCGGCCTCCAGCGGTTCGAGCGTTGCGAGCTGTGAATCGAGCAGGGCGGGCGGCATGAAGTGGCCGGTGCGCCCTTCGGTGCGTGCCCGGAGCACTTCTTTGCTGCCGTGCAGGTGGAGGAATAGGGTGTCCGGTGCCTGGGCGCGGATGGCGTCGCGGTAGCTGCGGCGCAGGGCCGAGCACGCGAGCACCAGTCCGCCGTCGCCCGCGTTGGCCAACGCGGCACCCACGGTGGCGAGCCAGGGCCACCGGTCCTCGTCCGTCAGCGGCGTGCCGGCTGCCATCTTGGCCACGTTCTCCACCGGGTGGAGGGAGTCACCGTCCAGGAACGGCACACCCAGTTCGCGGGCCACGAGGTCCCCGATGGTGGTCTTCCCGCAGCCGGAGACCCCCATGACGATGATGCGGTGCTTGGTGCTCATCAGGTGTTTTCCTCTTACCAGTCGTGGACGGTGCCGTCGACGAGGCGGTTGTAGGGCAGGTAGGCCTGCTGGTACGGGTAGGCGGCTGCGGCTTCTTCGTTGAATTCGACGCCGATGCCGGGCTTGTCCCCGGGATGGAGGTAGCCGTCCACGAACGTCATGGACTGCTCGAACACCGTGTTGGTGGCGTCGGAGTGCTGCATGTATTCCTGGATGCCGTAGTTGTGGATGGCCAGGCCCACGTGGAGCTGCGCGGCGAAGCCCACCGGGGAGATGTCGGTGGGGCCGTGGAAGCCGGACTTGATCTGGTACTGCGCGGCGAAATCCATCACCTTCTTCAACGGGGAGATCCCGCCAAAGTGCGTGGACGCTGCCCGGACGTAATCGATCAGCTGTTCCTTGATCAGGGTCTGGTAATCGAACACGGTATTGAAGATCTCCCCGATGGCCAGCGGGGTGGTGGTGTGCTGGCGGACCAGGCGCAAACCCTCCTGGTTCTCCGCCGGGGTGCAGTCCTCCAGC
>DATFAE010000226.1:0-16007 GCA_035254945.1 Arthrobacter sp. | reverse complement strand
CCAAAATTGGTTCCCCCGCCCCTGCCAGACGATGTCATGCGAACGGACCTTGAGCGGTGGCAGAGCTAGGCAATCCACTCAAGAACGTCAACTTCGGAAAAGTTGACGCAAGTTAGACGGTACAGGAGTTCGGATCGAATGTCACATTCAGGTCACGGCATGTCACGGGAATGTGAGAGTTTGCCATCGTTTGGCTAGAGCCAGCCGGTCGGGTCAACGACTTCGCCGTTGACCTGGACCTCGAAGTGGAGGTGGCAGCCGGTGGAGGCCCCTGTGGTGCCGCTGAGGGCCACGACGTCGCCGCGGCTGACCGTCTGGCCCACCGTGACCTTGAACGAGGACAGGTGGTTGTACGTGGTTTCAAGGCCGTTGCCGTGATCCACTACCACGCGGTTGCCGCCCCCGTACTGGTGCCATCCCGCGAACGTGACGGTGCCGCTGGCTGCGGCGAGGACGGAGGTGCCGCACTGGGCTACATAGTCCTGGCCGCGGTGGAAGTCACCGGAGCCGCCAGTGATAGGGCTCACGCGGTAACCGAATGGGGAAGCGGTAACGAGGCTTGCCAGCGGAGCGCCGAGGCTGCCGGCGGAGGCGGCCCTGGTGATGGACCCGGCCGACTGGGCACTGAGAAGCTGCTTGAGTTTGCCGTCCGGGTCACCCTGGGTGACTACGGATGAGCGGCTGAAATCGATCTGTGCGCCTGCTTCAGCGGAGATTTCCGGCTGCGGAGCCGCGGAAACAGCCGAGGCCTGCTGGCCGGCGTCCGGCGTGGCCAGGACGGGGCTGGTGGCCGGCACTGTCACCGTCAGGACCAGGCCTGTGGCGGCGAGGGCGATGCCGGCCTTTTGGCCAACGCCACTGGCAGCTGCGAAGTCGGTGATCTGCCGGAAGGGGCCGCGGCGGCGGCGTGCATCCCGCTGTGGATCCCGGGGCCTGTCCGCGGCCACAGCTGCGGCAACCCGGGGCGCCGCTGCGGGGCCTGCCGCGCGGCGGCGGCCCCTGGAATTCTGCATGGTCAAGAACGGTTCCTCTCTGGAAAGCCTGCGAAGTTAGCTGTCGGATTCGGGTCAGAGAGTTCAAAGACCCGGTCCGCCGTAAGCAAGCTTCGGCGCAGAGATATCCCGTGAGGATCCTTCGCTGGAAGAGGCTTGCTGCTGACGGACTTCACCCCAAGGCAGCCTTGCGACTGCCGGTTGTGGTTCCCCCGCCTCTGCCAGTTGGTGACTCGTACACCTGATCTGCTGGCAGAGCTCGGCTCCAGATCAGGTAACGCTTTTGTATCGACGCTTGGCGTTAACTATAGGCGATTAAGCCAGACAGTAACAATTCCGTTATCTTTGCGTAAACCCCATTCATTGGGGTAAATCCGCCCGGGCGGGGACGTCCTGAACTGGCGTCAGCGGACGGATACAAATACGTGCGCGGCGACTTCCGGAGGCAGCTCCAGCGCCCCTTCGATTCCCGGGACACGCACCGAAATGTAGTCTCCCACGCGCTCCAGCGAGATCGCGGCGCCCGGCCGGATCCCGCCTTCGTCGAGCTGGATCAGCAGTTCGGGCTCCACTTGGATGGGTTCCGCCAGCCTGCTGACTACCACACTGGATCCTGAGGCGTAGCCCTTCATGGCTTCCAGGAGATTAATCACGCCGTCGGTGAAGGACGAGGATACCTGGCCGCCCAGGGCAGCCAGGCCGGGGATGGGGTTGCCGTAGGGCGACTCCGTGGGGTGGTTCAGCATTTCAAAGATGCGCCGCTCTACGCGCTCGCTCATCACGTGTTCCCAGCGGCACGCTTCGTCATGGACGTAAGCCCAGTCAAGGCCGATCACGTCCGCCAGCAGGCGCTCCGCGAGCCGGTGCTTGCGCATGACTTCCGTGGCCCGTTTCCGGCCGGTCTCGGTCAGCTCCAGGTGACGGTCCCCGGAAACCACCACCAGGCCGTCGCGTTCCATCCGGCCGATAGTCTGGGAGACGGTGGGTCCGGAGTGCCGCAGCCGCTCGGCAATGCGTGCGCGAAGAGCAACGATGTTCTCTTCCTCAAGCTCCAAAATGGTCCGAAGATACATCTCCGTGGTATCGATCAGATCCGTCATCCAGCTCAGCTCCTCGAGCGCAGTACCTTGCGTTGTCCCACCGTATCGCGTCCCGACAGCGACGTAGTCCGTTGGAAAGCTTAGCCTATTTTGAGTTTGTCCGGATAATTCCGGCGCTGCCCTGCGGGTGTCTCAATGGCTGGACTATGACGGTCCCGGTTCCCGCCGGATCGGCGGTTCAGGCAGAATAAAGGAGGTCCTCGTTGCAGTCACTGCCGCCTGCCGGCCACCCCACCGTCCCGGACGTGAGTCGCGTCCACGCCGAAATTGGAGCCCTTGTGAGCGAAAACAGCATCACTATTCCTGCCGACCTCCTGCCAAAGGACGGACGGTTCGGCGCAGGACCTTCCAAGGTCAGGCCGGAACAGATTGAAGCGCTCTCAGCGGCGTCCAAGACGATCCTGGGCACCTCCCACCGCCAGGCCCCGGTCAAGAACCTTGTCGGTTCTGTCCGTGAGGGCCTCAGCCAGTTCTTCCGCGCCCCCGAAGGCTACGAAGTAGTGCTCGGCGTTGGCGGCTCCACCGCGTTCTGGGATATCGCCAGCTTTGGCCTGGTGGAGAGCAAGGCCCAGCACCTCTCCTTCGGCGAGTTCGGTTCCAAGTTTGCCTCGGCCACCAACAAGGCACCGTTCCTGGACGGCTCCTCCATCATCAAGTCCGAGCCCGGCACCCGGCCCGTTCCCCGGGCCGAGGCCGGTGTGGACGTCTACGCCTGGCCGCAGAACGAGACCTCCACGGGTGTCGCCGCCCCGGTCAAGCGCGTTGAAGGAGCCGACGACGGCGCCCTGGTCCTCGTGGACGCCACGTCCGCTGCAGGCGGCCTGGACGTGGATGTTGCCGAAGCGGACGTGTACTACTTCGCACCGCAGAAGAACTTCGCCTCAGACGGCGGCCTCTGGCTGGGCCTCTTTTCCCCCGCCGCGATCGAGCGTGCCGCCCGCATCAAGGCAAGCGGCCGGTGGATCCCCGACTTCCTGGACCTGCAGACGGCAATCGACAACTCCCGCCTGAACCAGACCTACAACACCCCGTCGCTGTCCACCCTGGTGACCTTGGACGCACAGGTGCAGTGGCTCAACGCCAACGGCGGCATGGACTTCGCCAGCAAGCGGACCGCTGACTCCGCCGGCCGTATCTATTCCTGGGCCGAGGCCTCGGAGTACGCCACCCCGTTCGTCGCGAAGGCGGAGGACCGCTCCAACGTCATTGCCACCATCGACTTTGACGATTCCATTGATGCAGCGGCCATCGCCAAGGTGCTGCGCGCCAACGGCGTTGTGGACACCGAGCCGTACCGCAAGCTGGGCCGCAACCAGCTCAGGATCGCCACGTTTGTGGCCATCGAACCGGCGGACGTCTCGGCACTGCTGGCCAGCATCGACTACGTAGTGGGAGAACTGCGCAAGTAACTCTCCGCCACCATCTCATCGATTGCTCCGCAGGCGCCGTTTTGGGAGCGCTAAAGGGCGCTGTTGGAGCAATCGATGAGAAGGAAGACGTTCCAAGGCATTAAAGTTCGACGGCGCCGCCCGGGTTTTGTCCCGGACGGCGCCGTCTGCTGTTTTACTCGGAGTCTTCGGCGTCAGGCTCGCCGGTGTCCGGCTCTTCTGTGCCTGGCCCGTCAGTGTCCAGCTCCTCGGCGTCCGGCTCTTCCGGAACGTCGGCCAGCTTGACGTCGGCGTCGAGCGCCTCCGCGTCCTGGGCATCCTCGGGGCGCACGCGTTCCGCCCAGGGCACCCATTCGGGGGCAAGGATGGAGTCCTCGGACGGCAGCAGGCCAAGTTCACTGACCGTGACCGCTTTGGAGCGGGAGTTGCGCGTCAGGACAGCGAACCACTGCCACCCCTGGTATCCGGGCAGGCGCGACTCGAACAGGTGCGTCACCAGGCGGTCGCCTTCACTCTTGGCGCCCAGGTGGACGCCGATGGTGGCGGGGTCGGTGATGCCTTCAACGGCGGCGCGGGCCGCCTCCACGGCAGCAGCGAGGAAGGCGTCAGGTTTGCCTGTCCGCCAGACGGGCACACCGGCGCGGCGCTTGGTTTCGGTCGCGGCCGGTGCGGCCTTTACCGATGCTGCTGCGGACGGACCGGCCACGACGCCTGCCTGCTCGGTTGCCGTATGCTCCGGCTGTTCAGCTTCCGGGTTCATCAGCGGACCTAAACGTCCAGCTCGTCGGCAACCTTACGCAGGGCAGCGGCGATGGCCTTGCCCTTGTTGCCTTCCGGGTACTTGCCGGCGGACAGGGTGCCTGAGAGGTTGTCCAGCACGCTCACGAGGTCCTGTACCAGGGGGGCCAGGTCCTTGGCGCTGGGACGCTTGGCCTTGGCGATGGACGGTGTCTTATCCAGGACACGAAGACCCAGGGCCTGCGCCCCCTTGCGGCCGTCGGCCACACCGAATTCCACGCGGGTGCCGGCCTTCAGCTCGGTAACACCCTCGGGGAGCGATGATTTGGGCAGGAAGACTTCCTGGCCGTCCTCGCCCGCGAGGAATCCGAAACCCTTTTCCTTGTCATACCACTTGACCTTGCCGGTAGGCACGTAATCAACCTTCTTCGTTCTGACGTCTTGAGACACGGCTGGCCGTCACCGCATCCGCATTGATATGCGGGTTCAGGGTATGACTGCCCGGGCCGAGTTGGTCTGTTACTTCAAGGTTATCCTGCCGGGCGGCCGAATCCTGCTTTCCCGGCCGTCACACCGCCGCCTGCCGAAGGACTGTTAGCGTTACGTCCATGACACCCTCGCGTTACCGGCGCCCCCTGATGATCTGCGCGGCAGCGGTCGCCTTGCTCTCGCTCATGGCAGTGGGCGCTGTGATGGCGCTGGCCTTTGCAGGCACCGCCGCTCCCGTGTGGGTCACCTCCACCGCCCTGTACGGCCTGCCACTGGCTTTCCTGCTGATGCTTTTCCTGATCCTGGACAGCGTGGCAGGGCGGCGCCGGGCAGGAAAGTCCGGCGGGCGGTAACGTTGGACTGATGTCCCTTATCCGCGCGCTGAGCAAAGAATTGGAGGCACGCAGCGACCAGTCGTTGCGTGCACTGTTCGCCGTGCGGCCGGACCTCATCTCGCCCGCCGTGCCGGACTTTTCCGCACTCGCGGCGCGTGCCAGCGCCAGGGTGAGCGTCCAGCGGGCGCTGGAGCGCCTGAACAAACCGCAGATGCAGGTCCTGGAAACCCTCCATCTGTGCACGAATACGGATACTGCCCACAGCGCCTGCGCGGCCGGGCTGCGGAAGTTCATTCCCGGCGCGTCGGTGGCGGCCGTTGACCGGATTCTGGCCTCCCTGCAGGACATGGCGCTGGTGCACCGGGCGGATCCCCCGCACGGAACAGTTGCCACAGGACAACGTCAGCGCTTCTATCTGCCGGTGGGGTCGCTGCGGGACGTGGTGGGCATCTACCCGGCCGGGCTGGGACGCAGTTACACGGAACTGGTCCGCCTGCAGCCGGCATTCGCGCAGCGGGTGGTGCAGCTGGTGTCTGAGCTGCACAGCGCCGGCGTGCCGGTCCAGGAGGCAACCACGCCCATGGAAGCAGCGCTCGCGCTGCAGCACTGGACGTCCTCGCCGGAGGCGCTGCAGCAGATCCTCGCCAATGCCCCGGACCGGACGACGGCGTTGCTTTCGAGGTTCGGTAACTGGGCCATGGGTGCCGTTCCCCAGGCGCAACGGAAAGCCTCCGTCACAAACGAGGCGGCCGACGTCGGGCCGGTTGACTGGCTGCTGGCCCGCGGCCTCCTGGTCCCCCTGGATGCAGCGCATGTGGAACTGCCGCACAGCGTGGGAGTATCCCTGCGCGGCGGCGCGATCATCAACGACTTCACTCTCTCACCGCCCGTTCCCGAGCTCGGCCACACCACGGCGGCGCTCCGCCGCAATGCCGCCCTGGGAGCCATCGCCGAGACGCTGCGGCTGGTGGGCGAGGTCCTCTACGCGGTCCGGGAACAGCCGCTGGCAACCCTGCGCACCGGCGGTGTGGGGGTCCGGGAGATGAGGCGGCTGGCGGAAACCCTGCGGATTGAGCAGCACCGGGCGGGCCTGCTGCTGGAACTGTGCGCCCTGTCCGGACTGATCCGACTGGATGTGGATTCCTCAGCCTGGGTCCAGCCCCCGGAGCTGGAATGGCTGGTCCTGCCGCGGCAGGAGCAATGGCTGTGGCTGGTCAATGCCTGGCTGGCGAGCGAACGTGTCCCGTCGCTGGTGGGCCAGCCCGTCAGCGGCCAGCCGGGCCTGCCGGCGGCCGCCCACCGCGGCGCGGCCGGCACCACCATCAATGCGCTCTCGGCCGAGGCCCAGCGGTCCGATGCGCCCGTTGTCAGGAAACGGATCCTGGAAATCCTGAACCAGCTCACGAACGAGGCCACGGCGCCAGACGCCCATGCCCCGGTCCTGGACGCTGCGGCTGTGCTGCAGCGGGCCGAGTGGGAACAGCCCAGGATGGCGCGCCGGTTCAGTTCCCTCATCCGCGGCGTGCTGGCGGAGGCCGACATGCTGGGCCTGACCGGCTCCGGGGCCCTCAGCCAGCTGGGAAGCGCGATTGCCGAGGACAACCCCGATGAAGCGCTGGCCATCCTCGGCGAGCACCTGCCCGCGGCGCTGAACCACGTGCTGCTACAGGCCGACCTCACCGCCGTTGCGCCCGGCTACCTCAGTCCCGAACTCAGTGAAAAGCTGCTGCTGATGGCCGACGCCGAAGGGCAGGGTCCAGCAACGATCTACCGGTTTTCCCCCGCTTCGGTGCGGCGTGCGCTGGAGGCCGGGCAGGACGCTGCAAGCCTGCTGGGCTTCCTGCGGGAGCACTCCGCCACCGCCGTGCCGCAACCCCTGGAATACCTTGTGGAGGACACGGCCTCGCGCCATGGCCGGCTGCGGGTGGGCACGGCAGCGAGCTTTGTCCAGAGCGACGATGAGACCGCCGTGCTGGAGCTGGCCTCCGAATCAAAGGCATCCGGGCTGGGCCTCGTGAGGATCGCTCCTACAGTCCTGATTTCCACGGCGCCCCCGCGCGAAACGGCGCAGGTCCTGCGCAGCCTGGGACTCTCACCGTCCGTGGAGGAATCAAACCCGTCCCTGGTCCGGCTGCGGCGCACCGCCCCGGTCCCTGCCAGCACACGCCCGGTGTATACAGCGCCGCGGACTGCGCCGGCAGAGGCGGAGATGGATGCCCAGCTGTCTGTTCTTCGCCATCTCAAACCCTCGCCTGCCGGCGGCCCGGACGGCCACGGGAACGTGACGGGGGCTGGGGCCGGGTCCCCGGCGTCGTCCGTTTCCTCATCCGGCGCCGGCTCCGGGGAGACCGCAACCCAGCTCGGGCTGGAGACCCTGCAGCGGGCCATCCGGCTCAAGCAGACGGTGAGCATGAACGTGGTGGACGGCGGCGGGAATGCCAATTTGGAGATTGTTGTTCCCTTATCGGTAAGCGGCGGACGGGTTCGGGTCTTCGACCCCGCCCGGGAGACCGAACGGGTGGTGTCCATCCACCGGATCATTGATATTGAGGCCGCAGAGGAACTGCGGCAGTAAAGGACGCTACCGCGTGAACGATGGACCGCTGATTGTCCAGAGCGATAAGACCATTTTGCTTGAGGTGGACCATGAACTGGCCACCGAGGCCCGGCATGCCATCGCGCCGTTCGCGGAACTGGAACGTGCGCCGGAGCATATGCACAGCTACCGGCTGACGCCGCTGGGCCTCTGGAACGCCCGCGCCGCGGGGCTGGACGCGGAGAAGGTCCTGGACACGCTGCTGAAGTACTCACGCTTCCCGGTGCCGCACTCCCTGCTCATCGACGTCGAAGAGACCATGTCCCGGTACGGCAGGCTGCGGCTGGAAAAGGATCCGCAGCACGGCCTGGTTATGCGCACCGACGATTACCCCGTGCTTGAAGAAGTCATCCGGGCCAAGAAGATCCAGCCCCTGCTGGGCCCGCGGATCGACGGCGAAACCATTGTGGTCCACTCGTCCCAGCGGGGTCAGCTAAAACAGCTGCTGCTGAAGATCGGCTGGCCGGCGGAGGACCTCGCCGGCTACGTGGACGGCACGCCGCACCTGATCGCGCTTAATGAGGACGGCTGGAAGCTCCGCCCCTATCAGCAGCTTGCCACGGAGAATTTCTGGGCGGGCGGGAGCGGCGTGGTGGTGCTGCCCTGCGGGGCGGGAAAGACGCTCGTGGGCGCGGCCGCCATGGCCGTCAGTTCGACCACGACGCTCATCCTCGTGACAAACACCGTGGCTGCCCGGCAATGGAAGGACGAGCTTCTTAAGCGCACCTCGCTGACCGAGGACGAAATCGGCGAGTACTCCGGCGCCGTCAAAGAGGTCCGGCCCGTCACCATCGCCACCTACCAGGTCCTCACCACCAAGCGCGGCGGCCTCTACCCCCACCTTGAGCTCGTGGACGGAAACGACTGGGGCCTGATCATCTACGACGAAGTGCACCTGCTGCCCGCGCCGATCTTCCGCATGACGGCGGACCTGCAGGCGCGCCGCCGGCTGGGCCTCACCGCCACCCTCGTGCGGGAGGACGGCCGCGAAGGCGAAGTGTTCAGCCTGATCGGGCCCAAACGCTACGACGCACCGTGGAAGGACATCGAATCGCAGGGGTACATTGCCCCGGCTGACTGCGTTGAAGTCCGTGTGGACCTCCCCCGGGACGAACGCGTGGCCTACGCCATGGCCGAAGACGCGGACAAGTACAGGCTGTGTTCCACGTCAGAAACCAAAACGCGGATCGTGGAACAGCTGGTGGCCCGGCACGTGGGCGAGCAGTTGCTGGTGATCGGCCAGTACATCGACCAGCTCGACGAAATCGGCGAACGCCTCAACGCGCCGGTGATCAAGGGCGATACCTCCGTGAAGGAGCGCCAGAAGCTGTTCGACGCTTTCCGGGCCGGCGAGGTGCAGACCCTGGTGGTGTCCAAGGTGGCCAACTTCTCCATCGACCTGCCCGAGGCCTCCGTAGCCATCCAGGTTTCAGGCTCCTTCGGCTCCCGCCAGGAGGAGGCGCAGCGGCTGGGCCGTTTGCTGCGCCCCAAGAAAGACGGACGGGCGGCCCGCTTCTACTCGCTGGTGGCACGGGACACCCTGGACCAGGATTTCGCGGCCAAACGCCAGCGCTTCCTGGCCGAACAGGGCTACGCCTACCGGATCCTGGACGCGAAGGATGTGGAGCAGCCGGGGTAGCTGTCCCGCCACGTCAGGGTGATATCTCGGCACTAAATACGAGGGCCCGTTGCCTATGGTCCCTACAAGCGACAGCAGGGGACTTCTTCTTTCCACGAAGAACACCCAACATCCATCCAGAAAACTCCCAGACTCTGGGAGCATCATGGGAGTATGAATAAGAACGGCCCAGAGGCGAAGCTCCTTGTTGTTGACGACGAACCCAACATCCGCGAACTGCTGTCCACCTCCCTGCGGTTCGCAGGCTTCGAGGTCGTCTCGGCGGGCAACGGACGCGACGCCTTGGCAGCCGCCGAGCTCCACTCCCCGGACCTCGCTGTCCTGGACGTGATGCTCCCCGACATGGACGGCTTTACTGTCACCCGCCGTCTCCGCGCCTCCGGCAAGCACTTCCCGGTGCTGTTCCTGACCGCCAAGGATGATACCGAGGATAAGGTCACCGGACTCACCGTGGGCGGCGACGACTACGTCACCAAACCCTTCAGCCTGGACGAAGTGGTGGCGCGCATCCGCGCCGTCCTCCGCCGCACCCAGCCGAGGCTCGATGACGACGCCGTCATCCGGGTGGATGACCTGGAGCTCGACGACGACGCCCACGAAGTGCGCCGCGGCGGCACCGTCATTGAGCTCTCCCCCACCGAATTCAAGCTCCTCCGGTACCTTATGCTCAACCCCAACCGGGTGCTGTCCAAGTCCCAGATCCTTGACCACGTCTGGGAGTACGACTTCAATGGGGACGCCTCCATCGTGGAGTCCTACATCTCCTACCTCCGCCGCAAGGTGGACATTGATCCTGACGCGCCGGCCCTGATCCAGACCAAGCGCGGAGTGGGCTACGTGCTCCGGACGGCAGAGAAGCGCTGACATTGCTGGAGCGGTGGAAATCGGCCTCACTGAGGTCCCAGCTGGTCGCCATCATCATGGCGCTGCTGATCGTTGCGCTGACAGTGACCGGCGCAGGCACGCTGACGCTGCTGCACAGTTACCTGCAAGGCCAGGTGGACGACAAGCTCAATGCCGCCGTCGACCTGGCCCACAAACAGCGGTCCTTCACGCAGCTGCAGGCGCCCAATCCGATGGTGCCCACCGACTACTCCCTGATTCTCTACACGCCGGGCGAGGATCCCTACCCCTTCGGTGGCGACGCTGATATCCGGCCGGATATCAGCAACATCACCGTGGACGAAGCGCAGGAGCGGGGAACCCGCCCGTACCAGGTCCGCGGCACCGACGGCGAGAACTGGCGGGTCGTTGCCGTGACCGTCCTGGACAACGGCCGCAGCGCGGTGGTGGTCATCGGCCTGCCGCTGCAAAGCGTTGACGATGTACTCAAGCACGCCACACTGGTGGTCACTGGCGTTGGCCTGCTGACCCTCCTGCTGGCGTCGCTGATTGCCAGCTGGACAGTGTCGCGGTCCTTCCGCCCGCTCGCCCGCGTGGAAAAGACCGCTGCCGCCATTGCCGCCGGCGACCTGTCCCGGCGCGTGGAAGTGGAGAATCCCGGCACGGAGGTGGGCCGGCTTGCCAGCTCACTGAACGCCATGCTGGCGCACATCGAAACGGCGTTTTCTGCCAGGACAGCTTCCGAAGGAAGGATGCGCCGCTTTGCCGCCGACGCCTCGCATGAACTCCGTACGCCGCTGGTGACCATCAGGGGCTTCTCCGAGCTCTACCGCCACGGCGCCCTGGCCACCGATGAGGACGTCGCCACGGCGATGGGCCGGATCGAAAGCGAAGCCAAACGGATGGGCTCCATGGTGGAGGATCTGCTGCTCCTCGCCCGGCTCGACGAACAGCGCCCCCTGCAGCAGAAACCCGTTGACCTCCAGCTGATCGCCCACGATGCCGTGGTGGACACACAGGCCAGCGACCGCACCCGCACCATCTCGCTCACCGGTCTCGACGGCGGCAGCGCGGCTCCCGCCCCTGTCCTCGGGGATGAGGCAAAACTCCGCCAGGTGGTTGGCAACCTGGTGGGCAATGCCCTGCGCTACACGCAGGAGGGCAGCCCCATCGAACTGGCGGTGGGCGTCCGCACGTCCGACGGCGGCAAGCCCGCCTCCGTGATCGAGGTCCGGGACCACGGTCCCGGGATTTCCGACGACGACGCCGCCAAGGTCTTTGAGCGCTTCTACCGCGCGGATACATCGCGGACCCGCGAAACGGGCGGCAGCGGGCTTGGCCTGGCCATCGTGGCGGCCATCGTGGGCTCCCACGGCGGCACCGTCAGGGTACAGGCCACCGAAGGCGGCGGGGCCACGCTCGTGGTCAGCCTGCCCGTACGGGACGAGGACGCCGACGGACAGGACCCGGAAGGTCATCCTGGCGAAAGCCGGATCCGGGAAGTCCAGGACGCCGAAGGCCAGGACGACGAAGTCCGCGACCGCGGCGACGGCGGCAGCGCCAACGACGGCCGGGTTATCCACATATAGGAAATCCCCGTGGTCCTCCCGGCGCCCGGCTTCGTAGGCTCAATGCAGTGGTCCGGAGCCGCCGGACCGGACAGCCCGGCTGTCCACCACCGTGAGAGGCAGCAGCCATGAGCATCATTTCCGTCGATACCGAACTTCTCCAGCTCAAGTCGTCCAACGTCAAGGCGACCGTTGACCGGATCAGCGCAGACGTCCAGACCATGAAGCGCGGCCTGGACGAGCTCCAGTCCACGTGGCGCGGTTCTGCGGCCACCAACTTCCAGGCCCTGATCACCGAATGGACCCTCACCCAGGGCAAGGTGGAAGCCTCGCTCGCGTCCATTAACCTTGCCCTGGCGTCAGCCGCGGCCACCTATGCCCAGGCCGAGCAGGGCAACACCCAGCGCTTCAGCTGATGGCGACGCCCCTCGTGCGGAGGCAACCCTGGTGCATTCCAGCGCCGCTCTGAGGGCCTATACGGCCAGGGTGATTATTCGCCCGTGATGATAGGTACGGTCAGGCCTCAGGCGTGCCCTGGTGGAAGCGGAGCCGCCACCGCCCGTTATCGAGGACCCACAGTGAGCTGCGGAGAATGGTGCCGGAGCGTGCATAGCTCCGGTAGGTCAGCAGGACTGCGCTGGTGCCGATGCGGTCCGCGCCAAGTATTTCCAGTTCAGTCCGCTCACCGGGGTCCTCCTCCAGCGCCATCATCATCGCATCGCGGGTCCACACCCGCCCCGAGCTTCCGATCTCCATGAATTCGGGGTGCAGCAGTACTCCCGTACGGCCGATGTCGCCCCGGACCTCGGGACCCAGCAGCTCCCGTTCGAGGGCCTCCACGATCTCCTCCGGCGATTTTTCCGCAGCACCGGGCACGGCAAGCGGATTTTCCTCCAGCTCGCTGAAAAGATCCGGCTCACTCAGCAGATCCTTGTCGTTGAACAGATTCTTGTCGTTGAACAGAGCCTGTTCGCTGAACAGATCACCTCCGCCGACGTCCGCTGCGACGCCGTGGGAACCGGGTCCCGGGCCGGACGCAGGTCCTTTTGCGGCACCAACGCCGGTCGCTCTGGCTGAGCCCGGGGCGTTGGCAGACGCGGACGCCGACGCTGCGGCCGCCAGGTGGCCGGGGGCACCGGCGAATCCCGGTCCGGAGCGGGCGGCAACGCCCTGCTGGTACGCCGTGGCTGCGGCCCTGGCCCGTTCGTCGGCGGCTTCGTTGAGGTCGTGGCCGGCATGCCCCTTGACCCATTCGAACGTGTATTTCCGTCCCGCGATTTCCCGGTCCAGTTCCTTGAGCAGCTCGACGTTCAGGACGGGCTTGCCGTCCGCCTTCCGCCATCCCTTCCGCTTCCAGCCGGGCATCCATTTGGTGATGGAATTGATCACGTACTGGCTGTCGCACAAAACCCGCAGGTCTTCGTCGGGAATGTGGGCTGTGGCACGGAACAGGTCAAGGACGGCCATCAGCTCGCCCTGGTTGTTGGTGCCATGGGGCCACCCCCCGGCACGCCAGCAGTCATCGTTCACGTACCAGGCCCAGCCGGCCGGGCCAGGATTTCCTAAAGCCGAACCGTCGGCCGCTGCAGTAATCGTCACGGAACCATCCTGCCAGACGGTGCCGACAGAAGGTTCAGCCTGCCGCTTCGGAAACCGCTTACCGAAAACTCTTGACGCGGATGGCGATGGGCGGCAGAATCGGAATCCTGAATGAGAAACCGCTTTCTCATTCAAAGCTTTCCCATCGGCACCGACGCCGTTACGGGAACACGGGTGGAGTCGGCCTCCACCGAGAGGAAGGCGCATCAATGAAGATCAAGGCCATCAGCCGCAGGAAGTTTCAGTTCGGCGCAGTCGCCGTCGCTGTTTCGCTGCTCGCCACGGGCTGCGGTGCATCCGGTGGTTCCAGCGAAAACGACGAAGTCACGCTGCGCTTCGCCTGGTGGGGCAACGAGTACCTCAACGCGCAGACGGAAAAAGTCATCGATGCATTCGAGGCAGAGCACCCCAACATCAAGATTGAATCCGAACCTGGCGAGTGGGCCAGCTACTGGGACAAACTGGCCACCAAGACCGCGGCCAATGATGCACCGGACGTCATCCAGATGGACCAGAAGTACATCGCCGAATACGGCGGCCGCGGAGCCCTGCTCGACCTGTCCAAGCAGACCGGGATCGACACCTCCAAGCTGGACAAGGAATCACTGGCTTCAGGCCGGTACGACGACGCACAGTACGGGCTGAGCACGGGCAAGAACGCGTACGTCATCATGGCCAACACCAAGGTGTTCGAGGCCGCCAACGTCCCCGTCCCCGACGACACCGCCTGGACCTGGGATGACTTCATGGACACCGCTGCGAAGCTCAGCGCGGCCGGTGACGGAAAGAGCTATGGTGCGGCCTACGGCAGCAACGAGGCCGACCTCATCATCTGGCTTCGGCAGCACGGCGAGAACCTCTACTCCCAGGACGGGAAACTGGATTTCGACACCGCAACGGCCGCGTCATTCTGGGAGCGGCTGAAGGAACAGCGTGACTCCAAGGCGAGCCCGCCGGCCACGGTAGCCACCGAGGACTCCGGCGCCGGCCTTGAGGAGAGCCTGTTCGGCACCAACCGGGTGGGCATGGCCTGGTGGTGGACCAACCAGCTCGGCTCCCTGGAAACCACCACCGGGAGCAGCATCAAAATGCTCCGCGCCCCCAGTGTCGACGGGAAGTCCGCGGACAATGGCATGTACTACAAGCCCACGATGTTCTGGTCCGCGTCCTCGCGGTCCAAGCACACGGAGGCAGCCGCCACCTTCATCAACTACCTGGCCAACAGCCCGGCGGCCGGCGCCATCCTGATGACAGACCGCGGGGTACCCAGCAACTCTGAGATCGTCGAGAAGATCACGCCCACCCTCAAGCCCGCCGACACCACCGTGGTGGCGTTCCTGAAGGACATCGCACCGGACATCGCCGACGCGCCTCCCGTCCCGCCGGTGGGTGCCGGCAGCGTCCAGAACGTCATCAAGCGGTTCACCGACGAAGTCCTGTACGACAGGATGACACCCCAGGCAGCCGCTGATGCCTTCAAGAAGGAAGTCGAGGGAATGCTGGCCACGGCCCGCAAGTAGCGAAGCCCGGCACCTTCGGAGCATTCAGGACGAACAAATGCGGCCCCCTCCAATGGAGGGGGCCGCATTAGGGTTTGCGCGGAACGTATTTCCGGGCGCTGGGGACTAGAAGCCGCCCATGCCGCCCATGTCGTCGCCGCCACCCATGGCCGGAGCGTTCTTCTCCGGCTTGTCGGCCACTACAGCCTCGGTGGTGAGGAACAGACCGGCGATGGAGGCCGCGTTCTGCAGTGCAGAGCGGGTCACCTTGACGGGGTCGTTGATGCCGGCGGCGAGCAGGTCGACGTATTCGCCGGTTGCCGCGTTCAGGCCGTGGCCTGCGGGCAGGCCGCGGACCTTGTCGACAACAACGCCCGGCTCGAGGCCGGCGTTGAAGGCGATCTGCTTCAGCGGGGCGTCGATGGCAACGCGGACGATGTTCGCACCGGTTGCTTCGTCACCCGTCAGGTTCAGGTTCGCGAACGCCTTGGCGCCGGCCTGGATCAGTGCAACGCCACCACCGGCGACGATGCCTTCTTCAACGGCTGCCTTTGCGTTGCGGACTGCGTCCTCAATGCGGTGCTTGCGTTCCTTGAGCTCAACTTCGGTTGCGGCACCGGCCTTGATGACTGCAACGCCGCCGGCCAGCTTGGCCAGGCGTTCCTGCAGCTTCTCGCGGTCGTAGTCGGAATCGGAGTTTTCGATCTCGGCGCGGATCTGGGAAACGCGGCCAGCGATCTGGTCGGCGTCGCCGGCACCTTCAACGATGGTGGTTTCGTCCTTGGTGACAACAACCTTGCGGGCGCGTCCCAGGAGCTCCAGGCCGGCGGTCTCCAGCTTGAGGCCAACTTCCTCGGCGATGACCTGGCCGCCGGTCAGGACGGCGATGTCGGCCAGCTGGGCCTTGCGGCGGTCGCCGAAGCCCGGAGCCTTGACGGCGACGGACTTGAAGGTGCCACGGATCTTGTTGACGATCAGGGTGGCCAGGGCCTCGCCCTCGATGTCCTCGGCAATGATCAGCAGCGGCTTGTTGGACTGCATGACCTTTTCCAGGACAGCAACCAGTTCCTTGACGTTGGAGATCTTGGAGTTGACGATCAGGATGTACGGGTCCTCAAGGACCGTTTCCTGGCGATCGGTGTCGGTGACGAAGTAGGCGGAGATGTAGCCCTTGTCGAAGCGCATGCCTTCGGTGAGCTCAAGCTCCAGGCCGAAGGTGTT
>DATFAE010000225.1:0-4693 GCA_035254945.1 Arthrobacter sp. | reverse complement strand
CTGGACCAGGGCGCGGGACGGGCAGGTGCAGACTTCGCCCTGGTTGAACGCGAACAGCGCGAAGCCTTCCTGGGCTTTGTCGTAGAACGCGTCGTTGCTTTCGGCGACGTCGTTGAAGAAGATGTTGGGGCTCTTGCCGCCGAGTTCCAGGGTGACCGGGATCAGGTTCTGGCTGGCGTACTGGCTGATCAGCCGGCCGGTAGTGGTCTCGCCGGTGAAGGCGATCTTGCGGATCCGGGGGCTGGAGGCGAGGGGCTTGCCGGCCTCGACGCCGAACCCGTTGACGATGTTCAGGACACCGGCCGGGAGGAGGTCGCCGATCAGTTCGATCAGGACCAGGATGGAGGACGGCGTCTGCTCGGCAGGCTTGAGGACCACGGCATTGCCGGCGGCGAGGGCCGGGGCGAGCTTCCAGACAGCCATCAGGATGGGGAAGTTCCAGGGAATGATCTGGCCCACGACGCCGAGGGGCTCGTGGTAGTGGTAGGCGGTGGTGTCGTCGTCGAGCTGGGACAGCCGGCCCTCCTGGGCGCGGACGGCGGAGGCGAAGTAGCGGAAGTGGTCCGCGGCGAGAGGGATGTCCGCGTTCAGGGTTTCGCGGATGGGCTTGCCGTTGTCCCAGGATTCGGCGACGGCAAGCATTTCAAGGTTTTCGTCGATCCGGTCCGCGATCTTGTTCAGGATGGCGGCGCGCTCGGCCACTGAGGTCTTGCCCCAGGACGGCGCGATCTTGTGTGCGGCGTCAAGGGCCAGCTCAATGTCCTCCGCCGTGCCCCGGGCTACCTCGCAGAAGACCTTGCCGGTGACCGGGGTGGTGTTTTCGAAGTACTGGCCCTTGACGGGGGCAACCCACTCGCCGCCGATCCAGTTCTCGTAGCGGTCCTTGAACGTGACCTTCGAACCGTCGGTACCGGGCTGTGCGTAAACAGTCATTGCTAGCTCCTTTGCTGTGCATGGGGCGGGCCTTGATGCTGGGGCCGCCGTTGGTTTCAGCGTAGGAGCGTGGAGGTTGCAGTCAGGTTGCACTACTGTCCCCACCTGCCCCCTAACCTCGCAAGCTCGGTCAGGGAACCCGGCAGGCGTGGGCCCAAGCTCACGGCAGAGGTTGCGGACGGCCGGACGGCGACCGCCAGGCGCTTACGCGCTCAGTTCGGCTTCCAGCCGTTCAAGGTCGGCGACGACGGCGGCGCGCTTGGGCGAGCGCGGCGGCAGCAGCTTCAGCGCGGCAGTCCGGACGTCGACGTCGTCCCTTGCCTCGGGCAGGGCCGCGTACTTGAGCAGCGTCTCGGCGCTGCCGTCGGTGAGTACCGCTTCGCGCATCAGTGAGGAGACCCTGTCGCGGAGGTCGATGATGCCGGGCGCTTCGGACCGCGGGAGCACTGCGCCCCGGTAGATTTCCAGCGCGATGCGGTGCGCGCCGCGCTGCAGGCAGCTCAGCACCTGGCCACTGTCCGGGACCAGGTCCATGCTGAGCTTGTACGGCCGGGATTCGGGGACGGCGGCCGGGTTGAGCTGGACGAGGATCTTGCGCAGCCGCACCATTTCCGCGCGGAGGGTCATGGTGGAGCCGTCGCCCGGGTACAGCAGGACGCTGAGCTCCTCGGCGCTCAGCCCGTCCGGGTTTGTGCTAAGCAGCGCGAGGATTTCGCTGTGCCGGGCGGAGAGCGCCACGGTTTTGCCTTCGATGCTGAGCAAGGCCTGGTCGCGGCCCAGAAGCTGCAGGCTGTTGCGGTACAGGCTGCCTTCCTTCGCGTGCCCGGCTCCCCTTCCACCGACAGACCCTGCCCTTGCCGCGGAACTGCTGTTCCGCCGTCGGGCCGGCCGGCTCGCCAGGGTCGCCGCCAGCTGGAGCCGTTCAACCCGCAGCTGCGCCTGCGCGGCAGCCACGGTGGCCTCGACGAGTGACAGGGTGTGGGGCGCCACCGCGGTGGCCTTGCCCGTGATGTCCACAACGCCCAGCAGCGCGCCGGAATCCGGATCGTGGAACGGCACGGCCGTGCAGCTCCACGGATGCACCGACCGCTGGTAATGCTCGGCTCCGGAAATCTGGATGCCGCGGCCCAGGGCCAGGGCAGTTCCGGGTGCACTGGTGCCCACGGTGGCCTCGGACCAGTCCGCACCGGGCACGAACATCATGCCTTCCGCGCGCCGCTGCAGGACGGGGTCACCTTCGACCCACAGCAGGCGGCCCACCTCGTCGCCCACAGCCACCAGCAGGCCGCTGTCGTGGCTGGGCTGGACCAGGAGCCTGTGGATCACGGGCATGATGCTGGCCAGAGGGTGCTGCCGGCGGTATTCCTCGAGCTCGTCAGTGTCCAGGGCAAGCGGCGCTTCGGGATTGTCCGGGTTGGCCTTCAGACTGGCCGACCGCTGCCAGGACTCACGGATCAGTTTGCGCAGGCCGGGGATCTCCTCCGCGCCGGGGAAACCGGTGCCCGGAAAATCCGTGCCGGGAGCATTGGTGCCTGTACCCGCGAGGCGGATGACGCCGTCGAGCTGTTCATGGCCCGCCAGGGCACTCCGCTGGATCAGCCCCTCGGAGTCGTTGCCGGGAGCCGCCGGGTGGATCAGGTTCCTCATCGAACTCCCACTTGCGCTCATCCTGCAGGCACGGGGCATTGCCGCCGGCCGTGCGTGTGGCCACCAGTGTAGCCCCGCCGCTCGCCGCGGCATAGCGGCGGAGGCTGGGGTCAGCCGCGGGAGATGCTGATCATTTCCTCGCGCGGAACCACCTTGATGCGTTCGCGGACGACGCCGTCCGTCGCCTCGGAGCCGGTCCATGCCGCGCCGAGCGCTGCCTCGTGGGCGTCGAGCTTGTTCCAGCCCTCCCACGTGGTGTATTCGATGCCGCGCTCCTCCAGGAGATGGATGATCGCCTGCGGATCAGGGTTCTGGGCCGGGGGCAGCGTGAGCCGGTCCTCCAGGAGGAAACCGATGGTCTCCAGGGCGTCGCCCTTGGTGTGTCCGATCAGGCCGACGGGACCGCGTTTGATCCAGCCGGTGGTGTAGATGCCCGGAACCGGGTTGCCGTCGGCATCCAGCACGCGGCCGCCCTCGTTGGGGACCACGCCGCGCTTGGCGTCGTATTCGAGCTCGTCCAGTGCCGAGCCGTGGTAGCCGATGGCGCGGTAGACGGCCTGGACCGGGTAGTCCACGAACTCGCCGGTGCCTTTGACGTTGCCGGTGCCGTCCAGCTGCATCCGCTCAAACTTGATGCCTGCCACTTTCCCGCTCCCGGCGTTGTCGGCATCCTCGTAGATCTCCACCGGGCTGTGCAGGAAGTGCAGGTGCAGGCGCCGGGAGGAGGGCTGCTCCGATTCAGCGTGCTCCTCGACCAGCCAGTTGGTGAGCGTGTTGACCATGGTCTTGATCTGGTTGTTGCTGCGGATCGCGTCGTCGGAGGCTTCGTCGAATTCGAAGTCCTCGGGGTAGAGGACAATGTCCACGTCCTTCATATGGCTCAGTTCGCGCAGCTCCAGCGGGGTGAACTTGACCTGGGCCGGGCCGCGGCGGCCGAACACGTGGACGTCGGTGACCGGGGATTTCTTCAGGCCCTGGTAGACGTTGTCCGGGATTTCCGTGGTGAGCAGTTCGTCGGCGTGCTTGACCAGCATGCGGGCCACGTCCAGGGCCACGTTGCCGTTGCCGATCACGGCGATTTCCTTGGCATCCAGCGGCCACTCGCGGGGAACGTCCGGGTGGCCGTCGTACCAGGACACGAAGTCCGCCCCGCCGAACGATCCCTCAAGGTCGATGCCGGGGATGTCCAGGCTGGCGTCCTTGATGGCGCCGGTGGAGAAGATCACGGCGTCATAGAAGGCGCGGAAATCGTGCAGCGTGAGGTCCCGGCCGTAGGTGACGTTTCCCAGGAACCTGATATCTCCGCGGTCCAGGACCTTGTGCAGGGCGTTAACGATGCCCTTGATGCGCGGGTGGTCCGGGGCCACGCCGTAGCGGATCAGCCCATACGGCGCGGGGTAGGCCTCGAAGAGGTCAATGCTGACCTCGAAGTCGCCGCCCTTGACCTCGTTGGACTTGGTGAGGATGTCCGCGGCGTAAACCCCCGCCGGTCCGGCGCCCACAATGGCGACGCGGAGGGGACGCTTGGAGCTGGTTTCGCCTGGGTTGGACACCGGGAGCCCTTCTGGAAGGAGGATATAGCGCCGAAGGCGCACAATGCCCCATTCTAAATGTCTGCGGCGCGGGACGGGGCAACCCGTGACGCAGGCCTCAGCCGATTTTCCGCAACGGCACGACATCCCCTTCGCGGTACAGCAGAGCCCGCAGTTCGGCCTCCGCCGAGTCCACCCGTTTGGGGTCGATGGTCTCCCCGGCGGAGAAATGGTCCAGCAGCCGCGGATCCACGTAGCTTTTGCGCGCGATCGACGGCGTGTTCCCCAGCACCGCGGCGGCCTCCATCATGGCCACGCTGATGGCCCGCTTCCGCGCTGACACCGTCTTCTGCGGTCCGCTGCGGGCCAGGCTGACCGCGGCGGCAACCGTGCCGCGAAGGGTACGGAAATCTTTGGCGGTGAAGTCCGAGCCCGTGCGTTCCTTGACGTACGCGTTGATATCGGCGCTGGTGACCGGATGCCAGCTGCGTCCGTTCCTGTACGCCAGCAGCCGGGCGTTGCCGCCGCGCCGCTTGAGGGTCCGCACCAGGGCGGCGAGGTCGGCGTCGTGGATTTCCGAT
>DATFAE010000224.1:0-6978 GCA_035254945.1 Arthrobacter sp. | reverse complement strand
GCGGCTCCTGGCGCGCTGGCAATGGCCGGTTACGTCGAAGCCGCCGACTTCGCGGACATGGCCGAGGAGCTCTCCCGGACCGTGGAGTACCTGCAGATCCTCGGCGCCGGGGCCGTGGACCGCACCCGAACCCAGGCCATCACCGACGCAGCAACCGCCCGCGCAGCCCAGACCAGCCGCACCGGCCGGTCCTGGGTCACGGGCTGGGACAACGGCGTCGAAACCCTGAACGAAACCGACGCCGCCTGGCCCCACACCACCGAAAACACCACGCGCCATGTTCCCACCTCACCAGCGGACGACGGCTGCAAAACCACCGAAGAATTCCTCCGGCTCAGGCTCCGGATCGGGATCCGCGAAGCCCGCCGCCGGCTCCGCCTCGCCCACGGCGTCCTGCCCGCCACCACCCTCACCGGCGACACCACACCCCCGCCCCGGGAACACCTCGCCACCGCCCTCTCACCAACAGCCGGCACCGGCACTCTCACCCAAACAGACGCCGATCCCACCGGCGCGGACGCCGACCCAGACGCCAGCGCGCCGGGTCAGCCAGTGACCGGCCAGGTAGTCACCGGCCCCGCGGTGTCATCCGGGGCCGCAACGATCATCAGCCTCACCCTGGACCGGCTCCAGCACCAGACCACCCCCGAGACGCTGTCCCGGATCGAGCAGGACCTCACCCGCACCGCCGCCACCACTGACCCGGACTTCCTCGCCCGGGTCGCCCGCCGCTGGGCCGAAACCCTCGACGCCGACGGCACCGAACCCAGCGAAGAAACCCTCCACCACACCCAGGGCGCATTCATCCGCAAACAACGCCACGGCCTCCACCACCTCGAAATCTTCGCCACCACCGACCAATTCGAACACCTCCTCACCGTCATGAACACCGCCACCAACCCCCGCACCACCACACCCACCACCGACACCGACACCGACTCCCCCGGCTCCACCGGCCCCACCGTGTGGCAGGACAACGACCCGGAACTGGACCGGCGCACCCGGTCCCAAAAACAACTCGACGGCATCATCGGCGCCGTCAAAGCCGGCCTCACCACCAACACCCTGCCCACCACCGGCGGCAACCGCCCCCAAATCATCGCCACCATCAACCACCAGGACCTCTTCCCCCGCCCCGGCACCCACCCCGGACCACAACAGTCCGGCACCGGAACCGGGAACTTCGTCTTCACCGGCCCCACCACCGCCACCACCCTGCGCAAAATCGCCTGCGACGCCGACATCATCCCCGCCCTCCTCGGCACCCACGGCGAAATCCTGGACCTCGGCCGCAAAACCCGCCTCTTCACCCCCGCCCAACGCCTCGCCCTCACCGCCCGCGACCAAGGCTGCACCTTCCCCAACTGCACCATCCCCGCCCCCTGGTGCGAAGCCCACCACATCACCTACTGGTCCCACGGCGGATCAACCAGCACCGACAACGGCGCACTCCTCTGCACCCACCACCACCACCTCATCCACAAAGAACAATGGACCATCACCACCCAAAACGGCGTCCCCTGGTACACACCCCCACCCCACATCGACCCCACCCAAAAACCCCAACAAAACCACTACTTCAAACCCCCACCACCCCGCCGGGAATAGCCGCGGCAGGACGAAAGCAGTATCTGAGTACCAGTGGAGCCGGGATTGGCGTGAAAGGCGGACCATGTCTCACGCAGGGCAATGTCTAGCTGGCGGTGCCGGGTGGGCGGAGCCGAGTGGGCGGGCGATGGTGGCTGGACATGCAAGGGCCTGGAAAAGCCTGCCCGCGCTGCCTGACTCGACACAGTATGAACTGGAAGAGCATGCCCCGCGGGAAAACGACGCGTGCGCCTGGCGATGGCGTCCTACTCAGCGGGCCGAGTGCCGATGACTACCGTGCCGTCCAATTCTTCCGACCGGACCGTCCGCGCGCCGAATCCTGCAGCAGCCATGAGTGCTGCGGTTCCGGCAGCCTGAAGCTCGCTCGTTTCAATGACCAGATGCCCGTCAGGAGCCAGCCACTCCGCAGCGCCCTCAATCACCCGCCTGTGGAGGTCCAATCCGTCCGCGCCACCGTCGAGCGAGGCACGCGGCTCGTAGTTCCTGGCCTCGGGCGGCATGGTCCGCAGCGCTTCGGTGGGCACATAGGGAGCATTTACAGCCAAAAGCCGCACGTCTCCCCTAAGCCCTGTTGGGAGCGCCGAGTACAAGTCGCCCTGATGGATCTGGCCGTCCACGCGCGCGACGTTACTGCGGCCGCAGTTCACGGCAACCGGATCAATGTCCGCGGCGTGAAGTTCCACACCGGGCACCCGGGAGGCAATGGCGACGCCCACCGCCCCTGAACCGCAGCACAGATCCACCACGACTCCCGGCGAGGTGCGCAGTGGGCGCGACGTTCGCGTTGGACTCGGTGGCCGCTGCGTGCCCGGCGGCCGGTCAGTCGCCGTCGGACCAGCCGCTGGGCGGACTTCCTGCAGGAGCTCCACCGCTTCGGCGACGAGCAGCCCGGTCCGCCGGCGCGGCACAAAAACGCCGGGCTCCACCGCTATCCTGAGTCCGCAAAACTCTGCCCAGCCGAGAACGTATTCAAGGGGCACGCCCGTCACGCGGCGATCCACCCATTCGGACAGTTGAGCAGGACCGGACACTTCGGACAGGAGCAGCTGCGCCTCGTCTTCGGCGAAAACGCACCCTGCTGCGCGCAGCCGGGACACCACCCGGTCGAAGGTGAGGGAATCAGAAGGTAGTACGGGAGTTGGCATGGGAACGCCTTTCGGTGAGCCGATGGGCACTCCGCACGACATCTAGGCCTGGCGGCCCGGACGGCGGGGTGAGGGAGTACCCGAAACTGATAAAGCGGGAATCGTCACTCACCTCCTTCTGCCATGGCTGGAGATTCCATGCTAACTGACGTCTCAATCCAGCTGCTCGAGCCTAAAGTTGGCAGGATGGACCCATGACTTCCGCGCAGCAGCACACCCTGATCTGGACCGGCACATACACAGCCGACGGCGGCGGCCGGGCAGCTGGGATCGGCGCCTTGTCTGCCCACCCGGACGGGACGCTCGAATCGCGGGGCACGGCAGTCGAGGCCGATTCTCCGTCGTTCGTAGCCGTCCACCCTCTATTGCCTGTGGTTTACGCCGTCGCCGAGCAGCGCCAGATGGTCCGGTCGTTCCGCCGCACGGGAGAGTTCGGGCTGGAACCGTTCGGCGATCCCGTACCCGCTGGAGAGGCCACCTGCCACGTGGCCGTGGACCCGCTGGGCCGCTTCCTCATGGCCACGTGCTGGGGTGACGGCCAGGTCTTGCTCTACGAATTGGACCCCGACGGCGGGATAACCGGGCGGTTTCCGGCCGCCCCTTCGGTTGATCCGCACGGCAGCCTGACGCCGGGACAGCCCCGGCAGAGCCGTGCCCACGCCAGCCTGATGCTGGCCGACGGGCGGATCATGACCACCGACCTGGGCCATGACACCCTGCGCATCTGGAGGTACGAGCCTGGAGCCGGGCTGATCGCGGACCACGAGGTGGCCCTCCCTTTCGGCAGCGGCCCCCGCCACCTGGTGCAGCACCGCAGCGGAAGTGTTTTTGTGGTGTCTGAATACTCCATCGAGGTCTTTGTTGTCAGGGCAGAGGCGGGGACGTTTGAGCTGGTCAGCCGGGGTCCGGCAACGGCCGGTGGCAGCCTCCCCGGCGATTCCGCAGCAGAGATCTGCCTCGATCAGGACGGGAACCACGCCTACGTGGGTGTGCGTGGCTCCAACCTGATCAGCATCCTGCAGGTCGGCCCGGACGGCACCGAACTTTCGCCGATCAGGGACATGGCAAGCGGAGGAAACTGGCCGCGCCACCACCTGGTCCGGGGGCAGTGGCTCCACGTCGCCCACGAACGGTCTGACAACATCGCCACGTTCGCCCTGGACTCCGCCACCGGGCTGCCCGGCCCCCAGATCCACAACCTGCGGACCCCATCCCCCACCGCGTTGGTTCCCGAAAGCTAAGCCCCAAAGGTATTCCCTAAACACTGGAATAATTCCATGCAAGCGCTTACAGTTGTGACTTGGTTCACAGCCCGGACTTCTGGCTGGCGAACCAATCCCCTGTAAATGCGCCCCGCGCGCACAGGACCCTGCACAGCAACGCCGCTACCAGGAAGGTCTCTCCTGACGTGAAATCCCGCGCCCCCAAAGTCTCTCACCCAAGCCTTACGCCAACCCAAACCCGCCCATTACCCGGCCGCTCAACACCCCTGCGCCCCGCGCCTTTCCGTGCTGCTGCCGGCATCCTTGCGGGCGCTGTCGCCGTCGGAGCCGCGGTGCTCCCTGCGCATGCGGTGCCTGGCCCGAAGGACCCGGCGTCGGCGTCGGCGCTCCACTCACTCCGCGCCCCGGTGACCGACGAGAACTTCTACTTTGTCATGGCGGACCGCTTCAACAACGGGGATCAAACCAATGACAACGGCGGGCTTGGCACTGACCCCCAGGTCTCCGGCTTCGATCCCACCAAGAAGGGCTTCTACAACGGCGGAGACCTGGCCGGCATGCTGGATAAGATCGACTACATCCAAGGCCTGGGCACGACCTCCATCTGGCTGACCCCAAGCTTCAAGAACAAGGCGGTCCAGCTCGAGGACAAATCGGCCGGCTACCACGGCTACTGGGTCACCGACTTCACCCAGATCGATCCCCACCTGGGTACCAATGACGAACTGCAGGCCCTCATCGACGAGGCCCACTCGCGCGGCATGAAGGTGTACTTCGACATCATCACCAACCACACGGCCGACGTGATCAGCTACGGAGAGGACCCCAAGGATGCCCGCCAGCCGTACGTCTCCAAGGACGCCGAACCGTACAAGACGGCGGCTGGCGAGGAATTCGATGATCGCGACTTCGCCGGTTCGGACAGCTTTCCGGCACTCGATGAAAAGACATCCTTCCCGTACGTTCCCTTGCTGGACCCCGAAGAAGCGAACCTGAAAGTCCCGGCGTGGCTGAACGATCCCACCCTCTACCACAACCGCGGGGACACCACCTTCCAGGGTGAGGATTCCTACTATGGCGACTTCTTCGGCCTGGACGACCTTTTCACCGAGCATCCCAAAGTGGTGGATGGCATGGAGGAGATCTACAAAACCTGGATCGGCGATTTCGGCGTGGATGGCTTCAGGATCGACACCATGAAGCACGTCAACAACGAGTTCTGGCAGGAGTTCGGGCCGGAGGTCCTCAGCTACGCCAAGGCACAGGGCAAGGACGAATTCTTTATGTTCGGCGAAGTCTTTGACACGACCAAGAGCTTCACGTCGCAGTTCACTACCCGCAACGAGATGCAGGCAGTGCTGGACTTCCCCTTCCAGGACGCGGCCCGGAACTTCGCGTCCAAGAGCCAGGACGCCCGCTCCCTGGAGACCTTCTTCGCCGGCGATGACTGGTACACGGACGCCGATTCCAACGTCTACCAGCTGCCCACGTTCCTGGGCAACCACGACATGGGCCGGATCGGCAGCTTCATCGCGGCGGACAACCCCGGATCAACCGACACCGAGCAGGTGGCCCGGGACCAGCTGGCCCACGAGCTGATGTACTTCTCCCGCGGCAACCCCGTCATCTACTACGGCGACGAGCAGGGCTTCACCGGCCCGGGCGGGGACCAGGACGCCCGGCAGACGCTGTTCGCCAGCCAGGTTCCGGAGTACCTCGACGACGACCTTCTCGGCACCGACGCGACGCACAAAACCGCCAACTTTGACCCCGCCCACCCGCTGTACGCCAAGATCAGCCAGCTCGCCGCCCTGACCAAGGAACACCCGGCCCTGCGCGACGGCGCACACCAGCACCGCTATGCCTCCGAAGGGCCGGGGATTTACGCCTTCTCCCGTACGGACTCCGAAGACCAGCGCGAATACGTGGTTGCGCTGAACAACAGCGAGCAGCCGCAGACGGCGGACGTTCCCACCTACATCGCCAAGCGCAACTACACGCGGATCTACGGCGACGCCGCCGAGGAAACCAAGACCTCCACGGACGGCAAACTGACGGTCACCGTTCCGCCGCTTTCCGCCGTGGTCTATGAGTCCTCGGGCCGCATTCCGCACTCCAAGGCGGCCCCCGCCGTCGAGCTGCAGGAACCTGCTGCCGCTCCCGCCGACAACGGCCGGATCAAGGTAACGGCCGACGTCGACGGTACGTCGTTCTACGAGGTCACCTTCGAGGCGAAAACGGCGGGCGGTGCCTGGGCACCGATCGGTACTGACGACACCGCTCCGTACCAGGTGTTCCACGACGTCGCTGCCCTGGACGCAGGGACCGTGCTGGAGTACCGGGCCACGGTACTGGACAACGGCGGCCACACGGCCACCAGCCAGTCCCAGGCGGCCGCTGTCCCCGCGCCAATCCTGACCCTGCAGAAGCCCGTCGAGGGCAGCAGCGTGAAGGGTTCCGTGGAGCTCAGCGCCACGGCTGATCCGGAAAAGTCCAGCCATGTGGTGTCCTTCGAGCGCAGCGTGGCCGGCGGCGACTGGACGGCGGTTGGCTCCGATGACTCATCGCCCGTGTACTCAGTGGTTGATGACCTGGCGGCACTCGAGCTCGCGGACGGCACGGCGGTGCAGTACCGCGCCACCATGACCGGACCAGGTTTCAGCGTGGCCAGCGAACCACGGACCGTGTTCGTCGGCGATGCCCCACAGCCCGGCTCCGTGACGGTTGCCGGATCCCTGAACGTACCGATGGGCTGCGGCGAATGGGACCCGGCCTGCCCGCAGGCCATGATGACCCTGGACCCTGCAGATAACATCTGGCGGCTGACCGTCAACCTGCCGGCCGGCCAGTACGAGTACAAGGCCGCGCTCAATGGCAACTGGGACGTTAACTACGGCGCCGGCGGCGCTGTAGTTAACGTCCCAGTTGCCATTGAGCTCGGCCTTGTACTCGTACTGGCCGGCCGGCAGGTTGACGGTCAGCCGCCAGATGTTATCTGCAGG
>DATFAE010000223.1:0-3236 GCA_035254945.1 Arthrobacter sp. | reverse complement strand
GGTCTGCGCGGCAGTGCCATTTCCCGGGACAATCCCCCCCCGGCTGGTTTTGTCCCGACCCTGAGCAAAGGCCGAATCCATGGCAGCCCGGGGATGCTCACCGCACATCACTTGGAGTACGAGAGTACGAAAAACGTACGTATTTCTTACATTTACAGCATGGTTTTAGGGTTTTTAGGTGCATAGGCTCGATGGTGAACGCGATTTCCAGCAGTGGAGGCGTTCCTTCCGAAACCTCTGGAAAATGCGCCCCCATCCACGGGTGGTGTCCGGTTTGAGGACGCCACCGTGACGAATCCCCACCTAGGAGTTCCCATGGATCACGCACATCCCCGCGAAGTGATTCTTTCCCTCAGCTGTCACGACACTATTGGTATCGTTCACGCCGTATCAGGTTTCCTGGTCTCGCACGGGTGCAACATCCTTGCCAGCCAGCAGTTCGACGATGCTTCTGAACAGACGTTCTTCATGAGAGTCCACGCGACCTACCCGGCGACCGTATCAATTGGTGATTTGATGGCGGCGTTTCAGGCCACTGCGGATGCCTACGGCATGTCCTGGACCATGGCGGACACCGCCGACCGTCCCAAGGTAGCTCTGATGGTCTCCAAAGCCGAGCATTGCCTCAACGACCTGTTGTTCCGCTGGCGGGCAGGCCAGCTGAAAGTCGATTTTCCCTTTATTGCCTCGAACCACCAGACGCTCCAGCCAGTGGCTGACGCCCACGGGATCCCGTTCTTCCACATCCCGGTGACACCGGAGACGAAACCTTCTGCAGAAGAAAAGCTGCTTGCCCTTATCGCCGAGCACCAAGTGGATCTGACCGTGCTGGCTCGCTATATGCAGGTCCTCAGCGACGACCTTTGCCGTGAACTTGCCGGCAAAGCGATTAACATCCACCACTCGTTCCTGCCTGGCTTCAAGGGCGCCCGGCCCTACCACCAGGCCTTCGATCGAGGGGTCAAGCTCGTGGGCGCCACGGCCCACTATGTGACCGGAGAGCTGGACGAAGGGCCGATCATCGAACAGGAAGTCCTCCGGGTCGGTCACGACTACAGCCCTGCGCAACTCGCGGTCACAGGCCAGGACGCCGAACGTCTTGCCTTGTCGCGGGCAGTCCAGTGGCACGCGGAACAGCGAGTCCTCCTCAACGGCCACCGCACCGTTGTCTTCAACTAACTACCACCTTCACCACCCCTGCCCCGCAGGGCACTGACCATCACAGAAGCGAGAACCCACATGGACAGGCTTGTCGACCGCAGCATCAGCGCCAAAGCATTTACCGACACATCCCATGGCCCCCTGCCCGCACGGGTGCGGACCGTCGTCGTTGGTGGCGGCATCATCGGCGCCAGCATCGCCTATCATCTCGCCGCGGCGGGGGAGAGCGACATCCTCGTCTTGGAGAGCAACGTCTTGGGCAGCGGAACCTCATGGCACGCCGCCGGGCTGGTGACTGGGGCACGCGGCTCGACAACGATGACAAAGCTCGCAAAGTACGGCCTGGAATTCTACGGTCAGCTTGAGGAAATGTCCGGCATTGACGTCTCGTTCCAACGTTCGGGATCGCTCAGCGTGGCCCGCACCCCTGGCCGCGTCGATGAGATCCTCTATGCCAAGGACGTCGCCGACCAGCAAGGTGTCAGAACCGAATGGCTGACCGACGAACGCTTCAAGGAAGTATGGCCGCTGGCCAGCCATGAAGGGGTCCTTGGAGCCCTTCTACTGCCGGACGATGGTCACATCAACCCTGGTCACGCAACCATTGCCTTCGCCAAATTGGCGCATGAACTGGGCGCGAAGATCCGCGAAAACGTCCAGGTGGAAAGAATTCTGCGCGAAGGGCAGCGGGCGGTCGGCGTCCTCACCAGTCAGGGCACTGTGCACTGTGAACGCGTGATTCTTGCCTGCGGGCTCTGGACCCGGGAACTTGCTGCCACGGCCGGGGTGAACGTTCCGTTGTATGCAGCCGAGCACGTTCACGTTCGTTCCGAACCCATTGATGGCGCGGTGCCATCGTTGCCCGTTTTCAGGGATTTGGACAGCAGCTACTACCTGCGCCATGAGGCTGGGCGTCTGTTGGTGGGAGCATTCGAACCCGACGGCCTGCCTCGACCGGTCGAGGATATTCCCGCGAACGGATTTGCCGAGTTTGAGCCGGACTGGAACCACTTCGCCCCGATCAGGGCGAAGGCCGAGGTGACCATCCCGACCCTGCGGGAGGCCGGGTATGACCGGTTCCTCAACGCCCCGGAGAGCTTCACCCCGGATGCCAACTTCGCCATTGGTGAGACCTCGGAAATCCCGAACTTGTACGTGGCAGCGGGGTTCAACTCCCAAGGAATCATCTTCGCCCCTGGCGTGGGCAAAGAGCTCGCGGACTGGGTTATTTCCGGAACCCCTGGCTTCGATTCCTCCACGGTGGACGTGCAGCGTTTTTCCAAGCACCAAAACAACTGCCGCTATCTGCAGTCTCGAACAAAGGAAGGCCTGGGTCGGCTGTACGCGATGCACTGGCCAGGCCTGCAGATGGAAACTGCACGGAACGTCCGCCGCACCCCGTTGCATGCCAGGCTGGCAGAGCTTGGCGCCTGTTTCGGTGAAGTCAACGGCGGAGAACGGGCCAACTGGTACGGGGAGGCCGGAACGACTCCCAGCTATGACTACAGCTACGGTCGTCCGACCTGGTTTGAACGGGTCGCCGCCGAACACAAGGCAGCCCGCGAAGGCGTAGTCCTCTTCGACCTCAGCCCGTTCGCCAAATTTGAAGTTGCCGGCCCTGACGCTCTTGCAGTGTGCCAGCAGGCGACAACAGCAAACGTCGATGTACAGCTCGACAAGGCCGTCTACACCTTGTTCCTCAATGACGCTGCCGGGATTGAACTTGACGGCACTATCACCCGCCTCGGTGCGGACCGCTTCCTGGTCGTCACACCCTCATTCACCCAGCAAAAGACTCTGGCTTACCTCCAGCGGCTTGCGGAAGGAAAGGCGGCGGCTGTCTTTGATTGCACTGCCGGGCTTGCCACGATCGGGGTCATGGGACCGAAGAGCCGGGAACTGCTCTCCAGGGTTTCACCTGAGGACTGGTCTGATGAGGCCCAGGAGTACACGCATGGCCGGATGGTCGAAATCGCCGACGGCTACGCCTACAGCCTCAGGGTGAGCTTCATTGGAGAGCTGGGCTACGAGCTGTATCCCAGCGCCGACCTGGCTGTTAACGTCTTTGATGCGCT
>DATFAE010000222.1:0-2871 GCA_035254945.1 Arthrobacter sp. | reverse complement strand
TCCGTGTCAGTACGACGGCGAGCCGTTCCCCCGGATCGAGCAGGGATTCCAGCTGGCGGATGATCTCCCCCTCGTGGAGCCGGATGCCGGTGTCCACGAGGACCGAGCCGGCGCTTCCCTTGATGAGGTAGCAATTGACGGGCTGGGTGACGCGGATGCCGGGCGGGCACCAGCTGACCTGCCCGTCCAGGGCGATGTCCGCCCCAAGGCGACGGATGCGGTCACCGATGAGACTGTGGGCGCCGTTGACGGCGACCGCTGCCTGGGCTGTGTGTGGATTCAACGACTTCTCCTCTCTTCGTTACGAAGGGGCCGGCCTAGGAGGCGCTGGCCGAGTCCCAGACGGCGATGGCCTCGTCCAGCGTGCAGACATCGTGGCGTGCCCTCATGACGGTCAGCGCGGCGTCGTGGACGACGGTGCCGTAGGCGCCCACGGCGTCCTCAAGCAGCACGGCGTAGAAGTCGTTGTGGACGGCGTCCCGCAATGTGGCCTCGACGCAGCCGCCGGTGGAGACGCCCACCAGGGCCACGGATTCGATGCCCTGGCTGCGCAGCAGGAGTGCCAGCTCCGTTCCCACGAACGCGCTGGGGCGGCGTTTGGTGATGATGACCTCGCCGTCTTCGGGCATGCACTCGGCACAGAACTCCGTGGCCGGGTCGCCTTTGAGGCTGAGCTTGCCCAGGTCGATGGGCCGGCCGTTGGCGGCCGTGTACAGAGCCCGCAGCCAAGCGGCAGGTGAGCTGCCGCCGTCGGGCAGGTTTTCGACCCGGATGTGGAAGACGGGAACGCCGTTCTTGCGGGCCGCTTCGATGGCCCGGCCGCAGCGCTTGGCGACGTCGGGCATCATGCTGAGGTCATGGCCGGAGTCGCCGATGGCGCCGCCGGCGTTCACGGCACCTTCCTGCATGTCGATCACCACAAGGGCGGTGGTGGCAGGGTCGAGCAGTTCCTGCAGGGTGTCGCGGACCTGCTTTCCGCAGATTTCAATCATGGGAGATTTTCCTTCAGTGAGGTGCGTCCTGTGGGGTGGTGCCGGCCGGGCAAGAGATCGGCCGGCCGGCACCACTCGGGACTGCTGACGGCCTAGCGGCCGAGGGCGTTGAAGTTGATCTGGCCGTTGGTGAGGGGCACAGCCCCTGACAGCCCGGTCTTGGTGACGAGCACTCCCCTGGTTTCGACGAGCGACAGGATGGCTGCGCCGTCGTCGACAAGTGAGGTCATCTTCTTCAGGAGGGCGCTGCGCTTGTCGGCTTCAGTGTCAGGCGTGGCGGCAAGTTCGCTGCGTGCCTTGTCGAACTCGGGATTGGACCAGCCCGTGCTGTTGCTCGGGGCACCGGTTCCGTAGAACGCGTAGCTGTAGAACGCGGGGTCGGCAATCACGATGGGCTCGGAGTAGAGCACCGCCTGGTAGCGGCCTTCGATCAGGGCCGTGGAGAAATCGGTGGAGCTGGCCACGTTCTGCAGCTGGACGTCGATCCCGACGTCCTTGAGCATGGACTGGAGCAGGACTGCCGACTTGGCGGCCACCGGGCCCGGGCGGGTGGCACTGTAGCTGAGTGTCAGCGGGAATCCGTTGGCGTACCCGGCCTCGGTCAGGAGCTTCTTGGCTTCGTCCTTGTTGAACTTGTAGATCGCGGAGTCTTCGACCATGGGGAAGATGGATCCGGCAGGTTCGCCGAAGCCGGCGTACGCGCCCTTGATCAATGCCTCACGGTCGATCGCCATGGAGACGGCGTGGCGGACTTTGGGATCAGCCAGCGGACCGGTCTTGGTGTTGATCATCATCGTGTCGCGGGTCTGGCTGGGGCAGTTGAGGACGGTGACGCCTGCCGCCTTCTCCAGGGACTTGTACTGGTCGTACTCGAAGCCGTTGGCCACCTGCACTTCGCCGGATTCAACCAGCTGGCTGCGGGTGGCGGTGCTTTGGACTGCCTTGACAGCCACGCGCTTAACAGTCCCGCGCGTGCCCTCCCAGGCCGGATCGGCGGTCACGGTCAGCGAGGCACCCGGCGTGAATTCTTCGAGCTTCCAGCCGCTGTAGTCGGCGAGGTTCTTCGAAAGCCATGCATTCGCGGTCGGGTCTTCCGCTGTGACGTGCTTCTTGGCCTCGGTGCTGTCGTGGATGTAGAACAGGTTGTTTTGCAGGGATTCTTCGGTGTAGGAGGTCAGCGCTGTGGTGTTGAGCTGGAAGGTCTTCTCGTCGATCACCTTGACCAGGTTGTCTACGTTGAAGCCGCTGCTCTTTAGTGTTCCCTTCATGACCGGCTGGCGCTTCATGCCGATATCGAAGCTCCATCGAACGTCTTCGGCCGACAGGGTGTTCCCGAACTGGCTGGTGAGCTTGCGGAGCGTGACCACAACGCCGGTGCCGTCCGGGCTGGGCTTGGCGCTCTCTGCCAGCCGGCCGGACAGTTCCGTGGACGGTGCGGGGCACGTCTTGCCGTCGCCGGTTGCTGTCTTGTATTCAAGGAGCTGCGAACCGAGACCGCTGAGCACTACGTGCGAGGCACTGCCTCCCCAGGGCGCCGGCGTGAGGCTGTCCGGCAGGGCTCCGACGGCAACAACGACATTTTCGATGGACGGGTTGACTGCAGCCTGGGGCGTGGAACCCCCGCAGGCGACAAGGGAGGTGGCGAGGGCGACAGTGGCGCCCCCGGTGAGCAAACGCAGACGTTTCATTACAGTGACTCCGTTTTTTTGGGGGGAAGCTACGGCTGGACAGTCTCGTAGCGGTAGGCCTGCTTGTGGCCGGCCCGGATGATGGGCTCCACGTCGCGGATGTTGCTGATGAAGTTGCCGTGGGTGGGGGCCACGGATTTGACGCCGATCTCATCAATAAGATGAAGAACGCGGTCATAGACTGCGTCGGC
>DATFAE010000221.1:0-27425 GCA_035254945.1 Arthrobacter sp. | reverse complement strand
CGGGAAGGTACGCTCTACGCCGACACCGAAGGAGACCTTGCGGACCGTGAAGGTTTCGCGGATGCCGTCGCCCTGGCGGCCCAGGACGAAGCCCTGGAATACCTGGACACGGGAGTTCTTGCCTTCGATGATGTTCACGTGCACCTTGAGGGTGTCACCTGCGCGGAACGCGGGAACGTCGGTGCGCAGCGAGGCTGCATCTACGGAATCGAGAATGTGCATAATTCCACTCCTGGTGAACGCCACAGGTCATTCACTTTGGGTCACGGCGGCCAAGCCCGGAGGCGCTTGCGCGAACCGGAAATTGCCGTCGAAAGTATTGTGGTCCGGTTCCGTCACTGATTGGCGGTACCGGGGTGTCCGGCTGTTGGTTGCGCTCCCCCTGTGGCAGGTGCGGACCCAGCAGACACAAGGACTAATTTTGCCACATCCGGCGGCTTACAGCCAATCGCCGCCGGCGGAGTGCACCCTGTCAGTGGGGCGCGTCAGGCCGGGGACGGAGGTGACCGTCGACGACGTCGTACCCCAGGTCGGCGAGAGCCGTGCGGTCCGCGCGGGGCAGCTTCCCGGCGTCGAACGTTTCCAGCAGGTCAGGACGGCGGTCAGCTGTTCGCCGGAACTGCTCATGGCGGCGCCATTGCGCGATTTTCCCGTGGTTGCCGCTCAGCAGTACCGGGGGTACCTCGCGGTCCCGCCAGACGGCGGGTTTGGTGTACACGGGGTACTCAAGCAGCCCGTCGGAGTGTGATTCCTCCACGAGGGAATCGGGGTTGCCGACGACTCCGGGCAGCAGCCGGCCGATGGCCTCCACCATGGCCAGTACCGCCACTTCGCCGCCGTTCAGGACGTAGTCGCCCAGGCTCATGGGCCGCACGGTAAAATGCTCCTCGGCCCATTCGATGACGCGCTCGTCGATGCCCTCGTAGCGTCCGCAGGCGAAGACGAGCTGGTCTTCCTCGGCCAGCTCGTACGCCAGTGCCTGGCTGAACCGCTCCCCCGCCGGCGATGGGACGATCAGCACGGGCCTGGCTGATTTCCCGTCGGCGGCTGCGGCCACGGCGGCCAGGGCCTGTGCCCAGGGCTCAGCCTTCATCACCATGCCGGCGCCGCCGCCGTAGGGTGTGTCGTCGACGGAGCGGTGCTTGTCCGTGGTGAAGTCGCGCAGGTCATGGACCCGCAGGTCCAGCAGGCCGTCCTGGCGGGCCTTGCCGATCAGCGACAGCTCCAAGGGGGCCAGGTATTCCGGGAAGATGCTGACGACGTCGATCCTCATCTACGCGTTGTCCCCCGGCCCGGCAGCGCCGGCGTCGTCGGTGTTGATGTCAAAGAGGCCATCCGGCGGTGTCAGCAGGACGAACCCTTCGGCGACGTTGACCTCGGGAACGATCTGCTCCACGAACGGGATCAGGATTTCCTTGCCGTCCGGAGCCTTGACCACCAGCAGGTCCTGGACAGGCATGGTGTGCAGCGCTGCGATCTTACCCACCACCTGCGAGCCGACCCGGGCCTCGAGTCCCACCAGCTCGTGCTCGTACCAGCCTTCGTCGTCGTCCTCGTCCAGCTCTTCCGTTTCGATGAACAGTTTGGCGCCGCGGAGCGTCTCAGCCTGGTTGCGGGTTTCGATTCCCACGAAGGCAAGCAGGAGTATGTCCTTGTTCCAGCGCGCACTTTCAACGGTCAGCGGGCCAGTTGAGGCAGGTTCCACCACGAACTCGGTGCCCGGAACGAACCGGTCCGCCGGGGCGTCAGTCAGGACCTGCACTGTCACTTCCCCGCGGATTCCATGCGGTTTGCCGATTCGTGCCACCTGAAGCTGCATCTGTTCCTCTGTTCGTGGTTGTGCCGGGGTAAGGCGTGGTGGTGAAAGCACACCGGCCCCTCCACCGTTGGTGGAAGGGCCGGAGCAAAACTGGTATTGCCGAGCGCGTTAGCGGCGGCGGTCAGTGTCGACGACGTCGACCCTTACCGGCTCGCCGTCAGCCAGTGCCGCCACAACAGTGCGCAGTGCGCGTGCCGTGCGGCCCTGGCGGCCGATCACCCGTCCGAGATCGTCCTGATGAACGCGCACTTCGAGGGTGTCCCCACGGCGGTTGTTCTTCGAGGTGACCTTGACGTCCTCCGGGGAATCCACGATTCCCCGGACCAGGTGTTCGAGCGCTTCAGCCAGCAATCTACTCAGCCTCGGTGGTCTCTGCTTCGGCTTCGGCCGGCGCGTCAGACTGCTTGGACTTCTTGGTGATCGCTTCCGGGATGATCACGGAACCCTTTTCCGGAGCAACGAAGGCAGCCTTCGGAGCCTTGGTCTTCAGGGTGCCTTCCTGGCCCGGGAGGCCCTTGAACTTCTGCCAGTCACCGGTGATCTTGAGGATCGCTGCAACCTGCTCGGACGGCTGGGCGCCGACGGACAGCCAGTACTGGGCACGCTCGGAGTCAACCTCGATGTATGAGGGCTCTTCGGTGGGGTGGTACTTGCCGATTTCTTCGATGGCACGGCCATCACGCTTGGTGCGTGAGTCCGCAACGACGATGCGGTAGTACGGGGCGCGCATCTTGCCAAAGCGCTTAAGGCGAATCTTTACGGCCACTTTTGTGGTCACTCCTGTTTCAGAAAAGGGGGTGAACCCGGCGTTCTGCACCCGTGGGGCGGGCCATACTTGAGGGTTCGAAGGACAGGATCCAGACGCGGAGAGAGGGGCCACGCAGATCGAGTACCTGTTTATTGTGCCAGATCAGCGCCCGGATTTCGACTTGGGGCGCGTCCGGGAACCTGCGGCGGAGCAGGGCGTCCGCTCAGGAGGACCAGACGTACAGCCCGGTGCGGTCGGCGTCGTCGACTTCGCTGGCCAGCTCAGCCAGCTGCTGCACGTACTGCCGGGCCTCGGCGGCGCCGAACGGCATGTCGTCCTGGGCCGCCCATTTTTCCGCGACATCGTCCAGCACATTGCCTTCGCCCTCGGTCTCATAGCTGAGCAGGTCCGCGAGCGCACGGACCATGGCCGGCGAAACACCGAGCAGGGAATCGCTGGCCACGTCCACCATGGCAAGCTCATAGTCCGCACCGCCGGCGTGCACGGCGGCGCCGGCGAGGTCCCCGAGCTGTTCGACTTCGAAGTCGCTGATCCCGGGGATCCTCAGGCCGGCAGAAGCGGGGGAACCGCCGTCGTCCAGGATTCCGGCACGCTCCAGCGCGGCATCGTGGGTGGAAACAAAGATTTCGGTGAAGCCCATGGGAATCGCCCTCATTCCGTCGACGGTGCGGCCCTGGCAGGCGGCTGCAGTGCCGCCCCGGCCGTTCGGAATCAGCCTAGTACACGGCCCCGCCCACATTCAGCCGCCGCACCTGGCTAGCGCACGGCGACCCGGATGCTGTTGCGCCACGGGTCCTCGAAGCGCAACTCGGCCCCCGTGTGGTGCGACGGGACGCCGGCGACCTTCAGCCGGTCGGCCAACGCTCCGACGTCGTCGCCGGACGGCACGTGAATGAGCACCTCTCCCAGGCCCAGGGTATCTTTCCGGGGTCCGGCGCCACGGCTGTTCCACACATTCATGGCCATGTGGTGGTGGTAGCGCCCCGCCGACACAAAAAGGGCCTGGCCGTGCCAGCCCGCGGTCTTCTCGAACCCCAGGGTGCCGACATAGAAATCCTGGGCAGTGTGAACATCGCCCACCTGGAGGTGCACGTGACCGACGCCGGCTCCGGAGCTTTGCTGGCCCTCGACGGATTCCTGGGTCAGGTGCTGCTGCAGGTAGCGCTGGGGAGGCAGGGCCAGGCTGTCCATCACCACGTCCTTCCCGTTCCAGGACCAGTTTTCGCGGGGCCGGTCCCAGTACAGCTCAATGCCGTTGCCTTCAGGGTCGTTGAAGTAGAAAGCCTCACTCACCAGGTGGTCCGCACTGCCGGTGAAGGACCGGGGCTCGTATTGTGCTGCGGTGGCTACAGTGGCAGCCAGGGCCGCCTGGTCATCAAAGAGCAGGGCGGTGTGGAACAAGCCGGCTTCTCCCCTGGCGGGAAGGTTAAGCCCGGGAGCGGCGGCCAGGTGGACCAGCGGCTTTCCGAGCCGGCCAAGGTACAGTCCGCCGTCCTGTTCGGCCACCACGTCAAGGCCCAGCGCGCGCTGGTAGTAGTCGGTCATGAGCTTCAGGTCGCCCACCTTCAGCATCACCGTGCCCATGGTGAGCTCAGCAGGTAGAAGATCCTCGCTGGCGGTTTGTGCAGTCATTGAAAACTCCCGGTCCGGTGGCCGCCGGGTTTCGGAGGCCTCTACACTACCAAATTACTTGAAGCTTCAATTTATTCCCAATGCCTGGAGTATGAACTTCACCCGTCAGCGGACTACTTCTCCCCGCAGGATGACGTTCGTGAGCGACGCGATGGTGGAAGGCACCCGCCGGGGGTCTTCCCGGCACACCACCACATCAGCGCTGGCGCCCTCGCAGATCCCGTCTGCGCCAAGCCACGCCCGCGCACCCCAGCAGGCCGCGTCCAGCGCCGCCACCGGCGGAAGGCCCGCCCGGTGCAGTGACAGGACTTCGTCTGCGATCCGCCCGTGCCGGATAACGCTTCCCGCATCCGTCCCCGCATAGATCCGCACGCCCGCTTCGAAGGCTTCGTGCACGCGCTCATACCGGCGCTCCCACAGCGCGAGCATGTGCGCGGCATACCGCGGGAATTTCGCTGCCGCCTGGCGGGCGATGTCGGGGAAAGTGTCGATGTTGATCAGCGTCGGCACAATGGGCACACCCTGTCCGGCGAGCCGGGGAAGGTGCCGGGGCAACAGCCCTGTGGCGTGCTCGATGCAGTCGATGCCGGCGTCGAGCATCTGGTCCAGGGTGTCCTCGGCGAAGCAGTGGGCGGTCACGCGCGCACCCTCATCGTGCGCCGCCTGCACGGCGTCACGGACGACGGCGTCGGGAAACGACGGCGCCAAGTCACCTTCGCCGCGGTCGATCCAGTCCCCCACCAGCTTGACCCAGCCGTCGCCGGCCCCCGCCTGCTTGCGCACCGCCTCAACCAGGTCCTCAGGCTCAACCTCGACGGCGAAGTCACGCAGGTAGCGCCGGGAGCGGGCAATGTGCCGCCCCGCGCGGATGAGCCGGGGCATGTCGTGCCGATGTTGCAGCCAGCGGGTGTCGCTCGCTGCCCCGGCGTCGCGGACCAGCAGCGTGCCGGCGTCGCGGTCGGTGCGGGCCTGCTCTTCCGCCACCTCATCCGGCACGGCACCGCCGGGGCCCAGACCGATGTGGCAGTGGGCATCAACGAACCCGGGGAGCACCCAGCCGTCAAGCGCAGCATCGGGTTCGGCAAGGGGCCGGTGGAACGTAAGGCGGCCGTCGACGGACCAGAGGCTGCGCCGTTCCTCGTCGGGTCCGGTGAGCACAGTTCCGCTGAATTCGATGATTCCGGCCATGCCACCAGCCTAATCCGCCAAAGACGCCCCGAGGTCACGGTCGGGACAGGCCCGCGGGGACGTGTGGTAGCTTCATCTAGACCACACGGGGGCCCTTGCAGGGGCTGAGATCGGGCTGACGCAGCCTGCGACCGTTGAACCTGTCCGGGTAATGCCGGCGAAGGAAGTGAGTATTCATTGAGTACACAAGAAACACAGCTGCTCCCTGCCCAAAATGAAGTCGCCCCGGGGAGGGCTGCTGCACCCGAGACCCAATCCCTGAAGTCCCATTCGTTGGCGTTCATCAACGATGAGGCCACCGGAATCCGGGTGCCGGTGACCGAAATTGCGCTGGAGCCCTCACCCAACGGCGAAGCCAACGGGCCCTTCCGGGTCTACCGCACCGCCGGTCCGGGCAGCGATCCGGTGGTGGGCCTGAGCCCCTTCCGCTCGGAGTGGATCGCGGCCCGCGGTGATACCGAGCCCTACAGCGGCCGGGAACGGAACCTGCTCGACGACGGCAGGTCGGCAGTGCGCCGCGGCGCTGCGTCCGCGGAGTGGAAGGGGGCACAGCCGGTGCCCCGTCGCGCCGTCGAAGGCCGGACAGTCACCCAGATGCACTACGCAAAGCAAGGCCTGATCACCCCGGAGATGCAGTTCGTCGCCCTCCGCGAAAACTGCGACGTGGAGCTGGTCCGCAGCGAAGTGGCTGCCGGGCGGGCCATCATCCCCAACAACATCAACCACCCGGAATCCGAGCCGATGATCATCGGCAAGGCGTTCCTGGTGAAGATCAATGCCAACATCGGCAACTCGGCAGTGACCAGCTCCATCGCCGAGGAAGTCGACAAGCTCCAGTGGGCCACCCAGTGGGGCGCCGACACTGTCATGGACCTGTCCACGGGGGATGACATCCACACCACCCGTGAATGGATCATCCGCAACTCCCCCGTGCCCATCGGCACCGTGCCCATCTACCAGGCACTGGAGAAGGTGAACGGCGAAGCCAACAAGCTCACATGGGAAAGCTTCCGCGACACCGTGATTGAGCAATGCGAGCAGGGTGTGGACTACATGACCATCCACGCCGGAGTGCTGCTGCGTTATGTGCCGCTGACGGCCAACCGCGTCACGGGCATTGTTTCCCGGGGCGGGTCCATCATGGCGGGCTGGTGCCTGGCGCACCACCAGGAGAACTTCCTCTACACGCACTTCGACGAGCTGTGTGAAATCTTCGCCAAGTACGACGTCGCGTTCTCCCTCGGTGACGGGCTGCGCCCGGGAGCGACTGCAGACGCCAACGACGCCGCCCAGTTCGCCGAACTGGACACCCTGGCTGAACTCACCCAGCGCGCTTGGGAGTTCGATGTGCAGGTCATGGTGGAAGGCCCCGGCCACGTGCCGTTCCACCTGGTCCGCGAGAACGTGGAACGCCAGCAGGAGCTGTGCAAGGGAGCCCCCTTCTACACGCTCGGGCCGCTGGTCACCGACATAGCCCCTGGTTACGACCACATCACCTCAGCCATCGGCGCCACGGAAATCGCCCGCTACGGCACCGCCATGCTCTGCTATGTCACGCCCAAGGAGCATCTGGGCCTGCCCAACAAGGACGATGTGAAAACCGGCGTGATCACGTACAAGATCGCCGCCCACGCCGCCGACCTCGCCAAGGGCCACCCGGGCGCGCATGAACGCGATGACGCGTTGTCCAAAGCCCGGTTCGAGTTCCGCTGGCGGGACCAGTTCGCGCTGTCCCTGGACCCGGTCACCGCAGAAGCTTTCCATGACGAGACGCTGCCTGCCGAACCGGCCAAGACCGCCCACTTCTGCTCCATGTGCGGGCCCAAGTTCTGCTCCATGAGGATCAGCCAGGACATCCGGGATGAATACGGCTCGGCGGAATCACAGGCCGCCCTGGCGCAGATGGCGGCCGGCATGCGCGAAAAGAGCGAGGAGTTCCTCGCGGCAGGCGGAAAGGTCTACCTGCCTGACCTGGAGGTACCTTCCCGCTAAGGCGTCAGGAAGCCCGGGCTGACAGGCCGCGGCTGACTGCGGCGACGAAAGTACGGATGGCGTGATCGCCCTCGGCCGAGTCGTGGGGCCGGTGCCCGCCCGCAGCAATGCGGTGCAGGGCACCGGTTTCGCGGAGGTATCCGGCGATCTCCTCATACAGCGGCTCCCAGCCGCCGGTGAGCACCAATGTGGGTACGCCCGGGACTATATGCAGCGGCGCCTCCCATGCGGGGGCCTGGAGCCGGAGCCGCCGGGCGGAACGTCTTTCCTCCTGCGTGGCTGGCTCCTGGAGGTCCGCGGCGTAGACGCGGCGGACGAACTCCCGCTGGAAGTCCTCGTCACCCAGTTGATGGCGGACATCAAAGAGCGGCTGCATCAGTTCCCGGTGCGCGGCCGTCGCCGGCAGCTCCGCGGTCAGTGACAGGCAGGCCGGTTCCACGAGCGTCAGTGAATACACCAGGTCAGGGCGTTCGACGGCGGCCATCATCGCGGAGATAGCCCCCTGCGAATGGGCCACAACGTGCCCACCAGCGGCGCCCCGGCCGTCGTCGGCGAGGGACCTCAGGACGATCGCGGTGTCCTCGGCAAAGGACGATTCCACAGGTTCCGCAACAGGATCAAAACCGTGGCGCCGCAGGAACAGGGCGTCATAGGCCAGGGCCATGCCGTGCTGCCGGGGCCAGGCCGCCGCGCCGAAGCTTCCGGCGCCGTGCACGAACACTACCCGCTGCTTGAACATGACCCAACCCTATTCCACGGCCCCGACATCCCAACCAGGCAGCGCCAGGTGTCGTTCAGACCTCTCAGAACGACCCTTGGCGCTGCTTGGTTGGGCGATGTGATTACTTGCCGAGGAACTTGTCGAAGCCCTTGGGCAGGTTGAGCTGCGACGGATCGAAGTCGCCGGACTGCTGGCCGAAGGCCGCCCCGGTGGGGAGCGCCTTGGCTGCTCCGGCGCGCCGTGCCTCGGCGTCCCGGAGTTCCTGGGCCGCCTTCGCCGGGTTCCCGGACCGGGCCTTCTTCTTGGGGGCATTCTTCGCGCCCTTGCGTGCGCCGCCGCCGGGTCCGCCCATGCCAGGCATTCCAGGCATGCCAGGCATGCCGCCGCCCTGGGCCATCTTCTTCATCATCTTCTGTGCCTGCGCGAAGCGTTCCAGCAGCCCATTGACTTCAGAAACGTGGACACCCGAACCGCGGGCGATGCGTGCCCGGCGGGAGCCGTTGATGATCTTGGGGGCGACGCGCTCGTGCGGCGTCATGGACCGGACGATTGCCTCGACGCGGTCGATTTCCCGCTCGTCGAACTGCTCCAGCTGCTGGCGTATGTTCTGGGCGCCCGGCATCATCATGAGCATCTTCTTCATGGAGCCCATGTTGCGGATCTGCTGCATCTGCGCCAAAAAGTCGTCCAGCGTGAAGTCTTCCTGGTCGGCGAATTTCTTCGCCATCCGGGCGGCTTCGTCCTTGTCCCAGTTCTTTTCCGCCTGCTCGATGAGCGTCAGGACGTCGCCCATGTCCAGGATGCGGGAGGCCATCCGGTCCGGGTGGAACAGCTCAAAGTCGTCCAGGCCTTCGCCGGTGGACGCAAACATCACCGGCTTGCCGGTCACCGATGCAACGGACAGGGCGGCACCGCCGCGGGCGTCGCCGTCGAGCTTTGACAGCACGATGCCGGTGAAGTTCACGCCCTCGTCAAAGGCCATCGCCGTGTTCACGGCGTCCTGGCCGATCATGGAGTCGATGACGAACAGCACTTCGTTGGGAACGATGGCGCGGCGGATCTGGCGTGCCTGTTCCATCATGTCGGCGTCGACGCCCAAGCGGCCGGCCGTATCCACGATCACGACGTCGTGAAGCTTCTGGCGGGCTTCCTCAACACCGGCGCGGGCCACGGCCACGGGATCACCCGCCGGGTGCTCCAGTTCATGGGTGGCGCCGGGGTGGGGCGCGAAGACGGGAACTCCGGCGCGCTTACCCACCACCTGGAGCTGGGTGACGGCGTTGGGCCGCTGAAGGTCGCAGGCCACCAGGATGGGGCTGTGGCCCTGCGCCTTGAGCCACTTGGACAGCTTTCCCGCGAGGGTGGTCTTGCCCGCGCCTTGGAGGCCCGCGAGCATGATGATGGTGGGGCCGGTCTTGGCCAGGCGGATGCGGCGGGTCTCGCCGCCGAGGATCTCAACGAGTTCCTCATTGACGATCTTGACGATCTGCTGGCTGGGATTCAGCGCACCGGAGACCTCTTCGCCGAGGGCCCGCTCGCGGACGCGGGCGGTGAATTCGCGGACCACCGGAACGGCAACGTCGGCATCCAGCAGGGCGCGGCGGATCTCCCGGACGGTGGCATCGACATCGGCCTCGGTGAGGCGGCCCTTGCCACGGAGATTCTTGAAGGTTGCTGTCAACCGGTCAGACAGTGAATTGAACACGCGCCGTGCACTTCTTTCAGTGGATGGACGGATGGCGGCCCTTCGGCACACCAGCGCCTCGGCTGTTGTTTCCAACTGCTTCGGCGACGGGACTCGACTATCTAGGGTACCAAGACGGACCTTCAAGATGGCATGCTGGCAAGGTGACGAGCCAAACGACTGTAAAAACCCTGCTCATTCTTGGTGCTTCGGGCGATCTCACGGGCCGCCTGCTGCTGCCCGGACTGGCCAGGCTGGTAGCCAAGGGCCGCGCCGGCGGGCTCCGCCTGGTGGGTGCAGGATCCGATGACTGGACCCCGGAGCGGTGGCGGGCCCGGGTCCATGACGCCTTCGCCGCAGCCGCGGAAACCGCGGACGCGGCCGGAAAGAAAGCCCTCGCCGGTCTGGAGAAGGCCGCGGAGTACCACCAGGTTGATGTCACCGCGGACGGGGCCCTGGCGTCATTGCTGGCCGGACTGGACGGCCCCACCGCCGTCTATTTTGCCCTTCCTCCCCACGTCAGCCAGCTCGCCTGCGAAGCACTGCGGCCCGGGGAGGTCCCCATGGGGACACGGCTGGTCATGGAGAAGCCCTTCGGCTCCGGCGAGGCGTCGGCCCGCGCCCTCAACCGCACGCTGGCAGCCCTGGTGCCGGAGGAACAGATCCACCGCGTGGACCATTTCCTGGGCAAAGCCACCGTCCTGAACATCCTGGGCCTGCGCTTCGCCAACAATTTCCTGGAGCCGGTCTGGAACCGCGGGCACGTGGAAAAGGTGGAGATCGTCTTCGACGAAGACCTCGCGCTGGAGGGCCGTGCGCGATACTACGACAACGCCGGCGCCCTGCGCGACATGATCCAGAGCCATCTCCTTGAGATCATGGCCCTGATCGCCATCGAACCGCCTGCCACCATCGGGGAGCGGGACCTCCGCGACGCGATTGCCACAGTGCTCCGCGCCAGCAGCATCAGCGCGCCTTACGCGAAATCCACCCGCCGGGCCAGGTACACGGCAGGGTCGGTCTCGGGCCGGAAGGTCCCGGACTACGCGAAGGAAACCGGTGTGGATGCCGCCCGGGGCACGGAGACCCTCGCCGAGGTCACGGTGGAAATCGACAACTGGCGCTGGAAAGGCGTCCCCTTCATTCTGCGCTCAGGCAAGGCGCTCGGTGTGAAGCGCAAGGAGGCCGTGGTCACCTTCCGCCCGGTCCCCCACCTTCCGTCCGGGTTCACAGGAGTCGACTCGCCCAATCAGCTGCGGATAGGTTTCGGCCCGGACACACTCCAGTTCGACATCGACGTCAACGGCCCCGGCAACATTTTCAGCCTGAGCCGGGTGACGTTGGATGCCGAGCTCAGCGATTCAGACCTGCTGCCCTACGGCGAGGTGCTGGAAGGCGTGCTGACCGGCGATCCGCTCCTGTCCGTGCGCGGCGACACTGCCGAGGACTGCTGGCGGATTGTCGAACCGGTCCTCAGGGCCTGGAAACGGGGCACCGTACCGCTGGAGGAGTACGACGCCGGATCGTCGGGTCCTGCGGGCTGGTCCGGACCGGATCAGGGCCGCTAGGAGGCCAACGCACAGAGCGGGCAGGAAACCCTTTCCAGGTTTCCTGCCCGCTCCGTGTCTTGCCTGTTCGGCCGGTCAGATGGCGGCGACGCCGCGTTCCCCGGTACGGACCCGGACTGCTTCGAAAACGTCCACGGTCCAGACCTTGCCGTCACCGGCACGTCCCGTGTTGGAACTTGCAATGATGACGTCGAGGATGTCATCGGCCTGCTCGTCGGTGGCCAGCACCTCAACCCTGATCTTCGGCAGGAGGTCCACGTTGTATTCAGCTCCGCGGTACACCTCCGTGTAGCCGCGCTGCCGGCCGTAGCCGCTTGCCGCGCTGACCGTCAGTCCCTGGACACCATAGGCTTCCAGACCTTCCCGGATGGCTTCGAGCTTCTCCGGCCTGACGATTGCTGTGATCAGTTTCATGCCCCCACGCTTTCCTTACCTGTTGCTGATTCTGTCTTCTTGGAATCGGCGCTTGCGCCCTCTTCCGGCGCACCCTTGCCGGTGATCAGTTCGTGAAGGGGCTGGAAGCTGCCGCCGTGGCCTCCCACGCCGAACTCATAGGCGGTCTCAGCATGCAGGCTGAGGTCAACACCAACGACTTCCTGCTCATCCGAAACCCGGAAGCCCATGGTCTTGTGGATCGCGAGGGCAATGATGGCAGTCAGGATTGCCGAGTAGGCGATGGCGATGCCGGCTGCTGCCAGCTGGGCCCAAAGCTGGGTGGCTCCGCCGCCGTAGAAGAGGCCGCCGCCCACGCCGTCGGTGGGGAGGGCAATGAAGCCCAGTGCGACGGTGCCGATGATGCCTGACACGAGGTGGACGCCCACAACGTCGAGGGAGTCATCGAAGCCCCAGCGGAACTTGAGGCCGACGGCAAGGGCGGATGCGACACCGGCGACGACGCCGAGGCCGAGCGCGCCGACCGGGCTGACGTTGGCGCAGGCAGGGGTGATGGCAACCAGGCCGGCAACGACGCCGGAGGCGGCACCGAGCGAGGTGGGGTGGCCGTCGCGGATGCGTTCGGTGATGAGCCAGCCGAGCATTGCTGCAGCCGGCGCGGCGAGCGTGTTGACCCAGATCAGGCCGCCCTGCTCTGCAGTGGTGGCGGCGCCGCCGTTGAAGCCGAACCAGCCGAACCACAGGATGGCTGCACCGAGCATAACGAACGGGATGTTGTGCGGACGGTGGTTCGGGTCCTTGCCGAAGCCGCGGCGGTTGCCGATGATGAGCACCAGCACAAGGGCTGCCACGCCGGCGTTGATGTGCACCACGGTGCCGCCCGCGAAGTCAATGGCCGGGCCGAGGGCCTGGCCCACGGCGCCTTCGGGCCCGAAGAGGCCGCCGCCCCACACCATGTAGGCGAGCGGGCAGTAAACCAGCGTGACCCAGACGGGGACGAACACTGTCCAGGCACCAAACTTGGCGCGGTCAGCGATTGCGCCGCTGATGAGGGCGACCGTGATGATGGCGAACGTGGCCGCGTAGCCGACCTTGATGAGGCCGTCAGGAGTGGTGATCCCCTCGAGGCCGAAGGTAGCGAACGGGTTCCCGACAATCTGCAGGAATCCTTCGCCGGAGCTCATGGACGCACCCCAGAGAACCCAGACCACACCAACCATGCCAATGGAGATGAAGCTCATCATCATCATGTTCAGCGCGGCTTTGGCGCGCGTCATGCCGCCGTAGAAAAATGCCAGACCCGGTGTCATAAACAGCACGAGTGCTGCCGCCACCATGAGCCATACGTGACCTGCGGTAAGTTCCATGGTGCACGTCCTCTCTCAGATCGATACTGCGGATCTCTCCGCCTGCCAACGCCTTTTGCGTCCTATGAAGAGTCTGGCCGCGCTGTGTTTCGCCCACGGAGGATTTAGATTGCGCGTTTGTTACAACAACCTCTAGGAAGTAAATGGTGCATATCTGGCTTGTTACGGTTATGTTTCATCCCTCTTGCAAGCAACCCGTCCCAAGAACGCAAGGACACCGGCCCCATGACGTCTAGACCTCCTGTGAGCGGCGCCACTTCACGGATTTCCGGCCTGTGGCGTGCACGGCAGGACAAGCTTCCGCGCGACATCAAGGTGATGCTGGCCGCAGCGTTCCTTATTGCGCTCGGATTCGGGCTTGTTGCGCCTGTGTTGCCACAATTCGCTACAACCTTCGGCGTCGGCAACACCGAGGCTGCAGTGATCGTGGCCATCTTCGCGCTGATGCGCCTGGTCTTCGCCCCGGCCGGGGGCGCCCTGATCGCCCGATGGGGTGAACGCCCGGTCTACGTGGCTGGACTGCTGATCGTGGCGGTGTCCACCGCTGCCTGTGCCTTCGCGCAGGGCTACTGGCAGCTTCTGCTGTTCCGTGGCCTGGGCGGCATCGGTTCGGTCATGTTCACTGTGGCGTCCATGGCACTGGTGATCCGCCTGGCGCCGCCGGAGAGCCGCGGCCGGGTGTCCGGTGCCTATGCTTCGGCGTTCCTGGTCGGGAATGTTTGCGGACCGATCGTCGGAGGCCTGCTTGCAGGCTTTGGCCTGCGGGTGCCGTTCCTGGCGTATGCCGCGGCCCTGGTCATCGCGGCCACCGTCGTCCAGACCCAGCTCAGCCACGAGCGCAGGGAAGCGGGCCACGGGCAGGGGCAGAATCCGGACATGCGCCTGGCTGATGCCCTCGGCGTGGGGGCCTACCGGTCCTCGCTGGTGTCCAGCTTCGCGAACGGGTGGGCGACGTTCGGCGTCAGGATGGCGACGGTTCCGCTCTTTGCCGTGGCGGCCCTCGGTGCGGGGCCGGAGGCGGCGGGACTTGCGCTGGCAGTCTTCGCCGCGGGCAACGCGGCGGCCCTGACCTTCTCGGGCCGCCTGGCCGATTCCTTGGGCCGCAAGCCGATGATGGTGACAGGACTGCTCGTCACGGGGGCCGCCACTTCAGCCATCGGCTTCACCCACGAGCTGGGCTGGTTCCTGCTCGCGTCCACGCTTGCCGGCATCGGTTCCGGGCTGCTGGGGCCGGCGCAGCAGGCCGCGGTCGCGGACGTGATCGGATCGGGCCGTTCCGGCGGCAAGGTCCTGGCCATCTACCAGATGACGGCGGACATCGGCGCCATTGCGGGCCCCATCCTGGCCGGTGTGCTCGCCGACCGGATGGGCTACGGCTGGGCGTTCGGCGTCACGGGCGCCGTCCTGGTCCTGGCGGCGGCCAGCTGGGCCGTCACGCGTGAACCGCTGAGGCGCATCGAGGGTTAACGCACTGAGGGGTGGGATCCCACCCCTCAGCTGAAAGCGGCGTCAGTTCAGCAGCGCGTCGACGAATCCCTCGGCTTCGAAGGGGGCGAGGTCGTCAGCGCCCTCGCCAAGGCCGATGAGCTTGACGGGCACCCCGAGTGATTTCTGGATGGCGACGACGATCCCGCCCTTGGCGGTGCCGTCCAGTTTGGTCAGGACGATGCCGGTGATGTTGACCACCTCGGAGAAGACCCGGGCCTGGTTGAGGCCGTTCTGGCCGGTGGTGGCGTCCAAAACGAGCAGCACCTCATCAACTTCGGCGAGCTTTTCGATGACGCGCTTGACCTTGCCAAGCTCATCCATCAGGCCGACCTTGTTCTGCAGGCGGCCGGCGGTGTCGATCATCACGACGTCGACTTCCTGGTCGATGCCTGCCTTGACCGCCTCGTAGGCGACGGACGCTGGATCCGCGCCGTCGACGTCGGACTTTACTGTGGGGACCCCCACGCGCTGGCCCCAGGTGGCCAGCTGCTCCGCGGCTGCGGCGCGGAAGGTGTCTGCCGCGCCCAGCAGCACGTCCTTGTCTTCTGCGACGAGCACCCGTGCGAGCTTGCCCACGGTGGTGGTTTTGCCTACGCCGTTGACTCCAACCACCATTACAACGGCCGGTTTGTCAGCATGGCGGGTGACGTTCAGGCTGCGGTCCATGGTGGGATCCACCAGTTTGATGAGTTCTTCCCGCAGCAGCGCCTTGACCTGCTCCGGGGTCCGTGTGCCGAGGACCTTGACGCGCTCCCGCAGGGCATCCACGAGCTGCATCGTCGGTTCGGTTCCCAGGTCCGCCAGGAGGAGGGTCTCCTCAACCTCGTCCCAGACGTTCTCATCGATCTTGTCGCTGGAGAGGAGGGCCAGCAGGCCCTTGCCCAGGATGTTGTTGGACCGGACGAGGCGTTCGCGCAGGCGCATGAGCCTGCCTGCCACGGGAAGGGGCGTCTCAACCTGGATGGTTTCAAGGCCCGCCACGGTGTCGGGGACCTCGGTGGTCTCCAGCCCGTCAAGGTCGACGCCGGCAGGCGCCTCTCGGTCGGCCGGCACCACCGGGGCGTCCTCCAGCAGTGTTCCCCCGCCTTGCGGGGTGGCCGGATCGTTGGCGTCCCGGGTGCCCGGGTACTGGGTGATGTTCTTCCGCGTCTTCAACAGGACCGGGATCAGCCCGCCAATAACCGCCAGGGCAGCAACAATGGACAGAATAATGGGGAGGATGTCATTCACTCCCCTAGCTTCTCACACACGTTATACACGGGTGTCACGCAGGTGCGGCGGGGCACCCGGGTCAGGCTATACTTCCGCACCCAGGCGTTGGCTGATGACTGTGGAGACGCCATCGCCGCGCATGGTGACGCCGTACAGCGCATCAGCCACTTCCATGGTCCGCTTTTGGTGCGTGATCACGATCAGCTGGCTGGACTCCCGGAGCTCCTCGAAGATGGTGATGAGCCTGCCCAGGTTGGTGTCGTCGAGGGCCGCCTCGACCTCGTCCATCACGTAGAAGGGCGACGGCCGGGCTTTGAAGATCGCCACCAGCAGGGCGACAGCGGTCAGCGACCGTTCGCCTCCGGAGAGCAGCGAGAGCCTTTTGATCTTTTTGCCGGCGGGACGTGCCTCCACCTCGATGCCTGTGGTGAGCATGTCCGAGGGGTCCGTCAGGACCAGGCGGCCCTCCCCGCCCGGAAAGAGGCGGGCGAAGACGCGGACGAACTGGGCCTGGGTGTCTTCAAAGGCCTCGGCGAAGACGCGCTGGACGCGGTCATCGACTTCCTTGATGATGTCCAGCAGGTCTTTGCGGCTGGATTTGAGGTCTTCCAGCTGGGTGCTGAGGAACTGGTGCCGTTCTTCCAGCGCGGCGAATTCCTCCAGTGCCAGCGGGTTCACCTTTCCCAGGGCGGAGAGATCCCTCTCGGCTTTCCGGAGCCGCTTCTCCTGCTCCTCCCGGACGTAGGGCTTCCCTTCGGGAAGCGGGGCGCCGTCATCATCCACGGGCGTCCTGAGGGCTGCCCACTTGTCCTGGGTTTCATCGGCAGGAACGGGTACGGGGACGTCCGGGCCGAAGTCCGCCACCAGCAGGTCGGGGGTGATGCCGAGTTCCTCGATGGAGCGCGTTTCGAGGGCTTCGATCCGCGCCCGTTGCTGGGCGCGCGCCAGTTCGTCGCGGTGCACCGAATCCGTCAGTTCGGCCAGTTCGCGGGCGAAGGCATCATTGGTGGTCCTGGTCTCCAGCAGGGTTCGGTCACGCTGCTCGCGGTTCTCCTCCGCGAGGTCGCGCTCATGCCGGGCAAGCTCCACGGACACGTCGATGAAACGCAGGGCGCGCTCCACTCCTGCCTGCACCGCGGCGGCGCGCCGCGCCTGGATCCGGCGGCGGCGTGCCCGTTCGGCGGCTTCTTCGCGTGCCCTGCGTTCAGTCGCTGCTGCCCGCTCCAGCGATGCGGCCCGGTTGCGGGTGGCTGTCAGCTGCTCTTCCGTGCTGCGGAGCGCCAGCCTGGCTTCCATTTCCGCGGCCCGGGCCTGCGTCGCTGCCAGGGCCAGGGCATCCCGCTGTTCCGTGGAGGGTTCCTCTTCGGCCGGCGCCTGTTGTGCCGCGGCGAGACGTTCAGTGATGGCTGCGAGCGCTTCTTCCTCCGTGGCCACATTGGCCTCGGCCTTGGCAAGGGACGCGGCCAGCCTGTCGCTCTCGCCCACGGCACTGCGCAGGATGGAATTCAGGTGGCCCAGCCGCTCGGCGACCGCCGCAAGCCGGGCGTCTGATTCATGCAGGCGGTCCAGGGCGGCCTCGGCCCGGGCCTGGGCTTCGGCACGGCGGGCCTCAGCGCCGGCCAACGCGAACCGGTTCCGTTCCAGGTCTGACGTGACAGCGGCCAGGCGGGCCTCGGCGTCGTCGACGGCGGCCTGCACCTCAAGCAGGGACGGCGCCTTCGCCGATCCGCCGGTGACAGTGAGCGCGCTGAAGACGTCCCCGGCTTTGGTCACGGCTGTCAGGTCCGGCCTTTCGGCAACCAGCCGGCCTGCGCTGTCCAGGTCCTCAACCACGGCGACGCGTGACAGGAGTGCCGTGACAGCAGGGCCGCTGCCCTCCGCAGCGGAGGTGAGATCGACCGCCCAGCGCGCACCCGCCGGCAGCGCTCCCGCAGGGGCGGCTGCGTCCGGCAACGGCGACGCCGACGCCAGCAGCAGCGAGGCACGCCCGCCGTCGTCATCCTTCAGGAGCTGCACCACCTCGGCTGCCACAGCGGGATCCCGGACCACAATCGCTTCCGAGGCGTCGCCAAGTGCCGCCGCGATCGCCGTCTCGAAGCCGGGGCTGACTGTGAGGTCCGAAGCCAGCGTGCCCACGAGGCCGTCGAGCCCGGAGCTCAGGGCATGGGCCGTTCCGTCCTTGCGGTTCAGTCCTAGCTGGAGCGCGTCGCGCCGGGCCACCAGTGCGTCGCGTTCGCGGACAGCTTCACCCTCGGCGGCGGTGAGGCTGGAAATCTCTGCGTGGACGGCGTCAAGTTCGGCGCTGGCGTCCTCGTAGTCGGCGTCGAGGCTTTCCTCGCCTTCCTCGACTCCCGCCACCTGGGTCTCCAGGGCGGTGAACTCGGTCTGGGCCTTGCGGCGGCGTTCCTGCCCGGCGGCGAGTGAGTCACGGAGCCTGCCAAGCTCAGCCTGGGCGGATTCCACCCGCGAGCGTGCGGCACCGACCTGGCCGGCAAGCCGTGCGAGGCCTTCACGCCGGTCCGCGGCGGCACGGAGGACGGCTGTCAGCCGCTTCTCTTCGGCGGCCGCGAGGCTTTCCGCCTCGTTTTTGGCGGCTGTCGCTGACTCCAGGGCGCTTCGCCTGTCCAGGATGTGGCGATCGAGTTCCGTCAGCTCGTCCCGGACGCGGGCAGCCTGCCGTTCAAGCTGTTCCGGGTCCCTCCCCGAGTACGGTTCAGCGTCAACCGCGCCCAGCAGCCGGCCGCGTTCCTGGGCCAACGACCCCAGGGAGCGGAGGCGTTCCCGCGCAGCGGACAGCCGGTACCAGGTGTCCCGCGCCTCGTTGAGCAGCGGCGTGGCCTCGGCGGCGAGCTGTTCCATGGCGGCCTGTTTCCTGCGCCCCGACTCCAGCTCCTGCTCCACGAGGGCGCGGCGTGCCTTCAGGGCTTCCTCATCCGCCACGTCCTTCTCGAGCGTGGCCTGCTGCCGGACGAGGTCGTCTGCCAACAGCCGCGCGCGCGCGTCCCGGACGTCGAACTGGACACGCTGGGCGCGGCGCGCCACATCGGCCTGCTTGCCGAGCGGTGTCAGCTGCCTCCGTATCTCACCGGTGAGGTCGCTCAGGCGCTGGAGGTTGGCCTGCATCGCCTCCAGCTTGCGGACGGTCTTTTCCTTCCGGCGGCGGTGTTTCAGGATTCCGGCGGCCTCCTCGATGAAGCCGCGGCGGTCCTCCGGGGTGGCGTGCAGGACCTTGTCCAGCTGCCCCTGGCCGACGATGACATGCATTTCGCGGCCGAGGCCGGAATCGGAGAGCAGCTCCTGGATGTCAAGCAGGCGGCAGCTGGCCCCGTTGATGGCGTATTCGGATCCCCCGGCGCGGAAGAGTGTCCGCGAAATGGTGACCTCGCTGTACTCGATCGGCAGTGCCCCGTCAGCGTTGTCGATGGTCAGGGAGACATGGGCCCGCCCCAGCGGGGGCCGTCCGGAGGTGCCGGCGAAGATGACGTCTTCCATTTTGCCGCCGCGCAGAGTCTTCGCACCCTGTTCACCCATCACCCAGGACAGGGCGTCCACCACATTGGATTTCCCGGAACCGTTCGGTCCCACCACTGCGGTGACTCCGGGTTCAAAGTCGAAGGTCGTGGCTGACGCGAACGACTTGAACCCCCGGACGGTAAGGCTTTTGAGGTGCAAGGTGTATCTGGTCTCCTGAATGGCTGAAGCGGCTGCTCTGCTGCCCCAAATCTACTGCGTCACTGCGGGTTTCCACGGATTTGCAGCTTGCCTGCCGGAACGGCTACTGCCGCACCACCGCCGGAGACCAGGCGTGTTGGATGAAGAGTGAGGGCTGCGCCGCCGGATCGATGGCGAGGGACCAGATGTCGCTGTCCTGGCCGGATTCATCCCGCGGGACGCCGTAGACAACTGTACTGGCGTCGAGCCACTCCAACTGATCGTCGATGTCGCGTTCTTCCGTCAGGACCGTTTCGGTGCCCGAGGCGATGTCCAGAACCGCGATGTTGCGGTGGCCCACCAGGGTCCCGGTGACGCTCTTCTTGTAGGCGATCCGGGTGCCGTCCGGCGAGATGGACGGACATTCGATGCCCCCACCTGCGACGGTGAGGGTTTTGTCCTTCAGGCTCCCCCGCACCAGCCAGACCTTCCCTTGCGAGGAGGCGGTGGCGTAGAACGCATCGGGCTGCCCCGGGACGAACGTCACGCCCCAGATGTTCCGGTCCGCAGCCTTGATCTGCGTTCCCCCGGACATGAGGGCAAATTCCTCGAGATTGCCATGCACTGTTCCGTCCCGGCCGCGGATGATGGTCTCCGTGGAGAATCCTGCGGTGGCGTACGAGTGCCCCGCCACAAAGACAGTGCTTGCCAGCAAGGAACCGTCGGCGCTGATCCGCGTGCGGCTGGGAATTCCCCCCAGGGCCCACGATTCCACCGCGTCCAGATCGCCGTCGTAAACGATCGCCTCAAAATTAGTGGGGATCTCGTTTCTGGTACTCAGGCAGCTCACCAGGTTCATGACCGCATACACACGGTCGCAGCTGCGTCCGCTCAGCGCACGCTGGCCTGCCGGGTCTGCCAGCAGGACGGTTGCGGCCTGCCCGAATCCCTGGCCCGGTGCCGTGTTCCGGAACATCACAAAGGGGACGGCCGGAAGAGTTTCCGCCGTGGCAACGTCGACGGGAGAATCCGCTGCCTGGCTGCTTCTTGCCGTTTGGAACGCTGAAACAGCGTAGACAGCCGAGCCCGCCGCCACGAGCACCACGATTGCGAGCAGCATAAGCCACCGCCGACGCATGGCGGAGTCAGGCAACAGTGCCGCCTGGGCGGCCGGTGGAACCGCTTCGGGCGCAGGGAGGGTGGCCAGGGATCCGTTGCCTGGGGGCGTCGGCTTCGGCCGGGCGGGCTGTGTCCCCTTCCCCCGGCTCATGATGCGCCCGTCCGGAGGCGGGTCCCGCCCAGCAGTGCCGTGCCCACGGTGAGCGCCGCCGCAAGGAGCCCGGCAACGCACAGCATGGCAGTCACGGGGCCGAGTACGAACCACAGGACCCCGAATGCCGTGGCTGCCGCCATCCGTGTGAGTGCGACGACGGTCTGGGCTGTACCAAGGGCCGTCGCCAGGTTCTCCGGTCGGGTCAGCCGGCTGACCATGGCGGCGAGGACACCATCGGTGGCGGCGTAGAAAACCCCCAGGAGGATCAGGCAGCCGAGGGTGGCCCCCGGGCCGCCGAAGGGAAGCGCAGCGAGGACGTAGCAGGCCAGCAGGGCCAGGTGCCCGGCCAGGAAAACCGGGATCCGGCCCCACCGATCAGCCAGCTTTCCCAACGGAATGGCGAAAAGGAGGAAGACTACGTTGGTTCCCACATAGAGGAGCGGGAACCACTGGACGGCAAAGGAGCCCCGGTCCTGGAGGATCAGGTAGATGAACCCGTCACCGATCGTCAGGAGGCCCAGGAGGCCGGCCGTGAGCAGAAGCCGCGCCAGGCCCTGCTCCTTCAGCGTGGCCCACCGCAGTTGGGACCACCGGAAGCGTGGACGGCTGGCGGCCGTTCCCTGGCCGGCGGGCCCGCGCCTGCGGCCAGGGACGATCAGCACCAGCACCGCCACGCCGATCACCGAGAAGGCCAGCGAAACGATGAACACCGTGCTGAAGCCGTTGGGGATCAGCACCAGCACCAGGAACGCCAGGAGCGGCCCGGTGGCCGCACCCACACTGTCCAGCATGCGGTGTACCCCGAAGGACCTTGCCAGGTGGTCTGGCTGCGCCGCGTCGGAGATCAGCGCATCGCGGGGTGCCGTGCGGATGCCTTTTCCGATCCTGTCACCTGTGACGATTCCGGCGATGGCCCAGAACCCGCCCGCGAAGAGGAACCCGATCCTGGCCATCATCGAGAGGCCGTAGCCGGCAACGGCCACACGCTTGGGCTGTCCCGTTCGGTCAGAGACCCAGCCTGCCGCAATCCGCACGATGGCGCTGGCGCCCTGGTTGATGCCGTCGATGATCCCGAACGCGATGGTGGACAGTCCAAGGAATCCGGTCACGTAAAGAGGCAGGATGGCCGACACCGACTCTGAGGAAATATCCGTCATCATGCTGACGACGCCGAGCCAGATGATTACAGGCGACAGCCGGAATGCCGTCGCGGCTGCGGACGGCGGCACGGCCTGGGAGTCCTTCTGGCCGCCCGTGCGGTCCGACATCGAAAGGTACAAGGGCTGCCTGGTTCCTGCTGGTGGGCTGGGGCGTGGCAGCCGCCTGGGACGGACCACCGCTTCTTATGGCCCCAGTCTGTCAACGGAACCCACATTGCGGAACCGCAGAATCCGCAGACTTTCCTGGCCGGTTACCAGCGCCCGTTCCGCGGCCGGGGCTGGCACACCGGGCAGGTGTAGGACGAGCGGTTCATGAACTGTTCCCGGCGGATCAGGGAAGTAATCCCGACGGCGGCACAGCGCCCGCACGGCTGGCCTTCCCTTCCGTAGGCGTTCAGGGAGCGGTCGAAGTAGCCGGAGGCCCCGTTGACGTTGACGTACAGCGAGTCAAAGCTGGTCCCCCCGGCTGCCAGGGCGTCCAGCATGACCTCACGGGCACAGCTTACGAGCTGCGCAGCATCGGCCCGCCGCAGCTTGTCGGTGGGCCTGGCGTAATGCAGTTTGGCCCGCCACAGGGCCTCGTCCGCGTAGATGTTGCCGATCCCTGAAACCAGCCCCTGGTCCAGCAGGGCACGTTTGAGCCCCGTCCTGCGCTTGCGGAGCCGGTTGTAGAACAGTTCGAAGGAGAACGCAGGGTCCAGGGGGTCGCGGGCGATGTGGGATGCCTCTTCGGCGATGAGCGGAAGGGGTGATTCAGCGAGGCCGCCGGGCCCGCCGTCACCTGTGGGGACCATGGCGGTGACGAACAGTCCGCCGAAAATCCGCTGGTCCACGAATCGGAGCTGTTCCGGCATGCCGGCGCGGGGACTCAGCCGGAGCCTGACTTTGAGGTGCTTTTCATCCGGTGCGGCGGTGTCCTGCATCAGCAACTGGCCGCTCATACCCAGGTGGGCCATCAGGGCGACGGCCGGCGCGGGGCCGGAATGCATTGTGTCCAGCAGCGGCATCCAGAGGAACTTGCCGCGGCGGACGACGTCCGCCACGGTGGCACCTTCCAGGTTGCCGACGAAATCCTCCGCGCCGAGGGCATGGCGTCGGATGGAGCGGGGGTCCAGCACTTCAACGGAGGTGACCGTGCGGCCGCGGACCCAGCTCACCAGTCCGCGGCGGACTACTTCCACTTCCGGGAGTTCCGGCACAGGTCAGCCTAGACGGAGGCGGCGGAGTCTGCGGAGTCGTCAGCAGACTCCGTACGGGACGTCCCGGAGAGCACGCGCCACGCGTCCGCGGCGGCTTCCTGCTCGGCTTCCTTTTTGGAATGGCCCGAACCCTTGCCGTAGGCGTTGCCCCCGATCTCCAGGACCGCCGTAAACGTGCGGGCGTGGTCCGGGCCGGCTCCTTCCACGGCGTAGTGGATGCTGCCGAGCTGCCTGCTGGCTGCCAGTTCCTGGATGCTGGTCTTCCAGTCTGTGCCGGCACCGAGGGCGGCTGCATCCTTCAAGAGCGGACCGATCAGGCGCATGACCAGCTGGCGGGCGGTCTCGATGTCGTTGGACACGTAGGTGGCACCGATCAGTGCTTCCATGGTGTCAGCGAGGATGGAGGCCTTGTTCTTGCCCTCGGTGAGCTTTTCGCCCTGGCCAAGGTAAATGTAGTCGCCAATGCCGAGGCTCCGCCCGATGCCCGCCAGGGCCCGTGTGCTGACGACGGCGGAGCGCCGTTTCGCAAGGTCCCCTTCCGGCAACGAGGGGTTGTCCCGGTACAGGGCATCCGTGACTGAGAAGCCCAGGATGGAGTCACCCAGGAATTCCAGCCGCTCATTGGTGGGGATTCCGCCGTTTTCGTAGGCGTAGGATCGGTGCGTGAGAGCAAGACGAAGCGTCCCGGCGTCAATGGAGACACCGAGACGCTTCAGAAGCTCTTCAGTTGAAGACATCATCTCAGCCTGTGTGGCCAATTAGACGTCTGCGACCTTGCGGCCCTTGTACTCAAGGAACAGCGCAGTGCCAGCCGAGTCGGTGACGACCTTTGCCTGGTGCGGCAGGCTGTAAGTAACCTGGCCGTTCTCTACGGTCTTCACCAGGTGGGGGGCAGTCGCCTTCCACTGGGAGCGGCGGGCGCGGGTATTCGAGCGAGACATTTTCCGCTTGGGAACAGCCACGGCTAACTCATTTCTCTCTAGACAAACACGTACAAATCAATTTTGCCGGTCAGGCTTAGCCATATCAGCTAGGGCAGCCCAGCGAGGATCCAAGACCTCGTGGTGGTGCCCCGGCTCGTCTTCCAGGCGAGCTCCGCATTCGGAACAAAGGCCCTGGCAGTCTTCCCGGCACACCGGCTGGAACGGCAGCATGGTTACAACTGCGTCCCGCAACACCGGTTCAAGATCGATCAGATCGTGCTCGACTCGACGTTGCTCTTCATCGTCTTCTTCATCCGAAAGCAGGACGCCTTCGTAGAAGAAAAGTTCTTGCACATTGACCTCAAGGTCATACGCAAGGGGATCCAGGCATCGGCCGCACTCGCCCGTTACTGCAGCGATTGCGGTTCCTGATACCAGAATTCCTTCGTGTACGGCCTCAAGCCTCAGATCCAGCTCAATATCCGAGCCTTCCTGAACGCCAATGAGCGCCACACCAAGATCACCTGGTGCGGGTACATGTTCCTTCAGTGTCCGCATGCTTCCCGGGCTGCGCCCGAGGTCCTTGACGTCGAACGCCAAGGGCGAACTAGCATCTCGCTTAATGAGAACTCCTGTTGAACATATGACCGACGTACCATCTTAGCCTGAAGACCCGTATGGACTCAAACCAGGCCACCGAAGGCCGCCGAGTACCGGACTAGCCTACCCTCTTGGCGGCTGATCGGACGAAGACTCGCCAGCAAGCAGCCTTTTTTGGACCGAACGGGGCACGTAGTCAGAGACGCTGCCGCCCAGGGCCGCGACTTCCTTGATCAGGGTAGAGGACAGGTGCAGGTAATGCGCCTCGGCGGGCAGGAACACCGTTTCCACACCACTGAGCTGACGGTTCATGGTGGCCATCGGCAGTTCATAATCAAAATCCGAGGAGGACCGGAGCCCCTTGACGATTGCTGACACTCCACGCTGCCGGCAATATTCCGCCAGCAGCCCCTCGCCAACCGGTTCCACCACGATGCCCTTCAGGGACGCCAGCGTTTCCCGGGCCATGTCGATCCTGTCCCCCAGGCTGAACCGGTACTTCTTGGAGTAGTTGGTGGAGACAGCCACGATGACCTCGTCGAAGAGGCCCGCCGCCCGCGCAATTACCTCGAGATGGCCGTTGTGGATGGGGTCAAAGGATCCGGGGCAAACAGCTCGTCTCATGCTTTCGAACCTACCGCATCGGGACGCCGGGATACCATGACTGGATGCATGCACCACGGGAACTTTTCACGCCCGCCGCCGCCGCCCCATGGCAGCGGGCGGCGGTCGGAGCCAACCTGCTCGGGGAGGACGGCGCCCTCGGCGTCACCATCTTTGAAGAGATGACCACCCTGGCACTGCAGACCGGCGCCATCAACCTGGGCCAGGGTTTTCCTGATGAGGACGGTCCCGAGGAGATCAAGGCTGCGGCCCAGGCGGCCATCGCAGCCGGCGCCAATCAATACGCTCCGGGCAAAGGCATCCTGGAACTGCGTGAGGCTGTCTCCACCCACCAGGAGCGGTTTTACGGGCTGGCCCCCGATCCACAGACCGAGATCATCATCACCACCGGGGCAACGGAGGGCATTGCGGCGGCCTTGCTGGCACTGACCGGCCCGGGCGACGAGGTGCTGACTTTCGAGCCGTTCTATGACTCTTACGGCGCCATCATCGGACTGTCCGGGGCAACGCACGTGACCGCGCCCCTGCTGGCCCCTGACTTCCTGCCGGACATGGCGGCCCTGGAAGCTTCCTTCAGCGCCAGCACCAAGGTGGTGCTGGTCAATAACCCGCACAATCCAACCGGCGTGGTTTTCCCGCGGGAGGTGCTTCAGCGCGTCGTCGAACTTGCCCGGGAGCACGACTGCCTGATCATCACCGATGAGGTGTACGAGCACCTCACGTTTGGCGTCAGCCACATCCCTGTGGCCACCCTGCCAGGTGCCGCGGAGCGGACAGTCACCATTTCCTCGGCAGGAAAGACCTTTTCGTTCACCGGCTGGAAGATCGGGTGGCTGACCGGACCTGAGCACCTGGTGTCCGCGATCCGCACCGTAAAGCAGTTCCTGACCTACAGCTCCGGAACGCCCTTCCAGGCGGCCATCGCGGGCGGCCTGGCGCTTCCGGACGAGTTCTACCTGGGCATCTCGGACACGCTCCGGTACAAGCGCGACATCCTCAGCGAAGGCCTCCGCGCCGCCGGTTTCGACGTCTTCACCCCGCTCGGTACCTACTTCGTCAATGTGGACACCGCGCCGCTGGGCATCAGCGACTCGGTGGACCTGGCCCGGCGGCTTCCAGGCCTCGTAGGGGTGGCTGCCATCCCTGTACCGGTGTTCTGCCACCCCCATGGCGCCGAACGGACCCGGAGCCTGCTGCGGTTTGCCTTCTGCAAGAAAGTGGAAGTACTCGAAGAGGCCGCCGCCAGGCTTTCCACCCTCAGCGGCAGGCTCTGATGCCGGCAGACAGCCGGGAACGGGCAGCCAGGTTCCTGCGGACCACAAGCCAGCACGCCTCTATCGACGCGGACCCCTTCACGGACGGCGCGTACATCCTCAGCATCGGCGGCGCCGAACAGTCCCATGTCAATATGGCGCATCCCGAGGAAATCTTTTACGAGTACCTGCGCCGCATCGGGCACCTCGTGGATCTCGCAGCCCCGGAGGGGCAGCCGATCCGGGCGCTCCACCTCGGGGCCGGCGCCCTGACGCTTGCCCGCTACATCCAGGCCACCCGGCCGGGGTCAGTCCAGTACGCCGTGGAACTGGAGCGGGAGCTGCTGGATTTTGTGCTGCAGCACCTGCCTTTGCCTCACGGAACGGACCTTCAGACTGTCATCGGCGACGCCCGTGACGCCCTCGCCGGGCTGGCTCCGGAACTGCGGTTCGACGTCGTGATCCTGGACATCTTTTCCGGACCGGACGCTCCTGGCCACATCGCGTGCGTGGAGTTCTACCAGGAGGCCCGTGAACGGCTCACAGCCAATGGGCTCCTGATCGTTAATGTCGGGGACGAGCCCGGGCTCACCCTGGCGCGCAGCCAGGCTGCTGCCCTGCGCCGGGCCATGGTGGATGTCGCCGCCTTCGGGGAAACCGGGATGTTCGCCGGGCGTTATCCGGGCAACATCATCCTCGCCGGAACACAGATCCCGTGGCCGGAAAGCTGGTCAATCGAACTGACTGCACGGGGACCGCACCCTGCCAGCGTCCTGGCGGGCGTTGACCTGGACGTCCTGGCCGGCTGACTCCCGGCTACAGGCGTTCAGGCGCCGCCTGCCGCCCCCGCCTGTTCGTCCAGGGGTTCGTCGCCCTGGATCGCATCAGGAACGGACGGCTCGGCGAACC
>DATFAE010000220.1:0-7172 GCA_035254945.1 Arthrobacter sp. | reverse complement strand
ACCCGGCCATGAGCCGTGCCGTCCGGCCACGCCGCCGCAGAAAGTGCCCGCCACCGCGATCAGGGCCGTGGCAGCCCACGGTGCCAGGACCGCCAGGGGAACCGCGGGCGTGCCAAGAAGGGTCACAGGCGCCACCAAAGGCGAGGCCAGCACGTTCGCCAGCAGGGAGTAAGTCGAGAATTGTGGCTGAAGGAGCACAATCACCGGGCCGCACAGAAGCTGCGCGGACAGCGGCACGGCAACTGCAGCCGCCACCCAGTGCGGCACAGCGGCAGGAGCCAGGTCCACCATCCCCTGGCCGAGCACGATGATGCCCACAGTCGCCAGAACGGACAGCAGGAAGCCGAAACTGGTGCCCAGGCCCGGGTCGAACAGCATGCATAGGGGCGGGGATGGCCTTCGGCCTCAGCTCCAGAGCGCCACGTGAATTTTGGATCCCCGTCGTTCAAGTCCCCGCGAGCCGCCCGGTGCGACCATAGCGGCTGTTGCATCCGATGTGGTGACGAAGCGCTGCAGCGCCTTTGCCTTGGAGGTTGTCCGGCCGTGGTCCAGCGTGCTCGCCCACCACAGGCCGGACACCGGAGTTCCGACCACGGGTACGCGCACCAGGACTCCGGTTTGGAGTTCCGCCCGCACGATGTGCCCCAAGGCGAGCATCAGGCCCTCCCCCGCCCTGACGGCGGCGAGCGCGTCGGTTTCGCTGCTTAGCCGGATGACTTCGGGCGCTACGCCCATCGACGACAGCCACCGCCCTTCATCCGTCTCCGCCTGGATGCCGGAGGGGCCCGCGAACCACGGGCGGTCCAGCAACCGTGCCAGTGGAACGGGCCCGTACAGCCCTGCCAGGGGGTGCGACGCCGCCACCACAAAGACCCGCTGATACCGCAGGAAGGGGACCATTTCCAGGCCGACGTCGGCACCCGGGCCGGCTGGCTGCGCGGGCCTGGCGCCAAGGGCTATGTCGTAGGCGCGGTCACGGAGCAGCGACGCTATGTCGGCAGCGGACTCCACTACGACATCGACGGAGGCTCCGGGGACGCGTTTGGTGAATAGGTCAAGCAGCCGTCCGGCCGCATGTTCAGCGAACGGAGCTGTTGCCACGATTCTCAGCAACCCGGAGTCTGTGGTTGCGTGGGAGACCTCCCACCGGGCCTGGTCAGCCAGGCCGACGATTTCCTGGGCGTAGTCCGCCAGCGCCCGGCCGCCAGGCGTCAGGGCAATGCCTCCTGCGGCGCGGACGAAGAGGGGATCGCCAAGGTCCCTCCGGAGCGCAGCCAGGGCCGAGGAGACTGCCGGCTCGCTGACGGCCAGGGCCGCCGCGGCAGCGTGAAGAGACCCCAGTCTGGCCACGAGCGCAAAGGCCCGCAGCTGGCTCAAAGTCATCGACACAGCTTCATAACCCTTCGCTTATGACGATATTGACACTCCCCTCGGGCCGGGGCAAGACTGACCTCAAATCGGCGTCTTACAGTGTGCGGCGCCATGGCGTGAGGTAGGGAAAATGCAGATTCCGGCTCCTTTTGACTACGTGCGGGCCAGCACGGTGAACGATGCCCTTGAACTTCTTGCACGCCACGGCCCCGAGTCCCGGGTAGTCGCCGGTGGCCACAGCCTGCTGCCCATGATGAAACTCCGCCTGGCCCGTCCCGAATGGCTGGTCGACATCAACGACCTGTTCGAACTCGACTTCATCCTCCTCGACGGGGAGTACCTGCGGGTGGGCGCGCTGACGCGCCATACGGCCCTTCTCGAATCAGCCGAAGTGGCCCGCCTCTTCCCGATCATTTCGGACGCCGAAGCGGTCATCGCCGATCCTGTGGTCCGCAACCGCGGAACCATTGGCGGTTCCCTGTGCCAGGCCGACCCGGCCGAAGACCTTTCCACGGTCTGCGACGTCCTGCGTGCTGTGGCGGTGGTCCGCGGTCCCGGCGGCGAACGCCTCGTCGACATGAAGGAGTTCCACCGCGGCCCCTATGAAACGGCGGTGGCACCAGACGAGTTGCTGTGCGAAGTCCGGTTCCCCGTGCGTCCGAGCTCGGGAAGCGCCTACGAAAAAGTGGAACGCCGGGTTGGCGACTGGGCCGTGGCCGCAGCCGGGGCGGCCATCTCACTGGCGGACGACGGCAGCGTCAACGATGCCGCCATCGGTCTCACGGCCCTGGGCCTCGACGGAACCGTCGCGGAGGCCGAAGCCGTGCTGCTTGGACAGCAGCCCCGCGAGGAGCTGTTCGTCGAGGCCGGCCGGCTCGCAGCCATTGCGTGTGATCCCGTTGCGGACCAGCGCGGACAAATCGACTACAAGCGGCATCTGGCCGACGAGCTCACCCGCAGGGTCCTGCGGCAGGCATGCGCCCGGGCTGCCGGAACACAGGAAGGTTGAGGTCCATGCAGATCAGCATGACCGTGAACGGAAACGAAGTTGCCTCCGACATCGAACCGCGGGTGCTGCTGGTTCACTACATCCGCGAAGTCCTTGGCCTCACGGGCACGCACTGGGGGTGCGACACCACCAACTGCGGAACGTGCGTGGTCCTGATGGACGGCCAGCCCGTGAAGTCCTGCACCGTGCTCGCGGCGATGGCGGCCGGGCACGATATCCTCACGGTTGAAGGACTCGCCACGGCAGGCACTCTCGATCCGGTTCAGCAGGGATTTATGGAGGAGCACGGGCTGCAGTGCGGCTTCTGCACCCCCGGCATGATGCTCACGGCCCGCGCCTTGCTGGACAAGAACCCGCATCCGGACGACACCGAGATCCGGAAGGCCATTTCCGGGCAGATCTGCCGCTGCACCGGATATGCCACCATCGTCCGCTCTGTGCAGTGGGCTGCCGACCACCCGGCAGGGGCGGCCGCTGACGTTGCAGCACCAGACGAAGTCATCGAGGGTACGGACACGGCGGTCCCGGACGTCGCAGACACAGAGGTGAAGGCATGACTGTTATCCACGATCGGCCCGGCAATCCGGCGGCCGGTGACGCCGACCGCCCGATCGGGTACGGGCGCATCCAGCGCAAGGAAGACCCCCGGTTCGTCCGTGGGAAGGGCCACTACGTCGACGACATTGTGCTGCCGGGAATGCTGCACGGCGCCATCCTGCGCGCCCCGGTTGCCCATGCGCGGCTGGTCTCGATCGACACCACCAACGCGTTGGCCCACCCGAAAGTGCTCGCCGTGATCACCGGCAAGGACCTGCTGGCGCTCAATCTCGCCTGGGCGCCCACGCTTTCAGCGGATGTACAGGCCGTGCTCGTGACCGACAAAGTGCGCTTCCAGGGGCAGGAGGTCGCTTTCGTCGTCGCGGAGAACCGCTACGCCGCCCGCGACGCCTTGGAACTGATCGACGTCGAATATGACCTGCTCCCTCCGGTGATCGATGCACGCAAAGCCTTGGACCCGGACGCCCCCCTGATCCGGGATGATCTCGAAGGCCGGACGGACAACCGGATTTTCGACTGGGAGATGGGCGATGAGGCGGAAACCGAGGCGGTCTTCGCCGCAGCCGACGTCGTCGTGACACAGGAGGTCGTCTACCCCCGAGTCCACCCGGCACCCATGGAGACGTGCGGCGCCGTCGCGGACTTCGATGCCGTCTCCGGAAAGCTGACGCTCTATGAGACGACCCAGGCCCCGCACGCGCACCGCACCCTGTTCGCGATTGTGGCCGGCATCCCCGAACACAAGATCCGTATCGTCTCCCCCGATATCGGCGGCGGGTTCGGTAACAAGGTGGGCATCTATCCCGGCTACATCCTCGCCGTCGTCGGATCGATCGTCACCGGCAAGCCGGTGAAGTGGGTGGAGGACCGCTCGGAAAACCTGATGTCCACGTCGTTCGCCCGGGATTACATCATGCAGGGCGAGATCGCCGCCACCAAAGACGGCAAGATCCTCGCTCTCAGGACCAGCGTGCTGGCCGATCACGGCGCGTTCAACGCTACCGCGCAGCCCACCAAGAACCCCGCAGGCTTTTTCTCGATCTTCACTGGCAGCTACGACCTGCAGGCCGCGTTCTGCAAGGTCAGGGGCGTCTACACCAACAAGGCTCCGGGCGGCGTTGCCTACGCGTGCTCGTTCCGGGTGACGGAAGCCGTCTACCTGGTGGAACGGATGGTGGACATCCTGGCCCGAAAGCTGGACATGGACCCGGCGGAACTCCGGCTGAAGAACTTCATCAAGCCCGAACAGTTCCCCTACGCGAACAAGACCGGCTGGGTCTATGACTCAGGCAACTATGAAGAGGCCATGCGCCTGTCGATGAAGATGGCCGGCTACGAGGCGCTCCGGCGCGAGCAGGTAGAAAAACGCGAACGTGGCGAACTCATGGGCATCGGCGTCGCCTTCTTCACTGAGGTCGTGGGAGCCGGCCCCCGCAAGCACTTCGACATCGTGGGTCTGGGCATGGCCGACGGCGCCGAGTTGCGCGTCCACCCCACCGGCAAGGCCGTCGTGCGGCTTTCCGTCCAGAGCCAGGGGCAGGGCCACGAGACCACGTTCGCGCAGATCGTCGCGGAAGAGCTCGGCATTCCGCCGGAGAACATCGACGTCGTCCACGGTGACACGGACCAGACGCCCTTCGGCCTGGGCACCTATGGGAGCCGGTCGACACCGGTCAGCGGCGGCGCGGTGGCACTCGTTGCGCGGAAGGTCCGCGAAAAGGCGAAGCTTATCGCCGCAGCCATGCTCGAAACCCGGCCCGAAGACCTCGAGTGGGAGAAGGGCCGCTGGTTCGTCAAGGGCGATCCCGGCGCCGGGAAGACCATCGAGGAAATCGCCATGGCCGCCCACGGCACAATGACGCTGCCCGAGGGAATCGACGGCAACCTCGACGCAGAGGTCACTTACGACCCGCCGAACCTGACGTTCCCCTTCGGTGCCTACATCTGCGTAGTGGACATCGATCCGGGTACAGGCCATGTCAAGGTGCGGCGTTTCATCGCGGTGGATGACTGCGGGACCCGGATCAACCCGATGATTATCGAAGGCCAGGTGCACGGCGGCCTGACCGACGGCGTCGGCATGGCCCTCATGGAAATCATTGAGTTCGACGAGGCGGGCAACTGCCTGGGCGGCTCCTTTATGGACTACCTGATTCCCACGGCGATGGAGGTACCGGACTGGGAGACCGGATTTACAGTGACGCCGTCACCGCACCACCCCATCGGCGCCAAGGGCATCGGAGAGTCCGCCACAGTCGGCTCGCCCCCGGCCATCGTGAACGCGATCGTCGACGCACTGGCACCTTACGGGGTGGTCCACATGGACATGCCGTGCACGCCGGCCCGGGTATGGGAGGCCATGCAGGGCCGGCCAAGGCCACCGATCTGACATGCAGGCCACGGCAGAAACCCTCGCGGCAAGGGCAACGGAACTCATCAGCCGCCGGGAGCCGTTCGTCCGTGCCACGGTGGTGCGGGCGCAGCGGCCCACGAGTGCCCACGCCGGTGACACCGCCTTGATCCTGTCCACCGGGGAAATGAATGGCTTCGTGGGCGGAAACTGCGTCGAAGCCTCCGTGCGGGAATATAGCCTGAAGGCACTCGCAGCCCAAGAGCCGTTGTTGCTCCGCGTTGTGCCCGGCGAGCCGTCGCACCGGAGCGAGGAAGGCGCCGTCGAGGTGTCAAACCCCTGCCTCAGCGGAGGAACGGTGGAAATCTTCCTCGAGCCGCACATCCCGGCGCCGCGGGTCCTGGTGGTCGGCACCACCCCGGTGGCCCAGGCCCTGGCTTCACTCGGAGCCGGAGTCGGCCTGCAGATGGAACTGACCGACGGGCGGGCGGCCGACCCCCGACCCGACGACGCCGCCCTGATCGTAGCCTCCCACGGCAGGGAGGAGGAAGGTGCGCTGGAAGGCGCACTGCGTGCCGGGGTGCCCTACGTCGCGCTGGTTGCCAGCGAGGTGCGGGGTGCCGCCGTCCTGGCCTCCCTGGATGTGGACGAATCTTTGCGCTCCCGTGTGTTCAGCCCGGCAGGGCTGGACCTGGGAGCCCGCACCCCGGGCGAGATCGCCGTGTCCATCCTCGCGCAGCTCATTGCCGAACGGGCCAAGGGACGGCACCCGGCGGCTGTTCAAAGCGCACCGGCGACGGCCATTGACCCTGTGTGCGGGATGACTGTGGCCGCAGTCGAGTCAACGCTGCACCTCGAGCACGGCGGCACCACCATCTACTTTTGTTCCCGGGGATGCTACGAGGCATTCCGCAAAGATCCGGAACGCTATGACGCCTCTCGCTGAAGCCCAGCCGCGTCATACACGCAGCCCTGACCCGCTGACACCCGGCCGTCCAACAGGAAAGCCCCGGATTGCCGGGCTGGTCCTGGCAGCGGGCGGATCCCGCCGGCTGGGACGCCCCAAGCAGCTCCTTCCCTACGGAGACGGAGTGCTGCTCGACGCCGTACTGGCCACCGCCCGGGCCTGCGGCTTCGCCCAGCTGGTGTTGGCGGTGGGCGGCTCGAGCGAAGAGGTGCTGAAAGGCGTGAACACGGCTGGCTGCGATGTCGCCGTCAACCCGGACTTCGGCACCGGGTGTGGATCGTCGATGGCCGCCGCCCTGCCGGCGCTTCATTCCGACATAGATGTGGTGGTCCTGTTGCTCGGCGACCAGCCGGGGGTCCTGGCGGAGAGCGTCCACAGGCTGCTGGCGGGACGCGGGCAGTCCGGAATCGCCGTCTGCCGCTACGACGACGGAATCGGCCATCCGTTTGCCTTTGCCCGGTCCGCCCTGCCGGCGCTCGCCGGACTGCACGGCGACAAGGCGGTGTGGAAGTTGCTTGAGGAGCGGGCGTCGGAGGTGACCGAGGTGACCGTGTCCGGCGCCATTCCCCTGGACATCAACACCGATGAGGACTACGAACGGATGCTCAACACGCTTCGGGGCGCACCGTGAGCAACGCTGCGCGCAGTGGCGCGGAAGAAGATGTGCAGCAGCTGGTTCCGGACGTTCCGTCGCTAATGGCTGCACTTGACGACGGCGACTACCTCGCCGACATCGGACTGGCCACGGCGCTGTTCCTGGCCGTGCGTTTGCCCCAGCCCATCCTGCTGGAAGGAGAAGCGGGGGTGGGCAAGACGGAGGCTGCGAAGGCGCTGGCCCGCGTGCTCAACACTCCCCTGTTCCGGCTGCAGTGCTATGAGGGGATCGACGCAGGTGAAGCGCTCTATGAATGGAACCA
>DATFAE010000219.1:0-2553 GCA_035254945.1 Arthrobacter sp. | reverse complement strand
GACCGGGAAGGGTCGACGGCGGCAAAGTGATTGCCGCCGTCGACCCTTCCCGGGAACCGCCAGCCTGGAGCTGAGAGGGCGCAGCGGCCTTAAGTGACGTTGGAGTCCGCCATCTGGCCTTCAGCGGAATGAGCCTGCAGGTCGGAGCCCGACGACGGATGCGCTGCGACGGCCGCGGCGTGCTCGGCCAGCACGCCCGTCTGATGGCGGATCTTCAGGCGGTACAGCAGGGCCCCGCCCACGGTGACGGCGGCAACGAACAGCACCCCGCCCCACTGCAGGTACCACTCGAACGGCGGCACCGAGTTGTAGATCTCCGGGCGCGGCCAGATCAGGTTCACCGTCATGGCGCCGCCCCACAGGACCGCGAGGATGTTCACCGGAAGCCCCCATTTGCCCAGGCTGAATCCGGCGTCGGAAGCATCGCCCGGCCACTTCCCCAGGAGCCGGTTGCGCAGCATGGGTGCGGTGACCAGGAGGTAGGACAGATAAATCAGCACGATGCTGATGCTGGACAGAATCGTGAAAATCGCCGGCTGCATGACGTTGATGAGCAGCGGCATAATGGCGAGGACGCCGATGACGATGGCCGCAACAGTGGGGGTTCGCCGGACCGGATCCACTTTGCTCAGCTGCCGGCTGAACGGCAGGTTGTTGTCCCGTGCCATGGCGAACATCATCCGGATGGCGGCCGCATGGACGGACAGGGTACAGACCACCACGGCCACCACGATGCACACGAGGAAGGCCTTGCCGAAAGGCCCGCCCAGCACCGAGAGCACGATGTGCTGCAGGCCGCCGTCGGCCGAACCCACTTTGGGATCGGCGAGGTCCGGCGCGGCGAGGATGCCAAAGAGCAGGATCAGGCCGCCGAGCAGGAACGAGGCCGTGACGGCCCGCAGGATGGCCTTGGGTGCCGTGCGTTTGGGGTCCTTGGTTTCCTCTCCGAGGGAGCTGGCCGTGTCAAAGCCGTACATGACGTAGCCGGAAGCCATGGCACCGATCAGGAACACGCCGAAGAAGCCCAGGTCATGGCCTTCCCCGTAACCGGCGGTGTCGAAGAAGACCTCAGGCCCGCGCACCACGTGCCAGCCCAATGCGAGGATCAGCAGGACGGCGGCAATCAGCTCCACGAAAACGCCGACGCTGTTGATCCTGGTCATGAGCTTCACACCGAAGGCATTGATGAGGGTGGAGATGGTGATCATGATGGTGGCCAGCACAACGCCGTTCATGGCGAAGTCGTACGGGCCGGTGCCGTCACCGACGAACTGGAAGCCGGACCAGAGCTGCGGCAGGGTGAGCTGCAGCGCGAGTGCCACGGACCCCAGCGCCATGATGGAGGACAGCAGCAGCAGCCAGCCGGCCAGCCACGCCGATGTTCCGGACGCCAGCCGTTTGGCCCAGTTGTAGACGGATCCCGCCACGGGGTAGCGGCCGGCCAGCTCGGCAAAACACAGGGCCACCATCAGCTGGCCGACGAAGACAATGGGCCAGGACCAGGCATATGCCGGGCCGGCCATGGAAAAACCAAAATAGAACAGTTGGAAAACACCGGTGAGGATGGAGATGTAGCTGACACCCGCGGCGAAGCTGGCAAATTTGCCGATGCTCCGGTCCAGGGTCTGGGTGTAGCCAAATTCGTCCATGCCGCTTGAATCAATACTCTTGCTGGGTTCCAATATGGACTCCTAGATCAGAAAAGCACGATGGGACCGGCCGCCCTGGGGTGCGGCGGAATAACGCGTGTGGGGGCCGTCGCTGTTGGGGAATTGCGGCCCCCTTAAGACCTGCCGCTCAGGCGAGGGATGTGGTGAGCTCCTTCTCTTCCAGGGCGTCTGCGCCGGACCGGTCTGCGCGGATCAGGTCCGCGCAGCGCTCGCCGATCATCATGACGGTGATGTTGGGGTTGACGGTGACATGTTCGGGCATCACGGAGGCGTCCGCGACGCGCAGTCCGGTGACGCCCTTGACCCGCAGCTCGGGATCCAACGGTGACATCCCGTCGTCGGCCGCGCCCATCCGCACCGTGCCCACGGGGTGGTACACGGTGTTGTGCGTCTTGCGGATGTAGTCCCGCAGCTCCTCGTCCGTCTGTGCCTCGACGCCGGGCGAAAGCTCCCGGCCGGTCCATTCGGCCATGGCCGGCTGGGCGGCGATCTCGCGTGCCTTGCGGATGCCGGCCACCATGACCCGCATGTCGTGGCCGTCCGGGTCCGTGAAGTAGCGCGGGTCCACCATGGGCTTGTCGCGGAAGTCGCGGCTGCGCAGCCGGACCGTGCCGCGGGAGCGGGCGTGCGTGACGTTCGGGGTGAGGCTGAAGCCGTTCTCCGTGGTGGGGTACCCGTGCCGCAGGGTGTTCATGTCGAAGGGGACCGAGCCGTAGTGCATCATCAGGTCCGGACGGTCCAGGCCCTCCTCCGTGGGAGTGAAGATGCCGATCTCCCACCACTGCGTAGAGGTCTGCACCATGGGCTGCCTGGCCTCGAACTGGACCACGCCCTCGGGGTGGTCCTGCAGGTGCTCGCCCACGCCGGGGGAGTCCACCAGGAC
>DATFAE010000218.1:0-4679 GCA_035254945.1 Arthrobacter sp. | reverse complement strand
ACCTGCACGCCGTCGTCCGCCAGCAAAGCTGCCAATTCCGCCTGGGAACGCACCGACTGGCCCGTCAGGATGGCGGTGATGCGCGCCTGCCGGGCGATCTTGGTGGCCGGGCTGGAGCCCGGGGACACCGGCTGGGCGGACACTAGAACGTGCTCTCCCCGGTGCCTTCAACCGGCGACAGGCCCTCGACAAAAGCAAGGCCGGAGCGGTGCATCAGCCACGCCATCAGCGCTTTCTGGGCGTGCAGCCGGTTCTCGGCCTCGTCCCAGACGATCGACTGCGGGCCGTCGATGACGCCTGCTGAAATCTCGTAGCCGCGGTATGCGGGCAGGCAGTGAAGCACGACGGCGTCGTCCGCCGCGTGTGCCATGGCCGCCTCGTCGACGGAGTACTCCCGGAACAGCTGCATCCGGGCTTCCTTTTCGGCTTCCTGGCCCATGGAGACCCAGGTGTCCGTGGCCACGACGTCGGCGCCCTTAAGGGCTTCCACGGCGTCGGTGGTGATGAGCACCGATCCGCCAGTCTGGGCAGCGCGTTCCTCGGCCGCGGCAACGATATCCGCGGCCGGGAGGTAGCCGGCCGGTCCGGCGATGCGGACGTGCATCCCGGCGGTGACGCCCGCCAGCAGGTAGGAATTGGCCATGTTGTTGGCGGCGTCGCCAAGGTAGCTCATGGTCAGGCCCGCCAGCTCACCCTTGTGCTCCTTGACCGCGAGCAGGTCTGCGAGCAGCTGGCAGGGGTGGTAGTCGTCGCACAGGGCGTTGATGACCGGCACGCGCGAGTGTTCCGCCATGGCCACCAGGCCCGAATGCGCGCCCGTGCGCCACACGATGGTGGAGACCATGCGTTCCAGGACCTTGGCGGTGTCCTCCACCGATTCCTTGTGGCCGATCTGGGCTTCGCCGGGGTTGATGATCAGGGCGTTCCCGCCCATGTCCGCAATGCCCGTGGCGAAGGAGACCCGCGTCCGTGTTGAGGTTTTGTCGAAGATGACGGCTACCGTCTTGCGGGCGTTGCCCTCCGCGGCAAACGGCTGCACGCTGTAGGGCGCGGCCTTCATGCGGACGGCCAGGTCCAGGACTTCGGCCTGCTCGGCGGGGCTGAGGTCGGTGTCCTTGAGGAAGTGGCGGGTGCTGCTGGCTGTGCCGGCGGAAGAAACTACAGGGGTCACTGCGCGTCCTTAGCTGTCTGGAGGATTGCCGGGAGTGCGGCAAGGAAGGCGCCGGCCTGGTCCGTGGTGAGGACCAGCGGCGGGGCGAGCCGGATGGTGTGCGGCCCGGGGCTGTTGACGATGAAGCCGGCGTCGAGCCCTGCGGTCACGACGGCGGGGGCCACGTCGGCGTCCAGGTCGAACCCGATCAGCAGGCCTTCGCCGCGGACTTCGGTGACGCCGTCGACGGCGGCGAGCCCGGTCCGGAGGTAATCCCCCACCGCTGCCACGTTCTCCAGTACCCGCTGGCTTTCGATCGCGTGCAGCGTCGCCAGGGCGGCCGCCGTCGCCACCGGGTTGCCGCCGAAGGTGGTGCCGTGCTGGCCCGCGGACAACAACGACGACGTACCGCCACCGAAGGTGATCAGGGCACCGATCGGGAAGCCACCGCCCAGGCCCTTGGCGAGCGTGACGGCATCGGGCATGATCCCGGAGTCCTCGCTGGCAAGCCACTTGCCGGTGCGGCCAATGCCGGTCTGCACCTCGTCCAGGATCAGCAACGCCCCTACCCTGGCAGTCAGCTCCCGCGCTGCCCGGAGATATCCGGGCGGCAGGGGGCGCACGCCAGCCTCGCCCTGGATCGGCTCGAGGAAGACCGCAGCCACACTTTCGTCCACAGCGGCCTTGAGTGCCTCCACGTCGCCGAACGGGATGTGCACCACGCCGCCGGGCAGCGGCTCGAACGGTGTCCGGTATGCCTCCTTGGCGGTCAGGGCAAGAGCACCCATGGTCCGGCCGTGGAAGGCTCCTTCAAGCGCAATAATCTTCGTCCGCTTCTTGTCGCTGCCACCCGTATTGCGCCGGGCCAGCTTAAAGGCAGCTTCGTTGGCTTCCGTACCGGAATTGGTGAAGAACACCTTGGAGCCGGCCGGGGCGTGCGCCAGGTCCAGCAGCTTCTCAGCCAGCGCGATCTGCGTGGGGCTGGTGAAGAAGTTGGAGACGTGCCCCAGCGTTGCCAGCTGGCTGGAGATCACGGAGGTGACGAACGGGTGCGCGTGGCCCAGGGCGTTGACGGCGATGCCGCCGAGCAGGTCAAGGTATTCCTTGCCGTCGGCGTCCCAGACCAGGCAGCCGGAGCCGCGCACCAGGACACGCTGCGGCGTGCCGAAGACACCCATCAGGGACGTGGAGTAGCGGGCGAGCCAGTCAGCGCCGCTGGTGTGGCCCTTGCCGTCGACCAGGTCGCCCACCGGTGTCTTTTCCAGTGTGCTGGCCGCGTGGCTTCCGGCTTTTGCCGTGGTCATGGGGTGGCTCCGTGTTCTTCGCTGTTGTCTTCGTCGGGGACCACCTGGGTGCCGATTCCGGCGGTGGTGAATGTTTCCAGGAGCATGGAGTGCGGCAGCCTGCCGTCAACGATGTGCGCCCGTTCCACTCCCCCGTCAATGGCTTTGAGGCATGCCTCCATCTTCGGGATCATGCCCGATTCGAGCGAGGGCAGCAGCTGCCGCAGCTCCGAGGCGGTCAGGGAAGAAATGAGCGAGGACCTGTCCGGCCAGTTGGCGTAGAGGCCTTCGACGTCGGTCAGGATCACCAGCTTGGATGCCCCCAGCGCCTCGGCGAGGGCGGCCGCGGCCGTATCCGCGTTGACGTTCAGGACCTGGCCCGTAGTCTGGGCCCGTTCGCCCCGCTGGTCGGCTGCGCCGCTGCCGTCGTCTTCGATTTCCGGGGCCACGGTGGAGATGACGGGGATGCGGCCGGCAGCGAGGATGTCCAGGATGCCCTCCGGGTTCACACCGACCACTTCGCCCACCAGGCCCAGGTCCACTTCCTCGCCGTTAATGACGGTGCCGGTCCGGACGGCCCGGAGCAGGCCGCCGTCTTCACCGGACATTCCCACCGCGTAGGGGCCGTGGGAGTTGATCAGGCCCACCAGCTCGCGGCCCACCTGGCCGGTGAGGACCATCCTGACCACGTCCATGGCTTCGGGGGTGGTGACGCGGAGGCCGCCTTTGAACTCTGATTCGATGCCCAGCCGTGCCAGCATGGAGTTGATCTGCGGGCCGCCGCCGTGGACCACCACGGGGTGGATGCCGACGTGGTGCAGGAACACCACGTCCTCAGCGAACGCACGGCGCAGTTCCTCGTTGACCATGGCGTTGCCGCCGTATTTGATGACCATGGTGGTGCCGGCGAAGCGCTGGATCCAGGGCAGCGCCTCGATCAGCGTTCCGGCCTTGCTTTGGGCATCACTCATGGACGTGGTTTCACGGGTCTGGGTGTTCATGCTCGCAGTATCTCCAGGGGTGGCTGGTTAAGGGGCTTGGCGATCAGCTCGAGTAGGCGCTGTTCTCGTGCACGTAGTCGTGGGTGAGGTCGTTGGTCCAGACGGTGGCCTCGGCGTCGCCGGACTGCAGGTCAATCTCCACGTGGACCTCGCGTGGTTCCAGGTCCACCAGGCTGCGGTCATCGCCAATGCTGCCGTTGCGGCAGATCTGGACGCCGTTGATGGCGACATTGAGCTGGTCCGGCTCGAAGACGGCGTCAGTGGTTCCCACAGCGGAGAGGACACGGCCCCAGTTGGGGTCCTTGCCGAAGATGGCCGCCTTGAACAGGTTGGACCGGGCCACGGAGCGGCTGACGGTTTCAGCGTCGCGCTCTGTTGCTGCGTTGAATGTGCGGATGGCGATGTCGTGGCTGGCACCCTCGGCGTCCCCGATGAGCTTGCGTGCCAGTTCCGCGCAGACCTTGGTCAGCCCCTCACCAAAGGCTTCGGCGGACGGAACTGCCCCGGACGCGCCCGAAGCCATCAGCACCACGGTGTCGTTCGTGGACATGCAGCCGTCCGAATCAGCCCGGTCAAAGGTGACGCGCGTGGCGTCGCGGAGGACGACGTCGAGCAGTTCGGGTTCCACCACGGCATCAGTGGTGAGGACCACCAGCATGGTGGCCAGCCCGGGCGCCAGCATGCCGGCTCCCTTGGCGATCCCGCCGATGGTGAATTCCTGGCCGTCTGCATCAGAGCCGATGAACAGCGCGGACTTCGGCACGGAGTCCGTGGTCATGATCGCGGTGGCTGCCTCCGGGCCGCCGTCGGTGCTCAGGGCCGCGGATGCGGCCTCAATGCCCGGCAGGATCTTGTCCATGGGCAGCTGCTCGCCGATCAGGCCGGTGGAGCAGACAAAAACGTCCGTTGCCGAAATGCCGAGGACCTTTGCCACCTTCTCGGCGGTGCTGTGGGTGTTCTGGAATCCCTGGGGACCGGTGCAGGCGTTGGCACCCCCGGAGTTGAGCACCACGGCGTCCACCCGGCCGTCCGAAACTACCTGTCGGGACCAGTGGACGGGGGCAGCTGCCACCCGGTTGCTGGTGAAGACGGCGGCTGCTGCCTTGGAGGGGCCATCGTTGACTACCAGGGCTAGGTCCGGATTGCCGGATGTCTTGAGGCCGGCGGTGACGCCGGCGGCCCGGAATCCCAGGGGGGCGGTAACGGTCACGGGGCAACTCCCTGCAGGTTGAGGCCGGCCATTTC
>DATFAE010000217.1:0-40554 GCA_035254945.1 Arthrobacter sp. | reverse complement strand
CAGCGGGGAGGGGAACGTCGTCGCGTCGCCGGGCAGCCTGCTCATTGCCCTGGCCATGTTGCGGGCCGGTGCCTCGGGAGAAGCTGCCGCGGAGATGGATGCTGTGCTGGGACTTCCGGAGACGGACCGGGACGAGGCCATTAACGCGCTCCTCGCCTCCCTGGAAGAGTACGACGGCGATCCCGGCTCAGTGGACGAGGAGAACCCGCCCGCCAAACCGCTCGTGCATACTGCCAACGGGCTGTTTGTGGACAAGAACGTCCCCACACGCCAGGGCTACCTTGATGCCCTGGCAAAGCACTACGGGACCGGCGTATATCCCGTGAACTTCCGTGACCAGGCAGTCACCAAGCCGGCGATCGATGCGTGGGTCAACAAAAACACCGGCGGCCGGATCGGGAAAGCGCCGGCGCCCTATGACCCGGGCAACACCTTCAGCCTGCTCAACGCCGTGTACTTCGCCGCCGCCTGGGACATTCCGTTCAGCGCAGACGATACGTCGGATGAGCCGTTCACCACGGCAGGCGCCGGAACGGTTGACGTCCCCATGATGCACAGCCTGCAGGAGATGGCCTACGCGGAGGGTTCCGGCTGGCAGGCCGTGGACCTGCCTTACGCTGAGGGTTTCGTGATGCGGCTGGTCCTCCCCGCTGAGGATTCCGACGGCGGTGCTGCCGCCCTGAAGGCGGACCGGATGGCGGAGGTGGCACGTGCCCTCGACGCCGCGGACCCTGAGGACGTTGACCTGGCCCTGCCCACCTGGGACCACAAGAGCCACTTTGACGTGCGGGCCATCCTTGAGCAGCTGGGGCTGGCGAAGACCTTGACCACCACCAGCGACTTTGACGCGATCCAGCCGGGACTGATGATCACCCAGGCCGCACAGGACGCCAATATCACCGTGGCGGAGAAGGGGACAGTGGCCGCAGCCGTGACCCAGATCAACGGCATGGCTATCAGCATCGAGCCACAGCCGGCGCGGTCCATCACCTTCGACCGGCCGTTCCAGTACCAGATCGTGCATGTGGGGACGGGCCTGCCGCTGTTTATGGGGAAGGTCGCGGATCCGCGGTAGCCGTGGCCCGGCAACCGGAACCACCACCAGTATGAGGACCAGGGCGCGGAGCGCCGGGTGACAGCCTTCGGTCAGCGGTGCCACCAGCATCATGCCCACGGCCACCAGCGGGAAGATGGCCAGCCAGCATCAAAGGCCCGGCTGGAAGTCTCCGGACGTTAGCGCGGGCCGCCCTGCCAGAGGGCGTCGAACGGCGCCCCGGAGGCGACCCGGTTGCGGATCCCAGCCGTGACAAAGTCCTTGGCGGTGCGGGAGGCCTCCAGCGGTGTGGCCCCCTTGGCGAGTTCCGCCGTTACGGCCGCGGCGAGCGAGCAGCCGGCGCCGGACACAGCCACCTCGCCCACTTTGGGAGCGCTCAGGACTTCGAGGGTCTCACCGTCGTAGTAAACGTCGACGGCGTCCGGGCCGTCCAGCCGCACCCCGCCCTTGGCGAGCACCGCAGCACCGCTGAGCTCATGGATGCGGATGGCGGCAGCCTTCAGGGATTCGAGGTCGGTGATCTCCAGTCCGGACAGCGATTCCGCTTCGAAATGGTTGGGCGTCACGAAGGTGGCCAGCGGCAGGATCTGTGCCTTCAGGGCCTGGTCGGTGTCCAGCGCATGGCCAGGCTCCTGGCCTTTGCAGATGAGCACCGGGTCCAGCACCACGTTGCGGAACTGTCCCTTTTCCAGCGCGGCCGCCACGGTGCTGATCGTCGCCGGGCTGCCCAGCATGCCGATCTTCACCGTGTCCATGACCGGCCGGGCCGGCTCTGTCTGTTCGTCCGCTGACACGTCCGACGCCGGACCGTAAGCCGCCGCCGTGGCCTCCAGCTGGTCCGCGATCACCTGCTGGTCCACCGGCACAAAACGGTGGTTCCAGCTGTCGTTCGGGTCGAAGGAGACGATGCACGTCAGGTTGGCGATGCCAAACACGCCCAGTTCCTGGAACGTCTTCAGGTCGGCCTGGGCGCCGGCGCCACCCGTGGCCTCGGAGCCCGCGATCGTCAGGACGACGGCGGGAGCGGCAGCGGGGGACTGGACATCAGCTGAAACGGGAGTCATGGCACCATCCTGCCATCCGGCGTCGAAGGCCCGCTTTGTGTTCCTGAACAGCGGACCCCGCAGGGGAGAGGTCAGGCCCACAACACGTGGGAGAATTTGCGGTGACAGTGCTAATACAGCCGGCATCCCGTGGTCCTGCCTTTGAGGCAGCGGCGAGCCGAGCGAACCACTACGAACGGACACTCCCATGCCTTCCCCCTCAGGCCCTGACGCCCTGCCCCTGACCGATGCCGGCACAGCGCCGAAATTCGCCTCCATCGGTTCGCCCTACTTCGGCATAATGCTCGCATTCATGGCCGTGGTGCTGATCCTGTCCAACATCGGCGGCTCCAAGGGCGTGGCGATCGGCCCGATCATCACCGACGGCGGCTTCTTCCTCTTCCCGCTGGCCTACATCCTGGGCGACGTCATCAGCGAGGTGTACGGCTTCAAGGTGGCACGCAAGGCCATCTTCACCACCTTCGCGCTGTCCGTCTTCGCCTCACTCTGCTACTGGATCATCATCGCGCTGCCCGGCTTCGATGACGAGTTTGGTGCGTCCAAGCAGGCAGCACTGGAAGGCGCGCTGGGCCCGGTTCCGCAGATCGTCCTCGCCTCGCTGCTGGCCTTCCTGGCCGGACAGACCATCAACTCCTGGATCCTGGTGAGGATGAAGGCACGCTCCGGGGAGAAATCCCTCTGGGCACGCATCATGGGTTCCTCGGTAGCGGGCGAATTCGTTGACACGCTGATCTTCTGCAGCATCGCCGCGTCCGTCATCGGCATCACCGACTTCGGCACGTTTGTGAATTACGTGGTGGTGGGCTTCGTGTACAAGACCCTCGTGGAGTTCCTGTTCGTTCCGGTGACAACCCTGGTGATCGGCTGGATCAAGAAGCGCGAACCGAGCTACGGCGTGGTGTAGCGGGCGCCGCTCCGCCGTTTCGACGGTTCCCTGCGCACACGGTGTCCGCAGCCGTCGAGTGGGCAGGGAACCCACGAAATGGAGCCCGTCTCTAGGCGGCCGATTGCTTCCTCAATGCCTGGAGGACGGTCGTCTTGAACTCCTGCTCGCGGAAAAGGTGTTTCCACTCGACCCGGATAAATGTCCAGCCAACGGCCATCAACGCCTTTTCGCGCTGCCGTTCGGCGAAGATGGCCTCATCCGTGGGCTGGAAGTCGAAGTACTTCACCCTCCCGTCGAATTCCATGGCCACTTTCTTGTCCCGCCAAGCGAAATCGAGGCGGTGCTGGCCTTCCGCGGACCAGACGACTACCTGGAGCTCGGGGGCCTCGATGCAAAGCCGGTGGACCAGTTCGCGGGACAGCGTCTCCCCCGGGGACTCGGACCGGGCGTCGCTGTCTTCGATGGCCCGGCGGAGCGCCATGACTCCGTTTCTTCCCGTCAAGGCAGAACACATCTTCCGGAGCTTCTCCACATCCGCACCCTTCCGCAAGGCATGGTCCATCAAAACCAGGGACTGCCTGTAGTTCAGCATCAGGCAGCAGTCCACCACCGTCCGCTCCAGCGAAGTGCAGGGCAGACCGTCGACGAAAGTGACGTCCCCTAACTCCAAAACGCGGGTGTGTGCCACGACGTCCTTGCCGTGGGATATCCGCGACGGACAGGTCTGCTGAGTGACGTGAACCAGATCGTCCACGTCCCAGAGGAACAGCCCATGGAGCCGAGCACCCGAGGTGTGGCTGTAGACAAAGCCACCGGCCGACGTCGTCAGCGTTCCATGGGCATGCGCGGCGATCAGCTGCCGGCTGCGCACCCAGGGCTTCTGCCTCGCCCAGATACTGCCTCGGATGTAGCAGCCGCGTCTGAGCCGGACCAAGTCTCCGGAGCGGACCGATGCGGCTATGGCGCGGGAATTCAAGCCGGCTTCCAGAAGCTCTCCGGTTCGCCACAGGTCCACTCCAACCGGGAGGCCGCGGCGCGATGCATTCGACATGGGTTCAGCCTCGGCGAGGTGCGTGGCCGCGACAAGACACAGGTGTAGCTATGTGGACAATTCCGTTTCGACGGTTCCCTGCGCCCACGACGGTTCCAAACATCGAGTGCGCAGGGAACCGTCGAACGGTGCCCAGGACGACGGCGGGACGGGCAGAAAGGCGGCGGTGAGATGGTCAGGAGTAGTACTGCGCCAGGGTCTCGGCCTTGAACTCGAAGAACCGGCCGGACTCGATGGCCAACCGGGCGTCGTCCACCATCTTCACCACAAAACGCTCGTTGTGGATGGAGATCAGCGTGGCCGACAGCATTTCCTTGGCCTTGAACAAGTGGTGGATGTAGGCCCGGGAGTAGTTGGCGCAGGCGTAGCAGTCGCAGCCCTCCTGCAGCGGCCCGAAGTCGCGCTTGTACTTGGCGCCGGAGAGGTTGTACCGGCCCGAGGGCGTGTAGAACGCGGAATTCCGGGCCACCCGGGTGGGGGACACACAGTCGAAGGTGTCCGCGCCGTTCTCGATGGCCGTGAAGATATCGTCCGGCTCGGAGATGCCCAGCAGGTGCCGGGGCTTGTCCTCCGGCAGTTCCTCGTTGCACCAGCGCACAATCGTTCCCAGGTTCTCCTTCTCCAGCGCCCCGCCAATGCCGTAGCCGTCGAAGTCCATGGCGCCAAGGTCGCGGCACGCCTTCCGGCGCAGGTCCTCGTACTGGGCGCCCTGGATGACGCCGAACAGCGCCTGGTACGGCTTCCCTGCCCGTGAAGCGGTCAGCCGGAAATGCTCGTCAAGGCAGCGCAGCGCCCACAGCCTGGTCCGCTCCAGCGACTCCTCCTGGTAGCCGCGGGAGTTCTGCAGCGTGGTCAGCTCATCGAAGGCGAACATGATGTCCGCGCCGATCTGGTGCTGTACCTGCATGGAAATTTCCGGCGAGAAACGGTGCCGGTCCCCGTTCAAATGCGATTTGAACCAGACGCCGTCGTCGTCGATGTGGGCCAGCCGCTCTTTGCCGGGGGCGACGGCGTCGTCGGGCACGGCCGCGTCCGCGGCAGACACAGTTTTCATGTCGATGACCTTCTTGAACCCGGAGCCCAGACTCATGACCTGGAAGCCGCCGGAGTCGGTGAACGTTGGCCCGGACCAGTTCATGAACGCGCCCAGCCCGCCGGCCTCGTCCAGGATGTCCGCGCCGGGCTGGAGGTACAGGTGGTAGGCGTTGGCCAGCAGCGCCTGCGCACCGAGCTCAGCCATGGATTCCGGCAGCACCGATTTCACGGTGGCTTTGGTCCCGACGGCGATGAACGCCGGCGTGCGGATCTCGCCGTGCGGCGTGGTCATGGTCCCCGTCCGGCCCAGGAATTCGCCGCCATTGGCCGAGACCTGGGCGGCCGATGGCGGGCAACTGTCGGCCAGGCGCGTGCCCACCGTGAAGGAGAACTGCGACTGGTCAGCGGGCAGGGCTGAGGGGGAGCCGTCGGGGGCTGGCAGAACCGAGGGAGAAGTAGCGGAGGCGGGGTTGGCTGGCACGGTTCCAGTGTGCCAGCTGTCCGCCCCGTTGCCTTAGTGCAGCGCCTCTGATGTGGGGTAGTTCTCAGCCCGCCAGCCGTCCCACAGCGCCCGGATGGACTCAAGCCTGGAAGCGCCCAGGTCGTATGTGGAGATGATGACCAGCGAACCGCCGTGGGGCCGGATCTCCTCGATGACCGGCTGATCGGCCACAATCAGCAGCCCGTCACCGTGCTCCGCGTAGCCGTGGACAGTGAGCCCCACCTGATGGTTGCTCCGGTACCAGACCTTGCCCGCGATCTCCTCGCCCGTGCCCAGGGTCAGCTCGTAGTTCTCACCGGGTTTGGGCACTTCGGAAAGGCCCAGCTTCTCGATGGCGGAACCGGGTTCCCCGGGAACCTGGAAGAACGACGTATGCCGCTTGCCGTGCGGGTGCCGTTCCAGCGCAAAACGGAGCTGCTGCAGGAAGGTCAGCCAGCCCTGGGTGATGTCCTCGTCCCACGCGGCCCACTCGGAGTTGTGGTCCATGGCCGCCCGGGTAACGCTGACCAGGGTGCCTGTGGGAACGGGTTTCAGTTCAAAGATGTCCCCGCCATCGGTGGTGAGGCTGGTGTGGTCCGGGGCCTCGGCCACCTTGTCGCCAAAGTAGATTTCGTCGATTTCCCTGGCAAGGTCCTCGGCGTCCCAGCCGTGCCACTGGGCTACTTTGGACGGTTCGCGCAGCATGGTCCAGACCTGCGGCGCGTCGGCATTGATAACCACGCTCAGATTGTTCGTCATAGCCCGAATGTACAACTGACGGGCAGCGCCGGGTAGGGGGAATTTTCCCCCGTCCGCGGAGCGGGGAAGCGTCAGGCGCGGACGGCCTCAAGCTCGTTGCTGATCCGCCGCTGCAGTTCGCCGGCTCCGATGGTTTCCGAGCCTCCATGGGCCCGCAGGAACAGCAGGGATTCGAGCCGCAGCAGCCGCCATTCGCGCTCGGCCTCGTGGTTGGAGTTGTCGATCGAGCGGAAGATCTCTTTGTCGTAGAGGTTGGGCTCGTTCAGGGAACGCTGCCGGACCTTGGCGTTCATCCGGGCCTTGAACGGATCGGTTTCCTGGGTCTCCGGCGTGCGCAGCAGCTTTTCGTACACTTCGGCGCGGTCCACCTGGCCGTCCTGGCGGCAGACGTAGCTGGACAGGGCCAGCGATGCCTCCACGGATGCCCAGCGGCCGGGGTTGCCGTCGTAGGGCAGGACGTTCAGCAGGTCCGCCACCGCCAGCGAGCCTTCGGGATCCTTGAGCGTGATGAACAGCTCGTGGGCCAGGTCGCTGAGGTCCTTCAGGCAGCTGCCCGATTTGACGTTGATTCCCTTTGCCAGCCTGTCGGCCAGGAGCATCACGCCCTCGGAATCCGGGTGGGATTCGGCTGCGGCCTCCACCACGGCCTCGGGGGTTCCCTGCGGCGCGGGGATCAGGGCCAGCTCCTCCTCGGAGGGGCGGCCCGCGCCCGGCGGGATGTCGGGCAGGGGAGGGACGACGACGGCGGGAGCCTCCACGGCCTCCGCCTCCGCTGCGGGGTTCCCGGCGACGGGAAGCTGCGCGACGGCGTCGGGCGTGGCGTCCAGCACCTTGACCGACGAGCCGGCGGCGATGCGCACGGTGCCGCCGCCGGAGAGGCTGGCCAGGACGAGCGCGGGAGTGCCGAAATCGTCCTGCTCGATTTCCACGTGCTGGATTTCGGCGCTGCGTTCGCCGTCGGGCAGCAGGAGCTCATCACCGGTGGTCAGGGATCCAGCCTGCTGTTCGCTGTAGTGCCGGGCTGCTGGGGTTTCGGTCATGGGAGTCCTTAAGTTCTCTTGCGGTCCGCCCTACAGTCTACAAAGGCGGGCGCCGGAAGTCGGGGACGCCGGGCAGTCCGAGAGGGTCAGAAGCCCACGCCGGCGAACGCGAGCGCCTGGCGGACCAGGGCGCCGCGGCCCCCGCTGAATTCCAGCTGGACGCCGGGGCTCAGCACTTCCGCGGGGGTCATCCAGGTCAGTTCCAGGGCATCCTGCCGGGGCTCGCATTCACCCGTCACGGGGATGACGTAGGCCAGCGAGACGGCGTGTTGGCGGTCGTCGGTGAACCCGGTCTGGGACGGTGCCGGAAAGTATTCGGCCACGGTGAAGGGGACCGGGCTGATGGGCAGCTGCGGGAAGGCCAGCGGGCCGAGGTCCTTTTCCATGTGGCGCAGGAGGGCCGCGCGGATGGTTTCGCGGTAGATCACGCGGCCCGAGACGAGGGAGCGGATCATGGTGCCGTCTTCGTCTGCCTGCAGCAGGGTGCCCACTTCGTTCACGAATCCCAGCGGATCCAGCCTGACCGGAACTGCCTCCACGTAAACCATGGGGAGCCTCCCGCGGGCTTCAAAGAGGTCCTCTTCGGAGAGCCAGCCGGGATTGGGGTCAGGTGTGCGAACGTTCATGGTTAAGTTCTACCCCATTGGAGCGCCGCGGACCGGCGAGGAGCGGGCTCTTACGCGTAAAGCGTCGTCCCAAACGCCGAGACCTCGCCCTCCAATTCAGCGCTTCGAGATCCAGATGGTGGCTGGCACGTGAGTTCCTCCGCCGTCCGAGTCCGGGTTGGCCACGTGCAGCGTACGGCCGAACGCCTCCTCGGTCAGGCGGACCTGATGCCCCGCATCCGTGAGGCGGCTGCGCAGTGCGTCAAGGTCGCCGTCGTACTCGAAGCCGAGGCTGGCCCTCGGCGGTCCCTCGGCGGGGCGCACCATGAGCACCCCGCCGTTCTTGGCGGCAAAGTCAGCGGTTTCGTCGTCGTCGGGGAAGGGACGGAACCGGGCCCCGATGTCGCGCAGGGTCTGGGCTGCGGTCCCCGGATCCTCCGTGAACCAGACCTCGACGACGGTGAGGTCCGGGTCCGCGTCGGCAGCGGTGGCCCAGGTGCCGTCCGCGGCCCTGGCGGCGGGATCGGCGAGGAAGCTGAAGCCGTCCGGACCGGTGACCCGGCACGACTCGCCATGGTCCACCCGGACGAGTTCGGCGGGGACGGTTCCCGCTTCCTCAGCCGCCAGGTTGGTGCGCCGGGCAAACTCGGCGAGGTTTCCCACCTCGACGCCGAAAGCAGTGGTGCCGTCCTCCGGGGAACCCGGCCCGGCCTCGTGCAGCGCCAGCCGTCCCGAACCGGCGTCGAACTCGCGCCAGGTGCCGTCATCCACGGTTTTGACCAGCCCCAGTCCGGTGAGCAGCCGCTCCCAGGAGTCCAGCCGGGACGTGAAATGGACAGGGCGCGAACGCAGCATGTGATTCTCCTGGAAGGAAGGAAACGGCGCAGATACGGCCATCATGCCACGACTTGCTTCGGGCGGCACCGGGGGCAGAATGGGTCCATGGCCAACGAACTGGAGGAACTGCTGGTGCCCGACGCTGCAGCGTGGCGGTCCTGGCTGGAAGCGAACCACAGGGACAGCCCCGGCGTGTGGCTGGTGCTTCACAAGAAGGGCGGCGACGTCACCGAACTGGACTACGACGCCGCCCTCGATGAGGCGCTCTGCTTTGGCTGGATCGACGGCCAGGTCAGGAAGCGCGACGCCGGGAGCTACTTCCAGCGCATGACCCGCCGGCTTTCCAAGAGCCCCTGGTCTGCCCGGAACGTGGGGCACGTCGCCCGGCTCGAAGCCGAAGGCAGGATGACTGACGCCGGCCGGGCCGCCGTCGACAGCGCCAAGGCGGACGGCCGGTGGGACGCAGCGTATGGCGGGCAGGCGACGGCGGAGGTTCCGCCTGATCTGGCCGCCGCCATCGCCGCTGTGCCGGAGGCCCAGGCCATGTTCGACATCCTCACCTCCGTCAACCGGTACGCCCTCATCTATCGGACGAACTCGGCCAAACGCCCGGAAACACGGGCCGGAAGGATCGCCGGCTTTGTGGACATGCTGGCCCGCGGCGAGACACTGTATCCGCAGAAAAAGCGTCCCGCCGGCATCCCCTGATCCCTGCGGGCTGATGGTCCGGATCCGCACGGACTGCCTGGCCGGTTTAGGGCGGGCCCGGGCAACCCTGTAGAATTGATGGTTCCGTAGCGCTGGTGCCGTCTCCCGACATGGGGGACGGCACTTGTGCGTTTACCGACCGATTGGCTCAACATGGTCCGCATGTTCCCCAACTTCAGCCCCAAATTCAGCCTGCGCCGCCCGCTTCCCTTGGTGATCGCCGCCGCCGTGGCTGCCCTCGCCCTGGTGGTTTCCGTCCTGGTCGCAGGCAACACCCGGACAGGTTCCGCGGCCACGGCCGGCCGCGTCCTCGACGAGGTCTCGGCAGCCCAGGCCACAGCCCGGGAGCAGCGCGGCACCTACGCGTCCCTGTGGCTGAAAGGCAACGACCGGACCCTCGAACAGCAGGCCGGGACCCTTCAGGCGGAGGGCGCCGACGACGTCCGGACCATCGAGTGCGGTGCCGGCTGGCTGGCCGGGGCGCGGGTGGACGGGAAGGTTTTCCTCCGCAGCAGCGACGCCCGCGACGCCGTCGAAGAGGACCCCGCGAAGGTCCGGCTCCCGGAGTGCATCAGCGCGGAGGCCCGCGACTTACTGCTGGCGGACCTGGGCACGCCCCGGGAATGGCCCGGACCGGATGCAGCGCGGCTGGCGGCGCCGGCAGGGGACCCCGGTTACCGGCCTGCCTACCACCTGACCCCCGAAAAGCGCTGGATGAACGATCCCCAGCGGCCGTTTTTCCTGGACGGCGTCTGGCACTACTACTACCTCTACAACGCCGACTACCCCGAGGGGAACGGCACCGAGTGGTTCCACGCCACCAGCACCGACCTCGTCCACTGGAGGGACGAGGGGGTGGCCATTGAGAAGTTCAGGAACGGCCTGGGCGACATCGAAACCGGCACCGCCGTCGTCGACACCGAAGGGAGCGCGGGCTTCGGCAAGGGTGCCGTGATCGCTGTCCTCACCCAGCAGGACAATGGTGTCCAACGGCAGTCGATGTTCTACTCCACGGACCAGGGCCGCACGTTCACCAGCTACGAACAGAATCCCGTCATGGACAACCCCGGCGAGGAGCACTGGCGTGATCCGCGTATCCTGCGGGACGAGGACCACAACCAGTGGGTCATGCTGCTCGCAGAGGGCCACAAGATCGGTTTCTACACCTCCACCGACCTCAAGGGCTGGACCTACGCCTCCAGCTTTGAACGGGACGGGCTGGGCATCCTCGAATGCCCGGACTTCTTCCAGCTGGACGTCGACGGCGATCCCGCCCGGCGGACGTGGGTATTGGCCGCCGGCGCCAACGGAGCCGCGGAAGGGCGGACCACCGGAACGGCCTACTGGACCGGATCCTGGGACGGCAAGGCCTTCACCGCCGCTGATGGTTCGGAGCCGCCGGCGGGCGGGCAGCAGCTGGGCGGGCATCAGTGGCTCGACGCCGGCCCGGACTTCTACGCGGCCGTGACCTGGGACGATCCGCGCCTGACCGACGGGCAGCGGAAAGCCTCCCGGCATGCCATCGGCTGGATGAACAACTGGGCCTATGCCCGCCAGCTGCCCACGGACGGCTGGTACGGCGCCGATTCCGTGGTGCGGGACATCCGGCTGCAGTCCGGCGGCGGCCTGCCCACCCTGGTTTCAACCCCGACGCCGGCGCTTCAGTCCCTGGAGGGACCGCCCCGGCCGGTGCCGGCGCAGGATCTGGGAGACGGCAGCCGCGCACCGCTTCCGGTCCCGGACAGCGGTGCCTACAAGCTCGACGTCGAGCTGGAGAGCAGCGGAGCCGATGCCGAGGCGCGGGTCCTGCTCCAAAACGGCGGGGACACGTATGCCACCGTGGGCTACGACTTCCGCAACGGGACGGCGTTCGTTTCGCGGGACGGTGATGCCGCGTCCAAGGGCCAGGGCGCAAAGACCGCGCAGGCCAAGGGCGCCGCGGACACGAAAGCACAGGAACGGGTGGACGCCGCCTACCGCCAGGCGGGCACGGTGGCGAGCCCCGCCGTCGACGGAAAAGTGAAGCTGACGATCTACGTTGACCGGTCCTCGGTGGAGGTTTTCGTCAACGGCGGTCAGCGGACCCTGACCTCGCTCGTGTTCCCGCAGGAGGGCGCGTTTGGCGCCACGATGACCGGTGCCGGCGGAACGGTGTCCTTGGAATCAGCCACCCTCACGCCGCTGGCCGCCATCAAATAGCCTCCATCACGCATCCCCAACAGCCGGGCGCAATCAGCTAGCGCAGCCCGCCCAGCGCCTGCGCCAGCACTACGGCCGACGCCGAGGACCATGCCTGGGGATGGCACGACGCAGGGTAGGGCACGGCAAGGCTGGATTCCGCGGCGGTGACCCCGGCAAAAAGCTGCGGCAGCCGGTATCCGAACGCAGCGGAGGCGGCGAGCAGGCCCTCGGCCAGGGCCTTCGCTTCCGATGTGAAGCCTTCTGCCATCAGGCCACGGACGGCGATGGCAGTGTCGTGGCTCCAGACCGAACCGCAGTGGTAGCTGAAGGGCCAGAAACCGGGTGCCCGGTGCGAGAGCGTATGCAGGCCGAACCCGGAAAACAGCTCCGGGCTGAGCAGGCGGGCGGCGACGTGGCGGGCCTCGGTTGGGCCAAGGATGCCGGTACCGAGCAGGTGGCCCATGTTGGAGCCGGGGACGTCCAGGGGCGTCCCGGACCCGTCGACGGCCATCGCGGGGTAGGGTCCCTGGGCATCCTCCACCCAAAAGCGCTCACGGAACTGCTGGGCAAGTGCCGAAGCGAACTCCCGCAGCTCACCGGCGCCCGGTTCGCCGACGGCATCCAGCAGTTCCGCCGTGGCGATGGCCGCCTGGTGGGCGTAGCCCTGGGCTTCGGCGAGGGCGACGGGGCCTTCCGCCAGCCGTCCGTCCCTGAACTGCATGGCATCGGCGGAGTCCTTCCAGCCCTGGTGGCCTAGGCCGTGCCCGCTGACATTCCCGTATCTCAGGAGGCCGTCGGTGTCCGAAGGGCCCGTGGACGCCAGCAGCCACTGCGCTGCCCGCTGTGCCGCGGGAAGCAGGGCCCGGACGGCGTCGTCGGCCTTTCCGGACTGCCACAGCTCGCCCAGCAGGCACAACCAGAGCGGTGTTGCGTCCACGGCGCCGTAGTAGACCGGGGGCAGGTGCAGCCCGTCGTTTTCAAGGACCAGTTCCTTTGCCCGCAGCTCATGCAGGATCCTGCCCGGCTCCTCGTCCGAGCCCGGATCCGTGGACGAGCCCTGGAACGTCGCGAGGGCGCGCAGGGTCCCGGTGGCGAGGCCGGCATCCAGGGGCAGCAGGAACCGGGCTGCCCACAGGGAGTCCCGGCCGAACAGCGTGAAGTACCAGGGAGCCCCGGCCGCCATAAAGGGCGCATCGGGCAGCTGGCGCGTTGCCATGCGAAGACCGTCCAGCTCATCGAGCGAGTTTTCCAGCAGCGTCCGCAGCGGCCCCGCCGGCATGGCCATCGCGGGAACGGACAGGGACGACGGCGCCGCGGCGACCACAGCGCTCTCCGCCTCATCCAGCACCGCCTGCCATTCGGCGTCGAAGGGCCGCCCGCGGCCGGCGGTCCCGTGCCACAGGAGGCGCGGGAGCTCGCTGCCCCCACCGGGGGCAGCGTCCGCCGTAACTCCTGCAGGGACGGAACCTCCACCGTTGGTGCCCGGCGCGGAGATGGAAAGGGTGCGGCCATCGTTAAGCCAGCGAAGGGAGTGGTCGTCGGCCGCCTCAGGGGGCTGCGGAGCGGTGAACCTGCTCAGCCGGATCGAGGCCATGTCGGTGAAGTCCGCCGCGAGCTCCACGGCCAGTTCAACGTCCAGCGAGTCCAGCGACGTGCCCACCTTCAGCGAATGACGGACTACGCCCGGGGTGACCGTCCAGGTCTGGAGGACCTCGACGGCGGGATCAGCGGTGTGCCCTTCGATGCCGCGGATGAGTCCCCGGACGCGGAGGACGCCGCCGGGAGCGGACTCCACCGTGACCTCCTCGGGACTGAACCCGTTGACGGTGACAGTGGCCTGGCAGAGCATCCGCGTATCGCCATGGAGGAGGCCGCTGAAGCCGTCCTGTGCCAGCCGGCCTTTGGCATCGAGCCAGAGCTGGGTGGGTGCCGCCACGGTGCAGTGCTGGCGGTGGAGCCCCGGCTGAACACTCATGCGCCCCACCTTACGCCCGGCGCAGTCCGGTTCCGCGGAATCCTGCGGCCAGTCGCGGGGCGGAACCGGGCTGCCGGCTGCTCAGTCCTCCAGTGGAAACGCTACGGCTTCGCCCACTACCCGAAGGCAGAGCTCCATGCCGGGCCGCGCGATGGACGCGTTCCAGTGGCGGATGGTGATGACCTCGCCGCCGCCGGGGTAGCGGTGGTCGGCGCCGGACGCCAGCTCCGGAGGAACAGCCAGCTTGAGGCGCACCGTGGTCTCCGGACCGAAGTAGTCGGTATCCACCACCACGCCGCGGATGGGGCCGTCCTCGGCGATGCGGATCTGTTCGGGCCGAAGCATCAGCTGCACGCGGCCCTGGGCCGGCGGCCTGCGGACGGGGATTCCGCCCAGGGAGCAGGTGGCCAGTGAACCTTCCAGCCACGCGTCCAGGATAACGGCGTCGCCCAGGAATTCCGCCGTGGCCCTGTCTGCGGGACGGGTGTAGACCACAAAAGGGTTGCCGATCTGGGCCAGCTTGCCGCCGCGCATGACAGCCACCTGGTCTGCGAAGGACAACGCTTCGGCCTGGTCGTGCGTCACCAGGATGGTGGTGACGCCGGCCTCGTTGAGGACCTTGGCCACCGCCCGCCGGGTGGCTACGCGCAGGCCCGCGTCCAAGGCGGAAAACGGCTCGTCCAGCAGCATCAGTTCCGGTTCGCGGGCCAGGGCGCGGGCCAGGGCAACCCGCTGCTGCTGGCCGCCGGAGAGCTGGTGTGGCCGCCGTTTGGCCATCGCGGGATCCAGGGAAACCATCTCCAGCAGTTCACTGATCCGGCCCGCCACTGCGCGCCGGCCGCCGTCGAGCCTGCCGGCGTCCAGGCCGAAGGCGACGTTCTGGCCCACTGTGAGGTGGGGAAAGAGGGCGCCGTCCTGGGCCACGTATCCCACGTGGCGCTTGTGCGCAGGCACCCACACGCCGTCGCCCGCTACCTTGCTGCCGTTCAGCGAGATGCTGCCGGTGTCGGGGTGCTCGAACCCGGCGATGAGGCGCAGCAGCGTGGTCTTGCCGGACCCGGACGGCCCCACAATGGCGGTGGTGCCGCCCTTGGCAACGGACAGGTTGACGCCCTTGAGGACGGCCTGGGACGAGAAATTCTTGGTGACGTCCGTGATCTGCAGGTGGCTGTTGGTGGTGGGCGCCACGGACGCCGCGATCCGCGGTTCCGGGAGCCGGGAGGGGGATTGTTCGGTCACTGTCCGGCCACTTTCTTGGACTGCTGGAAGAGGAGGTAGGTCATCGGGGCGGAGAGCAGGATCATCAGCAGGGCGTAGGGTGCGGCGCCGGCGTAGTCGATCTCGCTGCTCTTGCTCCAGAATTCGGTGGCGAGCGTCCGCGTGCCGTTGGGTGAGAGCAGCAGTGTGGCGGTCAGCTCGTTGGTAATGGCCAGGAACACCAGGGCGGCGCCTCCCGCGGCGGCCGGGGCAGTGAGCCGGAGCGTCACCCGGACAAAGGACAGCAGCGGCGGTTTGCCCAGGGCCTGGGCTGCTTCGTCGAGTTCCTTGGGGGCCTGGGCCAGGCCTGCCCGGAGGTTCACCAGCGCCCGGGGCAGGAACAGCAGGACGTAGGCAGCCACCAGGACCGCACTGGTCTGGTAGACGCCGGGAACCAGGCGGATGCTGACGGTGACGAAGGCCAGGCCCACCACGATCCCCGGGAGGGAACTGGTGATGTAGTTGGAGAGCTCAAGGGCCTTGCTGAACCAGCCCGGGTGCCGCACGGCCAGGTACGCCATGGGGAACGCCACAATGGTGGTCACCGCCGCACCGGCCAGGCCATAGCCAAGGGTCTGCAGGAGGGCTGGCAGGAATTCGTCGGCCACCCAGATGGCGGGACCGCCGGAGAGGACCCAGCGCAGGACAAGGAACAGCGGCAGCCCGAAGGCCAGGGCGGTGAGCGTCAGGAGGAAAAGCTGGGCAGGAACCTGGTACGCGTGCAGCGGCAGGCGCAGGGCCCTGGCCTGGGCTCCGGAGCCGATCCGTGCGTAGCGGGCGGTGCCGCGGCCACGGGCTTCCAGGAGCAACAGGATCAGGCAGAAGAACACCAGGACACTGGCGAGCATGTTCCCGGCCGTGCCGTTGAAGGTGGACTGGAACTGGACCATGATCGCGGTGGTGAACGTATCAAAACGGATCATGGCGAAGGCGCCGTATTCGGCCAGCAGGTGCAGGGCCACCAGCAGCGCGCCGCCGGTGATGGCAAGCCGGAGCTGCGGAAGCACCACGCGGAAGAACACACGCCAGGCCCCCAGCCCCAAAGCCGACGCGGACTGTTCGATGGCCGGATCAAGCCGGCTGAGCGTGGCTGCCGCCGGAATGTAGACCAAAGGGAAGTAGGACAGCGTGGCGATCAGCACCCCGGACCCCAGCCCCTCAAGGGACGGAACAGCGGACACCCAGGCGTAGCTGTTCACAAACGCCGGGATGGCCAGGGGGGCGGCCAGCAGGACAGCCCAGATCCGGTGGCCCCGGAGCCTGGTGCGTTCCACGAGCCAGGCTCCGCCCACCCCCAGGATGAGGCACAGCGGCACGGTCACCAGCATCAGTAGCACCGTGTTCAGGAGCAGTTCGCCCACGCGTGGGCGGAAGATCAGCTCGACGGCGGTGTCCCAGCCCGTGGCGGCCGTCATGTAGACGACATAACCCAGCGGAACGAGCGAAAAGAGCGCGATCAGCACCGCCAGGATGGACACCGCGGAAACGCCGAAAGGCGGGCGGGGGCGCTTGCCCCGGCCCGCCGTCGTCGTGCTTCCCTGCGAAGGGGAAGCCGATAGATCAGTGGTCACTGAATTACAGGAGTCCTGCCTTGGTCATCAGCTCGGTGACCTTCTCCGAGTTCAGCTTCGCCGGATCCACGGCGGGAGCCTGCAGGTCCTTTATCGGAACCAGCTTCTCGTTCGCCGGAACGTCGGAGGCGATGGCGTACTCGAAGGAGTTGCCCTTCTGAAGCACTTCCTGGCCCTTCTTGCCAGTGATGAACTTCAGGAATGCCTGTGCGGCCTCGGCATTCTTGGACGTCTTCAGGACACCGCCGCCGGAGACGGACACGAATGCACCCGGGTCCTGGTTCTTGAAGTAGTACGGGGTGACCTTGTTGGAGTTCTCGCCGGTCTTGGCCTGGTCGCCGTAGTAGTAATAGTGGTAGATCAGCGCGGCGTCGACTTCGCCGGCGTTGACGGCCTTCATGGCGGTGCTGTTGCCCTTGTACGCCTTGAAATTTTCCTTCATGCCCTTGAGCCATTCCTCAGTGGCGGCCTCGCCCTTGAGTTCCAGCAGTGCGGAGACGATGGCCTGGAAGTCGGCGCCGGACGGCGAAGCTGCCCACTTGCCCTTCCACTCCGGTTTGGCCAGGTCCAGCATGGACTTGGGCAGCTGGTCTTCGGCCAGCTTGGCCTTGTCGTAGACCAGGACGGTGGAACGGGCGGCGATGCCTGTCCACTTTCCGGTGGACGGGCGGAATTCTTCCGGCACCTGCGCGATGGTGGCCGCGTCAACATCCGCGAACAGTCCCGCGTTTTCCACCTGCGCCATGGCGGGGGAGTTCTCGGTGAGGAAAACATCGGCCGGTGAGGCAGAACCTTCCTGGACGATCTGGTTGGACAATTCCGTGTCCGAGCCCTGGCGCATGGTGACCTTGATGCCGGTCTCCGCCGTGAAGGCCTCGATCCATTCTTTGGTGAGGCTTTCGTGCTGCGCGTTGTACACCGTGATGTCTCCGGCTTCGGCGGAAGCGGAGCCAGTGGCGGCCGGGGAGGTGCTGCCGCCGCAGGCGGTCAGTCCGAGGGCTGCGGTGGCGGCGAGTGCGATGCCGGCCAGGGCGCTGTTGCGGATCTTCATTGAGGCTGCTTTCTGGGGAAAAGTCTGCTGGACCAGGGCGTCCGCGTGGGCGCGGATCGGAGGTTGCCCACCCCAGAACTGTAGGTTAGCCAAACCTAAGCATCCAAGCCAGAAAGCTATTAAGTGACTGAGATCACATCAATTACGCAACTGTTGCATGACCTAATTCGCCGGTTCGGCCCCCTTGATAGTGGCGGCTGCCTCCAGCACCATCCAGGCCTGCAGCTGGGTGGAAAGTTCGACGGCGGCACCTGGCGGATATGTGCTGGCCGCCGGTTCCTCCGGGAGGGCTGAAAAGAGCAGTTTTCCTTCGTGCCGGGCCAGCGCCTCGGTTGCGGTGACCGGGCGGCGTCCGTCCCAGAAGGCATCCGCTGTGGCCAGGACAAGCCCGGCGGCGGTTGTCCGGACTGGCCCGGGGAGGCGGGCATCGGCAGCGGCGAGGGCAAGGTAGCGGGCCAGGATCCCGGTGAAGAGTCCGCCGTCGCCGGTTCCGTCACACCGGAGGACCTGCCTGCCCGGCATGTTCCCGTGCGGGCGGGTCAGGCTGCGGGCCACCGCCTCCACCACGGTGGCGGCGCGGGCCAGGTTCGCCTCGCCCCCGAGCTCCAGCAGCGCGCCCAGGACGGGGCCCTGGTTGTAGGTGTAGATGGCAGCCTCGACCACGGGCTCTCCGGAAGCGCTGATCCGCACACCGTCGAGGTAGAGGCCCTGTCCGGGGTCGAAGAGTCTGGCATCCAGCCAGTCCAGCAGGGCCTGGGCCTTGGCCGGGTTCCCGGTCCGAGCGTAGTACAGGGCCACGGGAGCGGTGGCCGGGGTGTTCTTGAAGTCCCGCTTCTTGCTCCAGAATGTGCCGCCGCCGAGGTCGTCCGTGGAGGCGGAATCGAACTGGAGGGTGAGGGTCCTGCGGACGTGGGCGTTTCGCCGCCGGCCGGGCCGGCGCGTCTCGTCGGCAAGTTTCTCAAGGCGGAGGGTGGACAGTGCCAGCCAGGCCATATCGTCGTAGTAGTTGTTGACGAACGTGAGCAGGTTCCGCAGCCGGATGCCTGTCACCAGGCGCGACGCCAGCCGGCCGGCGCTGGGGCGGTCCGGTCCGTCAAAGCGGGCGGCCGGCGTGGCACCGTTGCCCAGTTCGCGCCGTCCGGTGTCCACCAGGCAGTCCACATAGTGCGCCTGCCACCAGTAATGCCACGGCCGGAACAGGTTCTCCACCCGTTTGGAAGGCCGCTGGACGGCGGCGATGTGGGTGCCGGGCAGGAAAAACAGCCGCTGCCCGAAAATGGCGGTGACTGACCGGGCGGCCTCCGTGGCACGGGCGGCCCGGTTGATGGGCCGGCCGGCGGGCGGAAGTTCGGCGTCCTGGGGCGTCATGTGCTCCAGCCTAGCGGGGCCGCGGATCCTCCAGGGAAAGTGGCCGGATGGTGCGCTGCATCACAAATCCAGTTAACATTCACTAACTAATGTTCCTCGCCGCGGCGTTTTGCGCCGGGCCCGCATCAAGGAGGATGGATGGACATCAAGGGTTCTGTCGCACTGATTACGGGCGGCGCGTCCGGGCTGGGCGCGGCGACGGCGAGGCGCCTGTTCGACGCCGGCGCCTCCGTGGTGCTGATTGACCTGCCGTCCTCCGCCGGCGCGGCCTTTGCCGACGAACTGAACAGCGCCGCCGGTTCCGGGGCCGGCGGTTCCAGCGCGGCCGGTTCCGCGGCCGGGACGGGTGCGGGTGATGCCGTGGACGCAGCCCGGCAGACCGCCGTCTTCGCCTCCGCGGACGTGACGAACGAGGCGGAGGTGCAGGCCGCCGTTGACACCGCCGTCGCACTGGGACCGCTGCGGATCGTGGTGAACTGCGCCGGCATCGCGACGCCGGGCAAGGTGCTGGGACGCGACGGGGTCCTCCCTCTGGACGCGTTCAGCCGGGTCATCCAGGTGAACCTCATCGGCACGTTCAACGTGCTGCGGCTGGCCGCCGAAGCCATGGCCGCGACCGAACCGGCCGTGACCGAACTCGGCGGCCCGGAGCGCGGCGTCATCATCAACACGGCGTCCGTGGCGGCTTTCGACGGGCAGATCGGCCAGCCCGCCTACGCCGCGTCCAAGGGCGCCGTCGCCGCCATGACCCTGCCCATCGCGAGGGAACTGGCGCGCTCACTGGTGCGCGTGGTGACCATCGCCCCGGGGATCTTCGAGACGCCCATGATGGCCGGACTGCCGCAGGAGGCGCAGGATTCACTGGGCCGGCAGGTGCCGCATCCCTCACGGCTCGGCAAGCCGGCCGAATACGCCAGCCTGGTGGCCCACATAGTGGAAAACGCGATGCTCAACGGGGAAACGATCCGCCTGGACGGCGCCATCAGGATGGGCCCGAAATGAGCCCCGCTCTTCCTGCTGCCCAGCTGCCGTCGCCCGAAGCCCTGCCGACTGCCGACTTTTTCCTCTTCGAATCCCTGCTGGCGCCGGAGGAGCGGCGGAAGCTGGCGGAGCTGCGGGAATTCCTGGCCGCGGAGATCGCCCCGCATGCCACCGAGTGGTGGAACAACGCTGAGTTCCCGGCCCACATCCTGCCCAGCCTCGCGGCCCTGGAACTGAGCACCCCGGCGCAGCGCGGCTACAGCCACCTGTTCGCGGGGCTGGTCATCGCAGAAATGACCCGGGTGGACACGTCCATCGCCACGTTTTTCCTGGTCCACCACGACCTCTTTGTCGAGTCCCTCTACGCCTTCGGTTCCCAGGAGCAGAAGGACCGGCTCCTCGCTGACGCGTCGGGCCTTCGAACCACGGGCGCTTTCGCGCTCACCGAGCCCGGCCACGGCTCCGACGTCGCCGGAGGGATGGAAACGCGGGCACGGCGCATTTCCCGGGCCACCGGACAGCCCGACGGCGACGGCGACACCTGGGTGCTCAACGGTGCCAAACGCTGGATCGGGAACGGAACGTTCTGCGACTACATGCTGGTGTGGGCCCGGGATGAGGCCGACGGCAGCGTGCGGGGGTTCATCGTGGACGCTTCCCTGCCCGGAGTCAGCCGCAGCCGCATCGAACACAAAATCGCCCTGCGGACCGTCCAGAATGCTGACATTGTCTTCGACGACGTCCAGGTTGCCGAGACTGACCGCTTTGCCGGAATCAGCAGTTTCGAGGACACCAACCAGCTCCTGAAAGGCTCGCGGATCATGGTGGCGTGGCAGGCCGTGGGGCAGCAGCTGGCGGCATTCGACGTTGCCCGGCAGTACGCCGTCGAACGCCGGCAGTTCGGCCGGCCGTTGGCGAAGTTCCAGCTCATCCAACAGCAGCTGGTCACCATGCTGGGCAACGCCGTGGCCAGCATGGGCATGATGGCACGGCTTGCACAGCTGCAGGACGACGGCGGCGCGGACATGGCCCAGGTTGCGCTGGCGAAGTCGTATTGCAGCGCGAGGATGCGGGAGACTGTGGCACTGGGCAGGTCCATCCTGGGTGGCAACGGCATTGTCACCGACTACCGGATGGCAAAGATCTTCGCGGACGCCGAGGCGATTTACACCTATGAGGGCTCGTTCGAAATCAACACGCTCATCGTGGGCCGCGCCATCACCGGGGTATCCGCGATCGTCTGACCCGCCCCCGCTCAGCCGGTGAGCATCGGGTCCTTCTCGCCGGCTTCGATCCGGTAGTCCAGGCTGTTGTTTTTCACCGGCATGGGACAGGTCCCGTAGGGGGTAAACGCGCTGGGGTAGTTGATGGCCCGGTTGAAGTCCAGGACCACCGCGCCGTCCGGCCTGGGCCTGGCTGTGGATACCTTGCGCCAGTCGTCCGTCGAGTCGCCGTTGGTTTCGTCGTGGAATGTGACCGTGAGGGCGCCGAGCTTCTCTTCTTCGGCCTGGAGGTGGAACTCGTGGTCCTTGCCCGGCAGCCGGAAGACCAGTTCGCCCACGGACCGGTGCACGCCGTCCACGAGCGGGTTCGCGGTTCCGATAGGAACATCCACCGGCTCCGGATAGGGGCGGAAACTGGCCTCAATCGCGAGGTCGGGCCGGTATTCAAAGGTGGGCACGCCGTCGAACTCGGTAAAAACCGGCGAGCCGGCGTCCCTGGTGCGGATGGCGTACTTGTCCGCGCGCATGGCCAGCTCCACCACCACCTGTTTGCCGTCAGCGCCGCCGAACTGCACCCACATCAGTGATTCCTCATCCAGCAAGGCTGCCGTGATGGTGCCGGCCACCGCTTCGCCGGTCTCCACGAGTGTCAGTCCGTCCTCCGCGGATGCGGTGAGTGCCGCCGTCGTGCCGTCCGTTGACCAGAGCCCAGGGACAAGTTCGACGGCGGAGGGTTGGCTTTCCAGCCACTGGAACGACGTGAGGGTCAGCCAGCCGTGGGGTACGGCGAGTGCCTTGTTGCGGTTGGTGCGGAAACGCTGCCAGCGTTCCAGCTGGGCGTCAGGGGCGGCGTTCATGGGGTCCTCCAAAAGCGGTGGCCGGCGTCGCCGCAACCCTACTCCGTGGCGCCCACACTTGCAGCTATCAGCTGGGACGCAGCCTCCCGGGCGGTGGTGGCGGCCTCCGGGTCGCCGTCCAGCACGCCGCTGGCCAGGCCGCCGTCCAGGATCAGCGAGAGGCTCCGTGCCAGGCGGTCCGGGTGCGCGGCGCCCGCCTCGGCGGCCAGGCCCTGCATCCACGCGAGCACCGACTTCTTGTGGGTAACCGTACGCTCATGCACCCGCGTGCCGGACGCCGATTCGGCCGCTGCGTTGATAAAGGCGCAGCCCCGGTAGCCGTCGCGGCGGCATGCGGAGGCGAGGGCATCGAACAGGCCCACGAGCTGCGCCGCCGGATCCGGGCCGGCGGCTTCTGCGGCAGCGTGCAGCTGGCCGGTCCAGATGGCGTCAACCCTGTCCAGGTAGGCGAGGATCAGTTCGTCCTTCGCCGGAAAGTACTTGTAGAACGTGGCCTTGGAGATCCCGGATTCGGCGATGATGGTGTCGATTCCTGCCGCACGCAGGCCCTGGGCGTAGAACAGCCTGAAGGCTGTTGCCAGGATCTTCTCCTTTGCCGGCCCGGCGGGGGCCCGGACAGCCTGCGAGGCGGAGTCGGCTGGCGTCGTCATGATTCCATGGTACACAGACAAGTCTGTCTGCGGCTGCGTATGAACGGACCTCCTGCTTGCAGTAGACAGATCTGTCTGATAGCGTCGTCGCCACCAGTAGACGAACCTGTCTACCCCTGGATTTTTTCCGATGCCAATGAAGAAGGACGCCATGAAGATTGCTGTTTTGGGAACCGGAACCGTCGGCCGTGCCATGGCCGGAGCGCTGGCAGGCCTCGGCCATGAGGCCGTCGTCGGGACCCGGGATCCGGGAGCCACTTTGGCCCGGACGGCGCCGGATGCCATGGGAGCCGTTCCCTTTGGCGAGTGGCTCGGGGACCACCCCGAAATCCAGCTGGTTGCGTACCAGGATGCCGCGGCCGGCGTCGATTTGGTGGTCAATGCGACGAACGGCGAGGGTTCCATCGCTGCCCTCTCCGCCGCCGGTGCGGACAACCTTGCCGGCAAGGTCATCGTGGACATCGCCAATCCGTTGGACTTCTCCCAGGGCATGCCGCCCACGCTCAACCCTGTCAACACGGACAGCCTGGGGGAACAGATCCAGCGCGCATTCCCGGACGCCAAAGTGGTCAAGACCCTCAACACGATGAACGCGGGCCTGATGGTTGACCCCGGGCGTGTGGCGGGGGGAGACCACTCCGTTTTCGTTTCGGGCAATGATGTGGAGGCCAAACATGAGGTGACCACGCTCCTCAAGAGCCTCGGGCACCAGGACGTGATCGACCTGGGCGACATCACCACGGCACGCGGCGCCGAGATGCTCCTGCCGATCTGGCTGCGGCTCTGGGGCGCGCTGGGAACGGCGGACTTCAACTTCAAGATCGCACGCTGAGCCGCCCGGGGGCGATCGGGAGGGCGCCGCAGGGGACGCCAAGGGCGCTGACACTATCTGAGACGGATTCCCCTGCGGCGGCCACCTGCGGGTAGCATCTTTAGCTAGTAACGTGGCTCACAGGTATCCAGCGCAGTGTACGAGCCAAGTCCGAACCCTCGAAAGATAGTTTCCATGGCTGACACTGCAATAAATTCCGAAACTGACCTTGCGGCCGAGCTGAGGGCCGACGTCCGGCGCGTCTCCACGCTGCTGGGTGAATCCCTGGTGCGCCAGCACGGGCCCGAACTCCTGGACCTGGTTGAACAGGTGCGCCTCCTCACCAAGGAATCCAAGGAAGCTGCCCGCGGCGGCGCGGATGCCACCGGCCCGTGGAGCGCCCACGACGTCGTCGCCCAGGTTCGCGAGCTGCTCGGCTCCCTGCCGATCGAGCAGGCCACCGACCTTGTCCGGGCGTTCGCGTTCTACTTCCACCTCGCCAACGCCGCAGAGCAGGTCCACCGTGTCCGCGGCCTGCGGACCCGGGCTGAGAAGGACGGCTGGCTCGCGAAGGCGGTGGCCGACATCGCCGGCCAGGCCGGACCGGCCGTGCTGCAGCAAGTGGTGAACGGGCTGGACGTCCGCCCCATCTTCACCGCCCACCCCACCGAGGCCTCGCGCCGCTCCGTGCTGGACAAGATCCGCAAACTTTCCGACGTGCTGGCCCAGCCCACCCAGGAGGGCACCACCGCCCGCCGCCGGCAGGACCGCCAGCTCGCCGAAATCATCGACCAGATGTGGCAGACCGACGAACTCCGCCAGGTCCGCCCCACTCCCGTGGATGAGGCCCGCAACGCCATTTACTACCTCGGCAGCATCCTGACCGACGCCATGCCCGAGATGCTCACCGAGCTCTCCGAACTGCTCGGCGAACACGGCGTCACCCTCGCCAACCAGAACGCGCCCATCCGCTTCGGTTCCTGGATCGGCGGCGACAGGGACGGCAACCCCAACGTCACCGCGGCCGTCACCCGCGAAATCCTGCAGATCCAGAACCAGCATGCGGTGCGGATCAGCATCGGCATGATCGATGAACTGATCTCCATCCTCTCCAACTCCACCGCGCTCGCCGGCGCGGACAAGGAACTGCTGGAATCCATCGACGCGGACCTGTTGAAACTCCCGGGCCTGGACCGGCGCGTGCTGGAGCTCAACGCCCAGGAGCCCTACCGGCTCAAGCTGACCTGCATCAAAGCCAAGCTGATCAACACCGGCAAACGCGTCGCCTCAGGTGCGGTGCACGAGCACGGCCGGGACTACAACGCAACGGATGAACTCCTGGCCGACCTCGAACTGCTGGAACTCTCGCTCCGGAACCACTCGGCGTCGCTCGCTGCCGACGGCGCCCTGGCCCGCGTCCGCCGCGCCGTGGCGTCCTTCGGCCTGCATCTGGCAACCCTGGACATCCGCGAACACGCCGACCACCACCACGACGCCGTCGGCCAGCTGATGGACCGGCTTGGCGGCCCGGGCCTGCGCTACGCGGAACTGAGCCGGGAGGAGCGCTTCGAAGTGCTGGGGTCGGAGCTGGCCTCACGCCGCCCGCTGTCCGGGCACCCGATCAAGCTCGACGGCGTGGCCGACGGCACGTACGACGTCTTCCGCGAGATCCGCCGTGCCCTGCGCATCTACGGCCCCGACGTCATCGAGACCTACATCATTTCCATGACCCGCGGCGCGGACGATGTCCTGGCCGCCGCCGTCCTGGCCCGCGAGGCCGGCTTGGTGAACCTCTTCGGGGAGAACCCGCACGCCAAGATCGGGTTTGCGCCGCTGCTGGAAACAGTTGAGGAGCTCCGGGCCTCTGCGGAGATCGTGGACCAGCTGCTGTCCGATCCGTCCTACCGCGAACTGGTGCGGCTCCGTGGCGACGTCCAGGAAATCATGCTCGGGTATTCGGACTCCAACAAGGAATCCGGTGTGATGACCAGCCAGTGGGAGATCCACAAGACGCAGCGGAAACTCCGCGACGTCGCCGCCAAGCACGGGGTGCGGGTGCGCCTTTTCCACGGCCGCGGCGGGTCCGTGGGCCGCGGCGGCGGACCGACCTACGACGCCATCATGGCCCAGCCCAACGGTGTCCTTGAGGGCGAAATCAAGTTCACCGAACAGGGCGAGGTCATCTCGGACAAGTACTCGCTGCCGGAGCTGGCCCGCGAAAACCTCGAGCTGTCGCTCGCGGCAGTGCTCCAGGGCTCGGCGCTGCACCGTGATCCGCGGACGTCCGATGACCAGCGCGAGCGGTACGGCCACGTCATGGAGACCATCTCCGACGCCGCCTTTGGCACGTACCGGAAGCTGATCGATGATCCGGACCTGCCCGCATATTTCGTGGCCTCCACTCCGGTGGAGCAGCTGGGCTCGCTGAACATCGGCTCCCGCCCCTCCAAGCGCCCGGACTCCGGCGCCGGCCTCGGCGGCCTGCGTGCCATCCCGTGGGTGTTCGGCTGGACCCAGTCCCGGCAGATCGTGCCGGGCTGGTTCGGTGTGGGCTCGGGCCTCAAGGCTGCCCGCGAGGCCGGAAACTCCGCCCAGCTGGTGGAGATGATGGAGAACTGGCACTTCTTCCGTTCTGTTCTCTCCAACGTGGAAATGACGCTGGCCAAAACGGACCTGGACATTGCCGGGTACTACGTGGCCACCCTGGTCCCTGAGGAACTGCACCACCTCTTCCGCGCCATCCGCGAGGAATACGACCTCACCGTCTCGGAAATCCAGAACCTGACCGGCGAGAACGTGCTCCTCGACGCCCAGCCCACCCTCAAGCGTTCCCTGGAGATCCGCGACCAGTACCTGGACCCCATCAGCTACCTTCAGGTGGAGCTGCTCCGCCGCGTAAGGGCCGCCCAGGGTGCCGAGGGCGAAAGCATCAGTGGGGCCGAGATCGACGAACGTCTCCAGCGGGCCATGCTGATCACCGTCAACGGCGTCGCCGCGGGCCTCCGCAACACCGGCTAACCAGGACGCTCTCTCACTTCCTGCAGGTTTTTCCCAATCGCTCTCTCACCCTGTGAGAGAGCGATTGTGGTTTTCCTGCAGAAAGTGAGAGAGCGTTTCAAGGCTTGGGGGACCGGGAAGCTGCCGGGATAGGGTTGACGGCATGCCTTCGTTCCAGACGCGCCTGAAAATCACCGCCCTGCTGCCCGGCAACCCGCCCGAGGCAGTCATGGCGGCCGCCGTCGAGGCGCTGGAGACCCGCCACCACGTGGAGTCCAACCAGCTGGAAATCGCCGGCGGAGTCCCGCAACTGAACCTGCGCTTCCTGGTGGAGGCCACCGAATACCAGGGTGAGAACCAGCAGGCGCGGGAATCGGCAGCAATGATGCGCGACGCCGTCGAACGCGTTGCGCTGACAGGCTCACTGACGGTGCTCCGCCGCAACCGCGGCCGCTGGGCGCCGGTCTGACTCGGGCGAGGGGCCTCAGTCGCCGGGGGCGGGCTCGTCCACGGGTGAACGGCTGCCGCGCCTCCGGGTAACAATCATGCCCACCACCGCGCCGATCACCAGCCCGACGGCGACGCCGATCAGTGAGCTGGCCCAGAACGGCAGCTTGGTCGCGGAACCCGTGAAGTAGCCGAGCCCAACGAGCCAGCAGGCCCAGAGGATGGCGCCCAGGCCCGCGCAGAGGCTGAAGCCGCGGACCGAGACGTCGGCAATGCCGGCGGCAGCCGACGTCGCCAGCCGGCCCCCCGGAATGAATCGGACACCGATGATGGCGCCGTAGGTGGTGGAGCGGCCCGCCTTGGCAATGGCCGCGTGGATTCCGCTGTGGAATTTTCGTCCCCAGCGCCAACGGTCCAGCACATAGCTGAGGCGCCGCTTGAAGAGCTGGAACACCACCATGTCGCCGACCCACGAAGCCAGTGCGGACAGCGCTCCCACCAGGAAGACATTGGCACGGCCGTCAGCCGAGAGGGCTCCGCCCGTGATCACCACCATCTCGGACGGGATGGGCGGAAAAATGGCATCGCCGAGGACTATGGGAATGATCCAGAAGTAGATCGCCGCCCCCCAGCTGTCCGCGTTGCCAATGTCCATGGCCACAAAGTACCGCACTTTCGGCCGGCGGGACGGCATCGGCCAGGGCCGCGACCGGCGGTCAGCACAATGCGCGGCGTCAGTGCTTGGGGTTTCAGTGCTCGGGGTTTCAGCGCGCGGCGCCGAAGCTCCGGCGCCGCGGACGGCGGACCGGTCCCGGTGCGTCCGACTGGCTGTGGCTGAGGTGCTGGGCCGCCAGGAAGTACCAGTACGGCCAGGCCACCCAGGCTGCGGCTCCCACTGCTATTCCCGCACCCCCGATGCCCCAGCGGAACCATTTCGGTGCCCGCCCGACGACGGCTGCTCCAGCAATAGGGAGGGCAGCCACCAGGGCCCCGCCGATGAACTGTCCCAGCTTCCCGAGGTCCCGCGGGTAGCCGCCCGCCTTGAGCAGCGCACGGTTGGCGAGCAGGAACCAAGCTGCCTGGACCGCCATCGCCCCGACGCTGATGCCCGTGGATGTGGTGAAATCCAGCTTCTTGAAAACCAGGAGGAAGGAACTGGCAGAACCCGCGGCGCTGGCCGCCACGACGAGCCAAATGCCCGCATCGGAGCCCGTCGTTCGGCGGAGGCGACGGTGGACCTGGACCACGACGGGAATGATCACAAGGTTGAAGACGCCTCCGGTGGCGTCATTGATGGTGCCAAAGACGAAGGGGCCGTTCTTGGGCACCTCGATGGCGTACATGGCGCCAAGGGTTGCCACGCCCACAACGCCCAGGCCCGCCGCGGCGTACGCGAACTTGGCGGCCGTCCCGTCTCCGGGGATCCCGATGAGCGTTTCCATGGGTTCTCCTCACCTTTGCGCGAACCCTGCACACAGGATATTCCTGCTCCGGCCTGTCATCCAGAGGTTTCCGGTGGGACACTGGCCGCATGCGCATCCAGGTACTCCAGGGCGACATCACTGCCCGCCCCGTGGACGCGATCGTGAACGCGGCAAATTCCACGCTGCTGGGCGGCGGTGGAGTGGATGGCGCCATCCACCGGGCCGCCGGACCCGAACTGGTGGCCGCCTGCCGGGCACTGCGCAACACGGACCTGCCGCACGGGCTGGCTGTGGGTGCCGCCGTCGCAACCCCGGGTTTCCGGCTCCCGGCCCGGTGGGTCATCCACACCGTGGGGCCGAACCATCGCGCCGGGCAGACCAACCGGGCGCTGCTGGTGTCCTGTTTCAGCGAAAGCCTGCGGGTAGCGGATTCCGTGGGGGCCGGTTCGGTTGCCTTCCCGGCCGTGGGCGGCGGGGTCTACGGCTGGCAGGGGCACCACGTCGCCGAAGCAGCGTTCGACGCCGTCAGCGGGTTTGGTGCCTCACATCCGGCCAGTGCGCTCGAGTTGGTCGAGTTCGTGCTGTTCAGCCCCGGGATGGAAGAGGTTTTCAAAGCCGTGTTCGGGCAGCCTCGCTGAGCTCCAGCCTGCTGCGGTACTCCACGGGCCGGCCCGAGATCGGGTCCACGAACCTGATGCCGCGCGCCAGGAGCTGCAGCGGCTTGGTGTAGTCGTCAGGGGCCTTGTCCAGCAGGTCCGGATAAAACGCGTCGTTCACGATGCCCAGTCCCAGCGACGCCATGTGCACCCGGAGCTGGTGCGTTTTTCCGGAGTGGGGCTCCAGTCGGTACCGCGCGAGGCGGGCTGAGTGGGTGCCGGGGGCTGGGGCGACGGCGGCACCCGCGGGAGTGCCGCCGTCGAACGTTTCCAGCCGTTCGATCCGGGTCTCCGTGTTGGGCTGGCCGTCGATTACTTCGGCCAGCAGGTAGCTGCGGGACTTGGTCATCCGGTTCCGGACCACCACCGGGAAATCGACGGCGGGATAGCCGGGGGCAGGCTCGGCGGCGGAGACACACTCGTACTCCTTCTGCACCTGGCGCTTCTCGAAGAGCACCTGGTACTTGCCGCGGGTTTCGGGATTGGTGGAGAGGAGCAGGACGCCGGCGGTCATCCGGTCCAGGCGGTGCATGGGGATCAGGTCGGGCAAATCCAGCTGGTTCCGCAGCCTGACCAAGGCCGATTCCTGGATGTAGGTGCCGCCGGGCGTGGTGGGCAGGAAATGCGGCTTGTCCACTACCAGGAGGTGTTCGTTCTGGTGCAGGATGCTCAGCTCCACCGGGATGCGGGTCTCCGGCGGCAGGGTGCGGTAGTACCAGATGAAGGTGTGGTCCTCCAGCCTGGTGGCCCGGTCCAGCGGGATGCCGCCTTCGCCCACGATCTCGCCGGCGTCGAACCGGTCCTCGATGCCCTGCGGATCAATGTGGCCCCAGCGGTGCATCATGTAGTCCATCGCGGTGTCCCAGGGTCCCTCATCCGGGAGGCGCAGGCGCGTGGCGTTAACGCCGTCGCGCACGGGGAGGGGGGATTGCATCACCGGTCCATTCTACTTTGGCGCCGGCGCCAACCCGTTGTGCCGCCGACGGGAAAAAAGTTCTTGACAATAAAAGTTGTCGGTGGCCATACTTTAAGCATGTTGGACATCGAAGTGATCGAAGACCCGGCCGCCGCGGAGGCGTCGCTGGACCCGATCCGGACGCGCATCCTCCAGGCGCTTTCCGAACCGGGGTCGGCCACGCAGCTCGCAGCGAAAGTGGGCCTGCCGCGGCAGAAGATCAACTACCACCTCAAGGCCCTCGAGCGGCATGGGCTGGTGGAGCTGGTGGAAGAGCGGCGCAAGGGCAACGTCACCGAGCGCATCCTCCAGGCGACGGCGGCCTCGTACCTGATTTCCCCGGTGGCCCTCGCGTCAGTTGCGCCGGACCCGCACCGGTTCTCGGACCGTTTCTCGGCCTTTTGGCTGCTGGCGCTCGCGGGCCGGATGGTCCAGGAGGTGGGCAAGCTGATCGCCGGCGCCGCTGCGGCCCGGCAGAAGCTGGCTACGTTCGCGATCGACGGCGAGATCACCTTCCGCACGGCAGCGGACCGCGCAGCATTTGCCGAGGAGCTTGGCGTCGCGGTGACCCGCCTGGTGGACAAGTATCACGACGGCGGCGCGGGCTCAGTCCCAGGCGGCACCCCGGCAGCCGGCGGTCGGAAGCACCGGCTCGTCGTCGCCCTCCACCCCGTTCTCAAGACCCCCATCAAACCCCTTTCAGCGAAGGAGCAGGACAATGACTGAAAAGCGTGAATTCGAGATCGTCTACGACACCGAACTGCCGGGCACCCCCGAGCGGGTCTGGGAAGCCGTGACCAGGGGAACTCCCGCGTGGATGTTCCCCACGGACCAGTGGCCGGATGTCAAGACCGTCCAGGAGTACCCCAGTCGCCTCGTCTCCAGGATGGACGGCCCGGACGGCTGGTTCAACCAGCTGGAGCACGTCCTGGAACCGCTCGACGGCGGCCGGGCCCGGCTTCACTACGTCCACAGCGGGATCTTCGCCGACAACTGGGACGAGCAGTATGACGGCGCCAGCAAGCACACCGAGTTCTACCTCCACACGCTGGGCCAGTACCTGCAGTACTTCGACGGCAAGCCAGTGGTGTTCACGGACATCCAGGCCCCGGCAGCGTCGCAGACCCCGGACGGTTTTGAGCGCCTGAAGAAGGCTCTGGGCGTGGACACTGCCGCGCCGGGCTCCGCTGTGGACCTGGAGCTCGACGGCGTGGGGCGGCTTGCCGGCGAAGTGGACTTCGCCAACGAGCACTTCCTGGGCCTGCGGACCTCGGACGCGATGTACCGGTTCTTCGGCCGCAATGCCTTCGGCGCACCGGTGGGCATGACAGTGCACGACTTCGGCGGCAGCGGTGACTCGGAGGCCACCGCCAAGGCGTGGAGCGGCTTCTTCGGCAAGGTCTACGCGTAGGGCAGCCCTCAGCGGGCACACGGTTCTCGACGCGCAAAATACAGATCGACCCGCCAATTACCTGGCGCGGTGGGAATACCACTCGCGTCAGGTAATTTGCGTGCCGGGATTGTCTGCGCGGCCGTCGGGGGCGGGGGCGTCAGGAGCACAAAAGGGTGCCGATGATCCTGAAAAGCGTTGAAGCCGGGAAGGCGCAAGTCCCAAAACGGCACCTGAAAGGCAAACAGCGGCGGAGCGCGAAGGGCCCAAGTCCCGAACGGGCGTTGGTGGGGAGGGGTCTTAGGCGATCGCCACAGCCGGAGCGTTCTTGAGGGTCCGGCGGAGCTGCGGAGCGGCGTCGAGCCTTTCCTGGGCTGAGCGCAAGGCCAGGACCGCGGTCTCCAGCCGCTCCGGCGGCAGGGTGAACGGTACCCGGAGGTAGCGTTCGAAGGCGCCGCCGATGCCGAACCGCGGGCCCGCGGCCAGCCGGATGCCAAAGTCGGGGGCAATCACCGTCAGCGCCGTACTGACCGGTGCGGGCAGCCTGCACCAGACGGACAGGCCGCCGGCGGGGCGTCCCGTTTGCCATTCCGGGAGGTGGCCGGCCAGGAGTTCCAGGAGTGCTGCGCGGTTGTCCCGGAGCGCGGTAAGCCGTGAGGGGAGTGGCTCGTCGAGGGCGCGGACCAGGTGGGCCGCCGCCAGTTGTTCCATGACCGGCCCGCCCAGATCCAGGGATGTCCGTGCCGCGGCAAACCGCTGGATCAAGGCCTCGGAGGCGCGGATCCAGCCAGTGCGGAGGCCGCCCCAATGGGACTTGCTGAGCGAACCGATGGTGACCACGGCCGGGCTGAAGGCTGCCACGGGAGTGGTCTCGGCGCCGTCGAGGTTCAGCTCCCGGAGGGTCTCATCCACTACCAGCACCGTGCCCGCGGCGGCGGCTGCCCGGACCATCTGGCGGCGCTGGAGATCGGGCATCAGCTGCCCCGTCGGGTTGTGGAAGTCCGGCACCACGTACGCGATCCTTGGACGCTGCTGCATCATGGTGGATTGCAGCGCGTGCATGTCCCACACCAGGGCGGGCGGACCGCCGCCGTCCGGGACCCCGGCGGCGCCGTGGGCCGTGGTGAAGGCCACCGGAAGGGCCCGGCAGCCGGCCGCGCGGATGGCATCCAGGGCGTTCGGATAGCTGGGGTGCTCCACCAGTACCCTGTCCTGCCGGCCCGCCAGTGCGCGGATGATGATGTTCAGGGCGTGCTGCGCGCCTGACGTCACGAGGATCTGTTCGGCAGTGGTCGGCGCGCCGGCGGCTGTGTAGCGGGCGGCCACCGCCTCGCGCAGGGGGAGCAGGCCCATGGCGTCGTACCCGAATCCCGGCAGCAGCGCGGGAAGCTCAGTCAGGGCTGCCGCGAAGGCGCGGTGCACCACCTCGCCGCTGGCGGGAAGCGAAGCGTAGGCGAGGTCGATCAGCCCCGCCGGTGCCGCGAGTCCGGGAGCAGCGAGCCCCGGCGCCCCCAGCCCGCCGGCCGCCGTTCCGGAGGTCCGCGCCGTGCCTCCCGCGGCTGCAGGGCCAGGGCTGGCGAGTACCGTGGTGCCCAGCGGTGTCAGTCGTGGAATCCGGGTCCGGCCGCGGCTGCCCTGCCCGCTGCTCAGGAAACCCTGCTCGCGGAGGTGGGCATACGCGGCGGTCACAGTGGTCCGGCTGACGCCCAGCGCCTCCGCTAACCCGCGCTCGCTGGGCAGTGCCGTGTCCAATGCCACGCGTCCGTCCAGTACCAGGAGGCGTACGACGTCGGCCAGCTCACGGTAGGCGGGTGCGGCGCCGAGGTTCCACTCGCCCAGGAGGCGGGCCAGCGCGGACGGGCTAAGCGAGGAAGACATGAGGCCAGTATCTCAAACTGGCTATGTATTTCAATGCCAGTTACCTGCCAGAGTTGACGTTATGTTGACCCGCAGACTCCTCCAGCTCTTTATCGGCCTCGCCATGTACGGCATCTCCCTGGCCATGTTTATTCGCGCCGGCCTGGGCCTGGACCCCTGGGACGTGTTCCACCAGGGTGTGGCCGGCAGGACCGGGCTGAGTATCGGAGTGGTGGTCATTATTGTCAGTTTCCTGGTGCTGCTCCTGTGGATTCCGCTGAGGCAGTGGCCGGGGTTCGGCACGCTCTGCAACGCCGTGCTGGTGGGCGTCTTCGCTGACGTGGGACTGGCTTTGATCCCACCGTTCTCACATCTGGGCGGCCAGATCGGCCTGCTTGCAGGCGCCGTAATGCTCAACGGCATCGCGTCCGCCTGCTACATCGGTGCTCGGTTTGGTCCGGGTGCCAGGGACGGGCTGATGACTGGGCTGGCGCGGCGCACCGGCTGGTCCGTGCGGGTCTCCCGCACGCTGATCGAAGTGGTGGTGCTGGGAGTGGGCTGGTTGCTGGGCGGGTCCGTGGGGGCCGGCACTGTGGTGTACGCCCTCGCCATCGGGCCTTTGGTCCAGCTGTTGCTGCCGAGGTTTATGGTGCCGGCGGTGCTTCCAGCGGCGCCCGCAGTCGCCGGGCTTGAGGCCGGGGAGCCGATCGCCGTTGAGCCCGCCGGCTCGGAACCACTGGCCCGGAACGCCTAGGACACCGGCGAGGACGGCACGGGCTGGCACTGGGGGCAGAAATAGATGTCGCGCTCTTCCTCACCGTTGGGTTTGCCCAGCACACCGCGCCGGACAGGAGTCCCGCATTTCAGGCACGGCCGGTGTTCGCGCCCGTAAACCCAGTAGCCGGGCCGGCCAGCCATCCGCCCGACGGGCATGCCCCGCGGATTGAGGATGGTGACCCGCCGTCCGGGGCCCAGGTTGGCCTCAAGCAGCTGCTTGGCGTCCGTCATCAGGGTTTTGAGATCGGCCACAGCCGACACCGGAGACGCCGGGTGAACGCCGGACAGGAAGCACGCCTCACAGCGGTAGATGTTGCCGATGCCCGCCAGGTTGCGCTGGTCCAGCAGAGCGACGCCGATGGGGACGTCGGGCGCTGAGCGGATCCGCTGCTCCGCTTCGGCCAGGTCCCAGTCCGGACCCAGCAGGTCCGGACCCAGGTGCCCAACAATGGTGCCCTCATCCTCGGTGCGGACCACTTCCACGATGCCCAGGGAGAATCCGACGGCGTCGGCCGCTGCCGTGCGGAGGACGCATCGGGCGGTGAATCCCGGCTTCCGCCAGCGTCCGCCGGGCGGATAGACCTGCCAGGTGCCTTCCATTTTCAGGTGCGAATGGATGGTGAGTTTCCGCTGGTCCGGTCCCACAACGCGCATCAGGAGGTGTTTTCCGCGGGGGACCACCTCCTCAACCGTCCAGCCGGCCAGGTTCAGGGTGGCGAAGCGGGGCACTCGGAAGTCCGTTGCGGTGAGAGTCTGCCCGGCCAGGGCCTGGTGCAGCTGGTGGGCCGCCCGCCAGACAGAGTCACCCTCAGGCACGGATCCTCAATCCCTTCGGCGTCGAGTAAGCCCCGGCCGCGGCCAGTGCTGCCGCCACCGGGGTATCCAGGATGCCGTGGCCGTTGACCTTCTCCATGATGAGTTTGTCCACGGCGCCGCGGGTGACCACACCCACCAGCGCCGAGCCTGCGGCGGAAAGCACCGATTCGTCGCCGCTGAAAGCCAGCAGGGTTTTTCCGCCGCGCTCCACGTACAGGACCAGGGCACCATCCACCAGCACCACCAGCGCACCCGCCTTCCGTCCGGGCCGGTGGCCGGTTCCGGCGTCCTCATTGAGGGCGGGCCAGGGCAACGCCGCCCCGTAAGGGTTTGCGGGATCGGTGGCGGCAAGCGCCAATGCCACGGGTTCGGGCTTCGCCAGCTGGGTGTCCTCGGAATAGGAGCGCAGCCGGTCCACGGTGGCCGGGACCGCGAACTGGGCAGCCCCCAGATGCTCGATGAAGTATCCGCGGCGGCAGCGGCCGGCCTCCTCCAGCCGGGCCAGCACCTTGTACATCAGGCCGAAACCGCCCAGGATCTGTTCGGCCATGACCGAGCCCCGGGTGACAACGCCGTACCTGTCCAGCAGGAGCTCGGCCGTGGCGCGGGCATGGATGGTGGGGTCCAGCTCGGGCGAGGGCAGGGCGGACCACCGGCCGGCGGCCATCGGCGGAGTGGCGGCTGCTCCGGACGCCGAGCCGTACCGGCCTCCGCCCAGGCCGGGCGAGCCCAGGAGGCCTGTGCCGTGGGAGCGGCCCAGCCGGCTCATCCTTGGGGCCCGCAACCGTGGCGCCTTCGAGACCTGGCGGTGGGCGGTGTGGCCGCCGGCGATGAGGGCCCGCACGGGCGCGAACGTGTCGCCGGTGATCCGTCCGGCCCACGCGAGGTCCCACAGTGCCGACACGACGTCCTGGTCGCTGAGCACCGAATCCATGCCCCCGGCGACCTCCGTCAGCTGGCGGAAGAAATAGCCTCCGCCGTTGGTCCGGAGATGGTCCAGCAGCCGCTGCTGGGCGTCGCCGGGCTCGTATTCGACGGCGGGATTCAGCGTCAGCTCGGCGGAGTCGGCGAGGTGCAGGCTCACCCAGCCGTCGTTTCCGGGAAGACCGCCGGCGCCGGACCAGAGGACTTCCCCGGCAGCCATCAGTTCGTCCAGCATGGCAGGCTGGTAATTGGAGACCCTGCTGGACAGCACCAGCGGCTCCCAGGCCGAAGCCGGAACGGGAACTCCCGAGAGCTGGTCGATGGCGGTGATGATGCCGTCCAGTCCCCGCAGCGAAGGCTGACCCCGGCCGGTGCCCGGCGTCCTGACGTGCTGCCACGCGGGGAGGAACCGGCCGTAGGCGGCGGCGTCCACCGGCTCCACCTCGGCACGCAGCGCTGCCAGGGAGCGGCGGCGCAGCTTCCTGAGCACTTCGGCATCGCACCATTCGCTGCTGGGCGGGGAGACGTGCACCTGCGTGGATTCTGCCGGGAGTGCCCGGTCAGATAGTGCAGCCTGTGATTCCAGGAAGCCCGGCGTGGCTTCGTCTGGTGGCCCTTCGAGGGGCGGGATGTGCGTGGCAGGCGTGGCGTGCGGCCGGAACTCGCCTTCCACCACGCGGCCGTCCGCGGCGAGCCGTTTCAGCGCCGTGCTGACAACCGCGACGCCAAGGCCCAGCCGCGCCGCCGCCTCAGAGGCCGTGAACGGTCCGTGGGTGCGGGCAAACCGGGACACCAGATCGCCGAGCGGGTCCGCCACCGGCTCAATGAAGGCCAGCGGGACGCCCATTGGCAGCGGAACACCGATCGCATCGCGGAGTCGGGCCGCGTCCTCGACGGCGGCAAAACGCTCCGTTCCGCCGAGGTTGACTTTGATGGCACGGTTGGCCCGCTGCAGCGCCGCCAGGTGGGAAGCGGCCAGTGCGGAGTCGGCACGCGGAAGGTCGGGCGGCTTAGCTTCCGCATCAGCCTCAACCACCGCAGGGGGTTCAAGCCGCGCCGCGACCTCGTCGGTGGCCAACGGACCCAGGAGGCGCAGGAGATCGGCAACGCCTTCCATCCCGCGGGCACGGCGGTCCGGGGCGAGTCGCTGCAGCTCAAGCTCCGTGGCCTCGATGACTTTCGCATCGAGCAGTTCACGCAGTTCCACCCGGCCCAGCAGCTCGTTCAGGAGCGTTGAGTCCAAAGCCAGGGCGGCGGCCCGGCGTTCGGCCAGCGGGGAGTCGCCCTCATACAGGAACTGCGCCACGTATCCGAACAATAGGGACTTGGCGAAGGGTGAGGGCTGCTGGGTGGTGGTCTGCACAATCCGCAGCTCACGGCGTTCCACGGACGCGGCAATGTCCTTCAGTGCCGGAAGGTCGTAGACGTCCTGAAGGCACTCGCGGACAGTTTCCAGGACGATAGGAAACGTGGGGTACTTCCGCGCCACGTCCAGGAGCTGGGCTGACCGCTGGCGCTGCTGCCACAGCGGCTGCCGCTTGCCGGGCGTCTGGCGGGGGAGCAGCAGGGCGCGGGCGGCGCACTCGCGGAACCGGGAGGCAAAAAGCGCGCTGCCGCCCACCTCTGCGGTAACAATCTGCTCCAGCTCTTCGGGGTCAAAAAGGAAAAGCTCTGCCCCCGGCGGCTCGTCCTCCATCATCGGGACACGGAGCACAATGCCGTCGTCTGCGGCCATCGCGGACCCGTCCAGGCCGTACCGCTGGTGCAGGCGCTGCCCGACGGCGAGGGCCCATGGGGCGTGCACCGGCATGCCAAAGGGGCTGTGCAGGATCACGCGCCAGTCGCCCAGCTCGTCATGGAACCGCTCCACCACCAGCGTGGTGTCGTTGGGGACCACCTCGGTGGCGAGCTTCTGCTCGCCCAGGTACTGGATCAGGTTGTTCGCGGCGAATTCATCCAGGCCGCTGGCCTTGCAGCGTTCGGTGGCAGGTCCGGCGTCGGACGCGGACAGTTCACGCACGAAGGCGCCCAGCGCGCGGCCCAGGTCAACGGGCCGTCCCAGCGAATCACCCTTCCAGAATGGCAGCTTGCCCGGCTGGCCGAAGGCCGGCGACACCAGGACACGATCATGGGTGATGTCCTCGATTTTCCAGCTTGTGGCGCCGAGGGCAAAGATGTCGCCCACCCGGGACTCGTACACCATCTCCTCGTCGAGCTCGCCCACGCGCCGGCCGCCCTTGGCCGGCGAGGGCGTGGACGTCTTGCCGTCACCGCCTGGTGAGGCCGATCCTTCAACCTCCGTGCCGATGATGTAGACGCCGAACAGGCCTCGGTCCGGGATGGTGCCGCCCGAGGTCACGGCCAGCCGCTGGGCTCCGGGCCTGCCTTCGATGGTGCCGGCGTTCCGGTCCCAGATGATCCGTGGCCGGAGTTCGGCGAATTCGTCGGAAGGGTAGCGGCCCGCCAGGAGGTCCAGGGTGGCTTCAAAGGCCGACCGCGGGAGGGACGCAAAAGGTGCAGAGCGCCGGACCGTGGCGAACCATTCCTCGACGTCGATGCTGCCCAGGGCGGTTGCCGCGACCGTCTGCTGGGCCAGGATGTCCAGCGGATTCGCAGGGACAAAGAGCCGCTCGATCTTTCCCTCCAGCATCCGTTCCACCGTGATGGCAGTGTGGACCAGGTCTGCCCGGTGCTTGGGAAAAAGCACACCCTGCGAGATTTCGCCCACCTGGTGGCCGGCACGGCCCACCCTTTGCAGCCCGCTGGCCACGGACGGCGGGGACTCCACCTGCACCACCAGGTCCACGGCGCCCATGTCGATGCCGAGTTCCAGTGACGAGGTGGCGACAACGCACCGCAGCCGGCCGGACTTGAGGTCATCCTCGATGAGGGCGCGCTGGTCCTTGGAGACAGAGCCGTGGTGGGCCCGCGCCAGCACCGGATCGGCGCCGGCGGTGCTGCCGGCCTGCGCCATCATGTGGGCGGGGGTCGCCGTGGATGCCGGAACACCCGACGCCGGGACACCCGCGGGCCCGTCAGCCGCAGCCCCCGGCTCAAACTCGTCCCAGCCGCCGCCGACGGCCACAAGCTGCCGCTCGGCATAGATTTCATTCAGTCTCGCGGTGAGCCGCTCGGCGAGGCGGCGGGAGTTGGCGAAGACGATGGTGGACTGGTTGGCGAGCACCAGGTCAACGATCTTTTCCTCCACGTGGGGCCAGATGGAGGCCTGCGGCTGCAGCCCGGACGCCGGGCCGGAATCGAAGGCTCCGGCCGCACCCTGGAGATCGGACATGTCCTCCACCGGAACGGACACCGTGAGGTCCCAGTTCTTGCGCGACGGCGGCGCCACGATCTCTACCGGCGCGGACCCGGCCAGGAACTGGGCCACCACCTCGCGCGGCTCAACCGTGGCCGAGAGGCCGATCCGCTGGGCGGGCTTCGGCAGCAGGGCATCGAGCCGTTCCAGGGAAACAGCCAGGTGTGCGCCCCGCTTGGTACCGGCTACGGCATGGACCTCGTCAACGATGATGGTGTCCACCTCCGTCAGGGTTTCGCGGGCCCTGGAAGTCAGCATCAGGAACAGCGATTCCGGCGTGGTGATGAGGATGTCCGGCGGGTTGCTGAGCAGCGCGCGCCGGTCCGCCGTCGTGGTGTCCCCGGACCTGACCCCTACTGTGATCAGCGGGGCACGCAGTCCCAGCCGCTTGGCTGTCTGCGTGATCCCGATCAGGGGCGAGCGGAGGTTCCGTTCGACGTCGACGCCGAGGGCCTTCAGCGGCGAGATGTACAGGACGCGGGTCTTGCGTTTGGGGGCCCGCGGGCGCCGGCCTTTGACGGCGGGGGCGTCCAGCCCAGGCAGTTCCGGCGGCGGTTCCGGCGCCGAGGCCAGCAGGCGGTCCAGCGCCCAGAGGAATGCGGCGAGGGTCTTGCCGGAACCTGTGGGCGCCACCACCAGCGCGTGCGAACCTGAAGAAATGGCGTCCCAGGCGCCGTTCTGGGCAGGCGTGGGCTCCGAAAAGGCGCCCAGGAACCAGTCCCGCGTGGGGCGGCTGAACCGGCCCATGGGGGTGCCGGGAGGGGCGTCCGGACCGGCTGCCGGCGGCTGCTTCTCCTGCATGCCTCCATCATGCCCTACCCCACCGACAGGATCGCCGGCCCTTCCCTCCTGCGGGATCAAGCCTTGTCTGCCCGGGGAAGGTCCTTCGTGGCGGGGCCTTCGAGGAGCTGTCCTTCGCTGCTGAACCGGGAGCCGTGGAGCGGGCAGTCCCAGGTCAGTTCGCTGTCGTTCCAGTGGACGATTCCGCCCAGGTGCGTGCAGACCGCGGAGAGCCTGCACGTGGTTCCGTCGACGGTGGAGACCGCCACCGGCCGGGCACCCTCGCGGTAAACCTTCCCCTCGCCGTCGTCCGGTGCGGCGCCAGAAGGCCGTGGGGCTTTCCGTTCCTCAGCCGCCACCTTGCCCCAGCCGGTGGCCAGTTTCGCCGCCACCTTGGCGTTGAGCCTGACGGCGGAGAGCGCACCGGACGGCGAGGTGACCCGGTGATGGATGGTGTCCGCCCAGGGGAGCTGGCCGCCCAGGATGTCGGTGGAAATGCCTAGGGCTGCGGCCACGGCGTTGGTCATGCCCCACTTGTTGTAGCCCGTGCCGAAATGGATGCGGCCACGCCCGCGCGGCAGGCTGCCGAAGAAGGGCATGAGGTTCGTGGCCTGGTAGTCCTGGGCAGACCAGGTGTGGGTGGCTGTGGCGCCGGGGAAATGCGTGCCGGCCCAGCCCAGCAGCCCGTCCAGATGGGCCTTTTCCGAGACCGTACGCCCCACGTGATGCCCGTGTCCGCCCACCAGCAGGAGCCTGCGGCCGTCCGCCTC
>DATFAE010000216.1:0-3745 GCA_035254945.1 Arthrobacter sp. | reverse complement strand
TACGAGTTCTTCTACGACGTGGAGCACGTGGAGCGCCTCACCCAGCGCTACGACCTCTACTCCGCCGGTGAACTGGTCCGGCTGGACCACTTCAACCAGGTCACCCCGGACGTCCCCCGCGGCCGCAAGTACCTCGAGGACCTCGGCTTCCGCGTCTCCGAGGACATCCAGGATTCCGACGGCGTCACGTACGCCGCGTGGATGCACCGCAAGCAGACCGTCCACGACACCGCCCTGACCGGCGGCAACGGCCCGCGCATGCACCACGTCGCGTTCGCCACCCACGAGAAGCACAACATCATCCAGATCTGCGACAAAATGGGCGCCCTGCGCATCAGCGACCGGATCGAACGCGGGCCCGGCCGGCACGGCGTCTCCAACGCCTTCTACCTCTACATCCTGGACCCGGACGGCCACCGCATCGAGATCTACACCCAGGACTACTACACCGGCGACCCCGACAACCCCGTCATCACCTGGGACGTCCACGATAACCAGCGCCGCGACTGGTGGGGCAACCCTGTGGTCCCGTCCTGGTACACCGAGGCCTCCCTGGTCCTGGACCTGGACGGCAACCCGCAGCCCGTCGTCGTCCGCGAGGAAAAGAGCGAAATGGCCGTGACCGTGGGCGCCGACGGATTCTCCTACACCCGCAAGGACGGTTCCCCCGAAGGCGACCGGACGGGCTTCAAGCTCGGGGCGCAGGTCTAACGCATGCTGGACGTGAAGACGATCGAGGCCATTGCCGACGAGCTGCTGGAGGCCGGGCGTTCCCGGACTCCGGTGCCCCGGCTGACGTCCCGTTACCCGGAGATGACGGTGGAGGACTCCTATGCCGTGCAGCAGCTGTGGCGGCGGCGGAACGAGGAGGCCGGGCGGACCCTGGTGGGCCGGAAGATCGGCCTCACGTCCAAGGCGATGCAGGCCGCCACCGGCATCACCGAACCGGACTACGGCGCGATTTTTGATGACATGGTCCTCGAAACGGGCTGCTCGGTGCAGTGGGACAAGTACACCCATCCGCGGGTGGAGGTGGAGCTCGCGTTTGTCCTGAAGGAAGCGCTCAAGGGCCCGGGCTGCACCATCTTCGACGTCCTGAACGCCACCGACTATGTGGTTCCGGCCCTGGAGATCCTGGACTCGCGGATCGAAATGGAGGGCCGGACCATCGTGGACACCATCGCGGACAACGCCGCGATGGGCGCCATGGTGATCGGCGGCAACCCGGTCAAACCGGACGCCGTGGACCTCCGCTGGGTCTCCGCCATCCTGTACAAGAACCAGACAGTGGAGGAGACCGGGGTGGCCGCCGGCGTCCTTGACCACCCCGCCAACGGGGTGCACTGGCTGGCCAACAAGATCGCAGCCCACGGGGACGGCATGAAGGCCGGCGACATCATCCTCGCCGGGTCCTTCACCCGCCCGCTGTGGGTGTACAAAGGCGATACAGTCCACGCCGACTACGGACCCCTGGGGAGCATCACATGCCGCTTCGAGTAGAACCGGACGCCACCTTCCGCGATGCCCTCCGCAATCACAACGGTAAAGAAGGCCGCCCGCTGGCCGGAATGTGGGTCTGCTCCGGCAGCCCGCTCATCGCCGAACTCTGCGCCGGGGCCGGCCTGGACTGGCTCCTCATCGACGCCGAACACAGCCCCAACGGCCTCGAATCCATCCTCGCCCAACTCCAGGCCATCCACGGCTACCCGGTCCAGGTGATGGTCCGCCCGCCGGTCAACGACACCGTGCTGATCAAGCAGTACCTGGACCTGGGCGTACAGAACCTGCTGATCCCCATGGTCAACTCGGTTGCCGACGCCAAGGCAGCGGTGGCGGCCACCCGCTACCCGCCGCACGGCGTCCGGGGCGTGGGCTCCGCGCTGGCCCGGGCGGCCCGCTGGAACCGGATCCCGGACTACCTCGCCCGGGCGTCCGAGACCGTCAGCGTGACGGTCCAGATCGAATCCGCCGCGGCCGTCGAGGCCGTGGAGTCGATCCTGGCCGTGGCGGGGGTGGATGCCATCTTCCTGGGCCCGTCGGACCTCGCCGCGTCCATGGGTGTGCTGGGACAGCAGGAACACCCCGACGTCCGTGCCGCCGTCGAACACTGCCTCGCCGCCGCCAAGGCCGCCGGGAAGCCTGCCGGCGTCAACGCCTTCAATCCCGCCACTGCCCGCCACTACATGGCATTCGGGGCCGCGTTTGTCCTCGTGGGCGCCGACGTCGCCCTCCTCGCCCGCGGCTCCGAAGCCCTCGCCGCCGAGTTCATCAAGCCGGCCGACGGCGGCTCCCCCGCCAGCTACTGACCCACTTCCTAAGGACTTCTTTGATGACACATTCTGCGATCTCCCCTGCCATTTTGCCGGAGCGGGAGGCTTCACTCCTCGCCTCCGTCCCTACCGGTCTGTTGATCAACGGTGAGTGGGTGGACGCGTCCGACGGCGGCACGTTTGACGTGCACGATCCCGCTACCGGGTTGGTGCTCGCCACCCTCGCCTCAGCCACCAGCGAGGACGCCGTTGCCGCGCTTGATGCTGCGGACAAGGTTCAGGCGTCCTGGGCGCAGACCGCACCACGGGTGCGTGCCGAGATCCTGCGCCCGGCCTTCGACCTCGTGACCGAACGGGCCGAGGACTTCGCGCTGCTGATGACCCTGGAAATGGGCAAACCTCTGGCCGAGGCCCGCGGCGAGGTCACCTACGGCGCGGAGTTCCTGCGCTGGTTCTCCGAGGAAACCGTCCGGGACTACGGCCGCTACCTCACCACCCCCGAGGGCAAAAACAAGATCCTCGTCCAGCACAAACCCGTCGGCCCTTGCCTGCTCATCACACCCTGGAACTTCCCGCTCGCCATGGCCACCCGCAGGGTCGCCCCCGCCGTCGCGGCCGGCTGCACCATGGTCCTCAAACCCGCCAAACTCACCCCGCTCACAGCCCAGTACTTTGCGCAGACCATGCTCGACGCCGGCCTGCCCGCCGGCGTCCTGAACGTCGTCTCCTCCTCGTCCGCCTCCGGGATCTCCGGGCCCCTGCTGCAGGATTCCCGTTTGCGGAAGGTCTCCTTCACCGGTTCCACCCCGGTCGGCAAACGCCTGATGGCTGACGCCGCGCAGAACGTCCTGCGCACCTCGATGGAGCTTGGCGGCAACGCACCCTTCATCGTCTTCGAAGACGCCGACCTCGACGCCGCCGTCGAAGGTGCCATGGCCGCGAAGATGCGGAACATGGGTGAAGCCTGCACGGCCGCCAACCGCTTCCTCGTCCAGGAATCCGTGGCTCAGGAGTTCACGGCCAAGTTCGCCGCCGCGATGGGTGCCCTGGCCACTGGCCGGGGCACCGACCCCGCCACCCAGGTCGGCCCGCTGATCGATGCCGGCGCCCGGGACGACGTGCACGCCCTGGTGAGTGCCGCCGTCGACGCCGGCGCAGTTGCCGTCACCGGCGGCGCCCCTGTGGCCGGGCCCGGCTACTTCTACCCGCCCACCGTCCTCGCCAACGTCCCCAACAACGCCGAAATCCTCCGCCAGGAAATCTTCGGACCCGTCGCCCCCGTCACCACCTTCAAAACCGAACAAGACGCCATCCGGCTCGCCAACAACAGCGAATACGGCCTCGCGTCCTACCTCTACAGCCAAGACTTCAACAAGCTCCTGCGCGTAGCCGAACAGATCGAATTCGGCATGGTCGGCTTCAACGCCGGCATCATCTCCAACGCCGCAGCACCCTTCGGCGGCGTCAAACAATCC
>DATFAE010000215.1:0-12106 GCA_035254945.1 Arthrobacter sp. | reverse complement strand
GCAGCTACTTTCACCATGCAGACAGAGGTGGTTCTCCAGGCAGACGTACCTCTGGTCGGCACCGTCGATGTTGCCAGGCTGACCGTCAGCTACGCGACCACGCTGGGGGCTTTCCTGGCCGGCACGGTTCCCCAGCCCGCCATCGCTACTGAGGTTCTCGGTGGAGGCCTGCCCGGCCTGAACGCACTGCTCGCACCGATCTACGCTGCCTTGAACAACGAAACAGGAACCGTTGTCCAGGGCATCCTCGTTCCGGCGCTGCAGGGAACTAGCGGAGTAATTCCAACAGCGGTGACTGACATTGAAGTAGCCGCAGACGGGGTTGCGGAAGAACTAGACGCCCTCCTTCATCCCCTTGACGGTGTTCTCTCCCTCATGCTGAACGTCCAACCAGACCAACCCGGAGCGCCCGTCACTTCCGCTGCGGCCGGTAATTCCGCGCCCGGTGCGTACAAGATCTCCGCATTACGCATCGCAACCCTGGGCAACGCGGCGGAAATCTACCTGGCAACGTCCTCAGCGGGTCCAGTCATCTTCAGACCGGAACCAGCCCAATGACTCTCCTCCTTGACGCCCCAATGCCGAGACCAACCACCGTGAGAACTGGTCATGAATCGCTCCCCTGACCGTCCATGAAGACGCATGCCGGCGTCATGTGGTGGCTCCCCCGGGGACGGGTCGACCCCCAGGGAAGGGCCAGCCCAGGGTCGTCGGAGAGTAGCAACGTCCGCTATGGCGCCAACTGTACGGGTAGAAGCCATCACCCGCCTAACAGTCGAAACCAAACGCTCACAAGCGGGTCTGTCAGATTAACGGTGGGTCTGGCCTGGCTTGTGGTTAATTGATTCTGCCCTCGAATGCGATCGCGAACGCGTTCAAAGCCGGCTTCCACCTCGTGGCCCATCGTGCCCGGCCGTGCCCTGTGGGGTCAAGGGACCGGGTCACGAGGTACAGGCATTTCAGCGCCGCGGCATCGTTCGGGAAATGGCCCCGTGCCCGCACCGCGCGCCGGTAGCGGGCGTTGAGGGATTCGATCGCGTTGGTCGAACAGATCACCCGGCGGATCTCGGCGTCCCAGTCAAGGAACGGGACGAACTCGGTCCAGGCGTTGCGCCAGAGCCGCCCGATCGCCGGGTACTTCGTGGCCCATTTGGCCTCGAATTCCCCGAACCGTTCACGGGCTGCCGCCTCGGTCGGGGCGGTGTATACGGGCTTGAGATCCCGGGAGAGCTCGTCCCAGTGCTGCCGGGGCGCGTAGCGGAAAGTGTTGCGGATCAGGTGGATCACGCACGTCTGGACGGTGGCCTGCTCCCAGACGGTGGTGATCGTCTCGGGCAAGCCCTTGAGCCCGTCGCAGACCGAGATGCACACGTCCTCCACGCCGCGGTTTTTGATTTCGGTCAAGACCCCGAGCCAGTACTTAGCGCCTTCGCCGCCGTCTCCGGCCCAGATTCCGAGAATGTCGCGTTCGCCGTTCACGGTGACGCCCAGGACGACGTAGAAGGGCTTGTTGCGCACCTGCCCGTCGCGGACCTTGACGTGAATAGCGTCGATGAAGACCACCGGGTAGACGCGGTCCAGGGGCCTGTTGGTCCATTCGGCCATCTCCTCCGAGACCTTCTCGGTGATCCGGCTGATGGTGTCCTTGGAGACGGTGGCGCCGTAGACGTCATCGAAGTGCGCTGCGATCTCTCCGGTCGTCAGGCCACGGGCGGTCAGTGACAAGACGAGCTCGTCGATCCCGTCCAAGCGGCGCTGGCGCTTCTTCATGATCTGCGGCTCGAAGCTGCCCTCGCGGTCCCTGGGAACATCGATCTCCACGGGGCCGACCTCTGTGAATACGGTCTTGGACCGGGTCCCCTTGCGCAAGTTCCCGTTCCCGGCCCGCCCATGCCTCTCGTGGCCGAGGTGCTCGGTAATCTCCGCCTCCAGCGCAGTCTCGAGCACGTTCTTCGTCAGGCCTGCCAGCAGCCCACCCGGGCCTAGGAGGCTCACGCCCTGCTCGCGTGCCTGCTCCAGCAGTGCCTCCGCGAGCTCCTTCTGATCGATGATCTCTCCGGTCATGGGATCGATCATCTCTGCGGTCTCGGTCATAGCCTTGCCTTTCGGTCAGGCCACGCCGTTCCCACCGTTTTTCTTACAGTCCCCCGTGCGCGGATAAGCAGAAACCAACTGTGCTGCACGCCTGCCCGCCGTCTTTGCATAATTTCCCCGCGGGACTCTGAAATCCTGCGGCGCCCGGAACTGTTCCCCTCCGAGCCGCTGGGCATGGTGGGGGGAACAGGTCCGATTCAGCTGCCGCCGCCTCAGCCCAGAACGATATCTGTGGTGAGTGGCAGTTCGGTGACGGATGTGCCGATGCGGAGGCTGTATTTTCCGGGTTCGTAGGTCCAGCCGTTGTCCCAGTAGGCCAGGAGCCGGCTGGGGACGTTTAGGACACTGGTCAATGTTTCGCCGGGTTCGGCCCAGACGGGGATGGAGGCGACGAGCCAGCGGACCGGCCGGTCGACGGCGGAGCCTGGCTTTTCGGCGTAGATCTGGACCACGTTCTTGCCGGACCGCTCCCCCGTGTTCGTCAGGGTCACTGTGACGGGGATGTCGGAGCCGGGCGTGGCTTCGGCGGGGGCGTCCGCGGTGTTCAGGGTCCAGGTAGTGTAGCCGAGGCCGTAGCCGAACTCGTAGGCAGGTTCCGTGCCGGTTTTGAGCCAGGCGCGGTAGCCGATGTGGATGCCTTCGTCATAGGTGAGCTTCCCGTCGGCGTCGGGGGTGACGTTGATGACGGGCACGTCTTCCTGGGTGCCGGGCCAGGTGGTGGGGAGCCTGCCCCCAGGTTCGGTGGCGCCGGTGAGGATGTCGGTGAGGGCGTGCCCGAATTCCTGGCCGCCGAAGTAACCGATCAGCGTCGCCGCGACCTCGTTACGCCACGGCAGCAGGACGGGGGACCCGGAGTTCACGATGACGATGGTGCGGGGGTTGGCGGCGGCGACGGCGTGGACCAGGCGGTCCTGCAGGCCGGGAAGTTCCAGGGAGGTCCGGTCGTAGCCTTCGGATTCGACGCGGGAGTTGGTGCCGACCACGACGACGGCGACCTCGGCTGCGCGGGCAGCTTCCGCGGCGTCGCTGATCAGGGCATCCGGGTCAGAATCGTCCGCTTCAACGCCGATGGTGATGGCCAGGGCGTTGGACAGGGCACCTTCCCGGTCATGGGTGTCCAGTTCGATCCGGACCTCCAAGGGGATCCCTGCCGTGGTCTGGACCGCGACGGACGCGGACGGCGGGGCCAGGAACGCCGCGCCGAGGTCCGTGCCGGTGGCTTCGATGGTGGCCTCGCGGGCCAGGATGCCGTCAACGAAGATCCGGCCGTGGCCCACGGTGGAGAAGCCCAGCCGGACCTGTCCGGTCTCGTCCGGGGTGAAGATCGTGTGGAACTGGACCATGGAGGACGCGGCGATGGGTGCGTCCCCGCCGAACCAGACCAGGGCGGTGGAGCGGCGGTCCTCGGCGAAGAGCTCCCCGCCGTTGGAGTCCAGGAACCGGACCCGTACGCCGGGGGTCCCGGTGGCGGGGTTGGTGATCTGTTCCAGCGGCAGCTCGGCGATGCCTTCCTGCACCACGGCGCCCACGCTGTAGGTGACGTTGTCCGCCCCAAAGACCTCGCGGATCCCGTCCAGTGGGGTGACAATTTTTTCCGGGACCACGGTGGCGGAGCCGCCGCCCTGGGTCCGGGCGTAGCGTGCGTTGTGCCCGATGACTGCCACCTTCCTGACCGAGGCAGGGTCCAGCGGCAGCACGCCGTCGTTCTTCACCATGACCGTGCCGGCGGCGGAGGCTTTGCGGGCGAACGCGATGGGGTCCTCCCGGTCCACCGGTTCGGCCGCAACAGGTTCGAAGCCTTCGAGCGCCCCGACGCGGGCGGCGAGCTGCAGGATCCGGAAGACCTTGCGGTCGATCGCGGCCTCGGGGACCTGGCCTGATTTCACGGCAACCACCAGGGCTTCGCCCCAGGGGCCGTCCGGTCCGGGCATGACAATGTCCTGCGAGGCGTTGGCGCTGCTGATGCTGCGGACGGCGGTCCAGTCGCTGATGACTACGCCGTCGAAGCCCCATTCGCTGTTCAGCGGGGTTTCCAGCAGGTCGTTCTCGGTGGCGGTGGCGCCGTTGATGGAGTTGTACGCGCTCATCACCAGCCACGCCTTCGATTCCACGATGGCCTTTTCAAAAGCGAGCAGGTACAGCTCGCGCAGCGGCCGGTCCCCTACCTTCACGTCAACGGTGAAGCGGTCCGTTTCGGAGTCGTTGGCGATGTAATGCTTCGGGGTGGCGCCCACACCGTTGCGCTGCACCCCGGCCACGTACGCCGCGGCGAGCTCGGCGGTCAGGACCGGGTCTTCACTGAAGGCCTCGAAGTGCCGGCCGCCCAGCGGCGAACGGTGCAGGTTGATGGTGGGGCCGAGGACCACGTCCACGCCCTTGCGGCGGGCTTCAACCGCAGAGGCGGCGCCGAGCCGGTCAGCAATAGCCGGATCCCAGGATGAGCTGATAGCGGTCGCAGACGGAAAGTTCATGGACGGCTGGCGCTCGTCCCACACCTCGCCGCGCACGCCCGAGGGACCATCAGAAACAACCATCCGCCGGAGCCCGATGTTCTCCAGGGGCCACGTGGTCCAGAAGTCGCGGCCGGTCAGGAGCCGCACCTTCTCTTCGAGGGTTAGTGCGGCCACAAGGCCTTCGAGTCGTGCGTCCACGGTGGAGAGTTCCATGACGTCCTTGTCTTCTACGGATCGGGAATGAAGTGTGGGGTCCAGCGGCAACAGTTACCTATAGGACTATTCCCATAGTAGATTGATACCCCTTCCTGTCAAGACCCCCCAGAACTTCACCCAATGCCGGCCAGGCTTCGGGCGATCTTCTGCGATTCACCCATCCAGACCCCTTGACACCGGCAGTGGCGAGGATCACTATAGGACTATTCCCATAGGGCCCGTCAGTGGCGGCCTGAACATTCAAAGGAGAATGCAGTGCAAATAGGTAAACGTGCGGCGGCCGTTCTTGCAGCTATGACAGTGAGTGGTTTGCTGCTCACCGGTTGCGGCGGCGGGGGAACATCCGGCGGCCAGACCGGCGGTGCGGCTGCGACGGGCGGGACGCTGACGCTGGCCAGCCCCTTCGATAACAATTCGTTTGATCCGGCCGCCCTGGAAATCGGTAACCGCGTCCACTACTGGATGCCGGTCTATGACACGCTCCTGGTGCTCGATAAGGATGCAAAGCCCCAGCCGAATCTCGCCACTGAGTGGTCCTACAACGCTGACAACACGGTCCTGAATCTGAAACTTCGGGAGGGTGTGAAGTTCACCGACGGCACTCCTTTTGACGGGGCGGCGGTGAAGGCCAACATCGAGCACCTGAAGGCCGGCAAGGGACAGAACGCCTACATGGCAGCATCCATCGCAAATGTTGAGGTGGTAAGCCCGGCCGAAGTGAACCTGCAGCTTACCGCCCCGGACCCCGGCTTGATCTACTACCTGGGCGTTGTCGGCGGAGCTATGGCAAGCCCCGCCGCGGAGGCATCACCGGACATTGCCTCGGCTCCCGTCGGCAGCGGCCCGTACACGCTGGATAAGTCCGCCACGACCGCGGGAAGCCAGTACACCTACACGCGGAACCCTGACTACTGGAACAAAAAAGACTTCCCCTACGACAAGATCGTCGTCAAGCCCATCGCTGACAACACCGCCCGGCTTAACGCTTTGAAGTCCGGACAGGTCGACGCCGGCATCATAGAAGCCAAGAGCGTCAAGGAAGCCGAGAGCAGCCGCCTCAAGGTCAGCACCGAGCCGGTCGACTGGCACGGGCTCTTCATCGCGGACAGGGAGGGCAAGACTGTCCCAGCCCTGGGCGATGTTCGCGTCCGGCGAGCCATCAACATGGCCATCGACGCCGATGCCATCCTGAAGAACCTCCAGCTGGGCCAGGGCGAGGTCACGGACCAGATCTTCAATACCAAGAGCCAGGCCTACGTGAAAGATCTGGACAACAAATACGTCTTCGACGTTGACGGGGCGAAGAAGCTGATGAGTGAGGCCGGATACGCCGGCGGTTTCGAAGTTCTGATGCCGGAACTGGCCACGTTCCCCCAAATCACGCCCATCATCGAGCAGCAGCTCGGCGCGTTGAACATCAAGATCAAATGGCAGAAAGTGTCCGCCGACGCGACCATCTCCGAGGTGCTCTCGGGCAAGTTCCCGATGTTCTTCTTCTCCCTCGGCAGCCAGTCAGCGTGGCAGGACTTCCAGAAGGTCGCTCTGCCGACCTCCCCGTGGAACACGGCCAAGGTCAACAACCCGGAGCTGAATGCCCTCGTGCAGGCGGCGCGCGTCGCCAAGCCGGGCGAGGAACAGGACAAGGCGATGCAGGCTGTGAACACCTTTATGGTTGACAACGCCTGGTTCGCCCCTTGGTACCGCGTCGACAACATCATCGCCACCAGCGCCAAGACCCAGGTCACCCCGCAGCCGTGGAACGTTGCACCCTGGATCCGCAACTACCGGCCTGCCTCCTAACCAACCAGAAGGTGGTGGCCCGCCCCGGCGGGCCACCACCACTCCCAGACGGTGAAACCATGATCAACTTCCTGGCACGTCGCCTCCTCTCCGGCGTCGTCCTCATCCTCGTCATCACTACGATCGCTTACGCGCTCATCTACTCCAATGCAGGCAACGCAGCCCGCAACATCCTCGGCGAAAGCGCAACGGCAGAAGATGTCGCCGCCAAAGCGCAGGAACTCGGCCTCGACCGGCCACTCCACCAGCAATACTTTGACTGGTTCTCCCGGGCAATCGGAGGCGACCTGGGAGTCTCCTGGTTCACCAACGAACCCGTCAGCACCCTCCTCGCCAACCGCCTTCCGGTCACCCTGTCCATGGTGATCCTCGCCGTCCTTGTCACCGCAATCATCAGTGCCATCCTCGGCGTCACGGCCGCCGTCCGCGGCGGCTGGCTCGACCGGCTCCTGCAGGTCGTCAGCGTCATCGGATTCTCCCTCCCCAACTTCTGGGTAGCCCTGGTCCTCGTGGTTCTCTTCGCCGTAGCCGTCCCCATCTTTCCCGCCACCGGTTACGTCCCCGCCTCCGAATCCCTGTCCGGCTGGTTCCTGGCCCTGATCCTGCCGGTCACGGCACTGGTCCTGGGCGGCATCGCCTCCGCCGCGCAGCAGATCCGCGGCGCCGTGATCGATGTCCTGGACATGGACTACGTCCGCACGCTGCGTGCCCGCGGCCTGAGCTCAAGCAGCGTGCTCCTCAAGCACGTCCTGCGGAACGCCGCTCCCCCGGCGCTGACCGTCTTGTCCCTGCAGTTCATTGCTCTCCTGGGCGGAGCCGTCGTTATTGAACGGGTCTTCGCCATCCCCGGCATGGGCACCCTGACCATCAACTCCTCCTTCCAGGGCGACGTACCGGCCCTGATGGGCGTTGTGGTGGCCCTGGTGATCCTCGTCGTGATCGTCAACCTCGTCATCGACCTTGCCAATGGCTGGATCAACCCGAAAGCGCGCCTGCAATGACCGAAGCAACCACAGCCCTAACCAACGCCCCACTGCCCGCAGCGCCCGGACGCGTGTCCATCACGCGGACCGTCCTGCGCAACCCGCTGGGACTCACCGCCCTGATCATCCTGACACTCATCATCCTGATCAGTGTCGTCGCACCGTTCTTTGCACCGCACAGCCCTACCGAAGTGAAGATCGACAAGATCCTCGCCCCGCCATCGTCCGACTACCTGCTCGGTGGCGACGGCGCCGGACGGGACGTCTTCAGCCGCCTCATCTGGGCGGGCCAGAACACCCTGCTCGGCTCCCTGATCGCGGTGTCCATCGCCCTCGTTCTCGGCTCCGTCGCCGGGCTGGTGGCGGGATACTTCGGGAAGGCTTTTGACGCAACGTTCAGCTGGGCATCGAACATCCTGATGGCCCTGCCCGCGATGATCGTCCTGCTCGCCCTGTATCAGACACTGGGCGGTTCGGTGTATTCGACCATGGCGGTCTTCGGCGTCATGCTCTCGCCGGGATTCTTCCGCCTCGTCCGGAACCAGGTCATCGCCGTCAAGAACGAACTGTATGTTGATGCGGCACGGGTTTCCGGGCTCAGTGACGCCCGCATCATCAGCCGGCACATCCTGCGCGTCGTGCGTTCCCCCATCATCATCCAGACGGCCGTCATCGCCGGTATCGCCATCATTATCCAGTCCGGCCTGGAGTTCCTCGGCCTCGGGGATCCCGGAACCCCAACGTGGGGCGGAATGCTTCAGGATGCCTTCAGCAACATCTATATCAACCCTGCCGGCATCCTCTGGCCGGGCCTGATCATCGCAGCCACAGTGGCCTCGCTGGTCCTGTTGGGCAACGCCATCCGCGACGGACTGCAAGGCCCCCGCGCCGCCGCCGTCCGCCCGCGCGCTGTCAAGCAGCACGGGCACGGTCCGGCCAGCGCGGCCGGCGTCGAGATCCTTGAAGCGGACACCCCGAAGGCTCCGCTCCTGCGGGTCCAGGACATCCAGGTCGGTTACGGGACGGATGAAAATCCTCTCACGGTCGTCAGGGGCGTCAGCTTTGACGTGGCAGCCGGGGAGATTGTGGGTATCGTCGGTGAATCCGGTTCCGGGAAGACGCAGACCGCGTTCTCGATCCTTGGGCTCCTGCCCAGGGGAGGCCGGGTCCTGTCCGGGTCCATCCAGTTCCGTGGACGGGACATCACCTTCGCTCCCGAGAGCGAGATGCAAAAGCTTCGCGGGCGGGAAATCTCCTACATTCCACAGGAGCCCATGAGTAACCTGGACCCGTCCTTCACCATCGGACACCAGCTGGTCGAGCCGATGCAGGCCGTCCTGAAGATCTCAAAAGAGGAAGCCCGGAAACGCGCCCTCGCGCTCCTGGCGAGGGTGGGCATTGCGGATCCGGAGCGGACTTTTCGGTCCTACCCGCACGAAATCTCCGGCGGCATGGCACAGCGTGTCCTCATCGCCGGCGCCGTCTCCTGCGAACCCAAGCTCCTGATCGCAGACGAACCCACCACCGCACTGGACGTCACAGTGCAGGCCGAAGTCCTTGACCTGCTGCGCGACCTGCAAAGCGAAATGGAGATGGGCATCGTCATGGTCACGCACAACTTCGGCGTCGTCGCCGACCTGTGCGACCGCGTCGTGGTCATGCAGAACGGGCGCGTCGTGGAAGCCAACGACGCAGAGACCCTGTTCTACACACCCGAGGACCCTTACACCAAGGCCCTGCTGGCTGCCACGCTCGATGACGCCCCGCCGCGGCCCCCGCTCGGACAGAAGTTCCTCACCAGCAAAGGACAGAACCATGCATGACACAGCTTCCTCAACCGCATTGCTGGTGGCCAAGGACGTGGTGGTCGAATACCCCCGGAAAGGGTTCCGCAAAACACCATTCCAAGTCCTGCACGGCGTCTCACTTGACATCCTTCCAGGTGAAACCGTAGGGCTGGTGGGCGAGTCCGGATCGGGCAAGACCACCCTGGGCCGGGCCATCCTGGGTCTCGTCCAGCCAGTCTCCGGAACCATCACCTTTGACGGCCAGGACATCACGGCCCTGGACCGGCGGGAACGCCGGAAGTTAAGCGACTCCATTCAGGTCGTCTTCCAGGACCCCTACACTTCGCTGAACCCCACCATGACCGTCGGCGATATCCTCAGCGAGCCGCTGCTGGCGAAACCGGAACTGAAAGGCTCCGCCCGGGCCCGGATCAGCGAGTTGCTTGAACAGGTGGGCCTGCCCTCCGGCGCCGTGGACAAGTTCCCCCGCGAATTCTCCGGCGGCCAGCGGCAGCGCGTCGCAATCGCCCGGGCACTGGCCCTCTCTCCGCGCCTGATCGTCTGCGACGAGCCTGTCTCGGCACTGGACCTTTCCACCCAGGCGCGGGTCCTGGACCTGTTCATCGAAATCCAGGAACGCACCGGCGTCGCCTACCTCTTCGTGTCCCACGACCTGTCCGTGGTCCGGCACATCAGCCACCGCGTCGCGGTGATGTTCAAGGGCGACATCGTGGAATACGGCGACGGCGACCAAGTCACCTCGAACCCAACCCACCCTTACACCCAAAAACTGCTCATGTCAGCCCCGGTGGCCGACCCACGGCGACAGCGTGAACGCCGGGCAGAACGCAGGTTGTTGCTGGCCGGGACCGGATTGGAAGGTCAGCCCTGATGAGAGCCATCGTCGTGATGTTCGACAGCCTGAACCGTCAGATGCTTCCCCCTTACGGCACCGAAGGGATCCATGCGCCGAACTTTGACCGCCTGGCCCGGCAAACGGCCATGTTCAACAACTGCTATGCCGGCAGCATGCCCTGCATGCCCGCCCGGCGGGAAATGCACACCGGCCGCTATAACTTCCTGCACAGGTCCTGGAGCCCGCTTGAACCCTTCGACGACTCGGTTCCCGAGATCCTCAAAGGACACGGCGTCTACACCCACCTGGTGACCGATCACCAGCACTACTGGGAAGACGGCGGCGCGACCTACCACAACCGCTTCAACACATACGAGTTTTTCCGCGGCCAGGAAGGAGATGCCTGGAAAGGCCACGTTGCCCCCGCAACACCCCCGGCGACATTGAACGCTGACAACCAGCTCACCCGGCAGGACTGGATCAACCGGCAATACCTCACCAACGAAGCGGACCACCCGCAGACCCGCACCTTTGACGCCGGACTGGAATTCATGCAGACCAACGTCGACCAGGATCAGTGGATGCTGCAGATCGAGTGTTTCGACCCGCACGAACCCTTCTTCAGCTACAGCGAGTACCGGAAACGCTACGGCCTCGAGGACGCCGAAGGACCTGTCTTCGACTGGCCCTCCTACCGTCGCGTCATCGAAGAGGACGACGTGGTTGACCAGGCACGGAATGAGTACCTCTCCCTGCTCTCGATGTGTGACCAGTCCCTGGGCCGCGTCATGGACTTCATGGACCGCAACGACATGTGGCAGGACACCATGCTGATGGTCTGCACCGACCACGGGTTCCTCCTCGGGGAACACGGCTGGTGGGGCAAAAGCGTGCAGCCCTGGTACGACGAAACCATTCATACTCCCCTGTTCATCTGGGACCCCCGGGCCAAAGTAGCCGGCGAAACCCGGGACAGCCTGGTGCAGACCATCGACTTCGGCCCCACACTGCTGGAGCTGTTCGGCATCGACCGGACCCCGGACATGCAGGGCAAACCGCTCCTGTCCGTCGTCCAAAACGACGAACCCGTGCGGGAGGCGGCACTTTTCGGTATCTTCGGCTCCCACGTGAACGTCACCGACGGACGGTACGTCTACATGCGTGCCTGCGCGTCCGCCGACAACCAGCCCCTATACGACTACACGCTCATGCCCACGCACATGCGCAGCCGCTTCACGGTCGATGAACTCCGTCAGGCCAAGCTCGTGGACGGATTCTCCTTTACCAAGGGCGTCCCGTTGTTGCAGGTGCCGGGCTGGACCATGGGCAGCCCCTACGGTTTTGGCACCCTGCTCTTCGATTTGGAAGCAGACCCGCACCAGGACAACCCATTGAATGATCCGGTTCTGGAAACCCGTATGGCGACACTCCTGGTTGAATTAATGCGCGCAAACGACGCCCCGACGGAGCAGTACACCCGGCTGGGCCTGCCGGAAACCGGACCCGTGGAAGAACGCCACCTGCTCATCGAGCAGCAGTGGCCCCAGGTTCAGTCCTCCCGCGAACCGGCGGCCCGTGTTCCGGACTTCCCCGCCGACTCCATCGTCACAACGGTTTCCATAGCCGAGTTGATCAAGGACGAGAGGCACCGCCGGACACTGGTCGAGGCCATACCCGCGCTCGGGAACGAGGCGGCGATGGCAATGTTCGCAGGTCACACCATAGTGGAGGCCGCGGCCATGACCGCCAACCTCCGGTCCCCGCAGATCAGGAAACTGGAAGCCGAGTTGGCTGCAACAGCCAACTAACGGCACCGGTGCCCCGGCCGTTGGGAACGGGGCACCGGAGAGTCGTCGGACCGCCGGCGGTAAACTGGCCATCAGCAATCGCGCTCACAGAGCTGGGGCTCGTGCGGCG
>DATFAE010000214.1:0-24029 GCA_035254945.1 Arthrobacter sp. | reverse complement strand
CCTTCGTGGCGGACTGTTTCAGTTCGGCCTTGGCGAGCTCCACTTCCTGGCGCATCAGCGTGGACAGGTCACGGGTCACCTCACCAAGCAGGTCACCGAGCGAGGTGTTGTCCGCCTTCGCATGCGCCGCCGAAGCCGGAGTTTCCGGCATCTGGGTACTCATCACGGCCTGCCAGTCTGGCCGTCCGTGGAACGGTCCTTGGTGAGTGGGTCAGCGCCCAGAGGGTCGTCGGCAAGGTCCCGGTCCCGCAGCGGATCATCCGCGAGCCGGTTGCCCGACCACGGATCCTCCACCAGTTGCGGGCTGTCCAGCGGGCTTGCCGCACTGGACGTGGCGGCGTAGCCGTATTCTCCGGCTGGGCTGTTTTGTCCGGCGGTGCCGGGGGCGCCGCCGTCGAACCCTGCCGTTGTAGTGGCCGGCCCCGGAACCTGGACCGGGGGCGGCGGGACTGCGCCGCCGGACGGGGCGTAACCGCCCGGGCCGCTGCTGACGCTGTCGCTGCCGTGCTGTCCGGGTGAGCTGTATTCGGAGCCGTAGGCACCTGTGGTGCGTGCCGCCGTCGTGCCTGACTCAGGCGCGCCGGCACTCAGGCTGCGGGTGAGCCTGCCTGCCAGGACGCCCGCGCCTGCCGCCAGGAGCAGGAACGTGCCGGGACGCTGGCGGGCGAAGGACTTGACCTCGTCCAGGAGCGATCCCGGGTCCCTTCCGTCCAGCCATGAGGCGACGGAGGTGGAACGCTCGGCAACCTGGCGGACGAGGTCGCTGGCAACGCCGGGCTGGTCCGATGCATGGGCCATCGCGTGCAGCTCGTCCGAGATGGAACGGAGTCCGTCGGCAACTTTCTGCTGCTGGGTGCCGGCCTGCTGGGTGAGGTCGGAGCGGGCCTGGTAGAGGAGGTCCCTGGCGTTGGACTTGACCTCCGAGGCCACATTGGCAGCCTCAGTCTTGGCCGTCTCAGCTACGCTCTGCGCCGAATCCTTCGCGGTGCGGGCAACGTCACTGGCTTCGCCCTTGACTGCGTCTTTGACGGCATCCTTGCGGGACGTCCCGTCGGCATAGCCGGAAGCGGGATAGTTGTTGCCCGTGGGGGGAGTGGGCTGCGCAGCGGACGGGAAGGTGGTGGCGCTCCGCTCTCCAGTGCTCAATGGATTGGCCGGAGGGACCGTGTTGGTGGTGTCCTCGGGCCATTGGTTCTCTGTCATCTTTGCTCTCTCTTTCAAAGAAGGCCGGTTGTTGATCAAGAACCAGCGATACTGGCCGTAAAATAGTAAGCATGATTACTAACATAAGGTAAGTACCCTTGGTAAATATCTTTTATGCATGTTCCGGGTTGCCGGCTTCATGGGGTTTCCGCGGGGCTGGCATAACTACGTAGGAAGAGGTGGGTGGCGTTGGAACCATGGGTTTGGGTGGTAATTGGAATCGTTGTGGTGGTGCTGATCGTGTTGCTCCTGGTGACTGGACAGCGCCGCAAGGCAATCCAGCAAAAGCGGGATGAAGCACACCGCGAAAAGGCAGCCGAGATCCGGCGCAAGGCCGAGGATATTGAACTCGATGCCCGTGAAAATGAGGCCAGGGCCACGCGCGCCAGGGCCGACGCCGAGCAGGCCCAGGTGGAAGCCGCGAGGCTGCGCCAGGAGGCCGAGAAGAGGGCTGCTGAAGCAGAGTCCCTTCGTGGTGACGTTGCCGAGCACGCCAGGAAGGCTGACGCCGTCGACCCTGATGTTGACAGCCGCCGTGTGCGGGAGGGTGATGTGCCGACGCGCCGGGACGCCCGCGCTGAGGACGCCCGCCTTGATGACACGCGGACGGGACCGACGGCGTCCCGTGATGCCCGCGCCGACGAAGTCCGCAACGCTGAGGTCCGCTCGGATGATGCCCGCACCGACGAGGTCCGCACTGCGGATGCCCGCACCGACGAGGTCCGCGCGGATGAAGCCCGCGCGGACCGGGAGAATCCCCGTTCGGGAATCTAGTCCGGGGTTGCTGGACGCGGGAAGCTAGTTCCGCGGCTTCAGGACGGGGGAGGGAGCAACTCCCTCCCCCGTTGCCATGCCATCCAGCACCTGCGCGACGGCCTCGATGGAGGACATCCGGGGTTCCCAGTCGAGCAGCCGGCGCGCCCGCCCGGTGTCCATGACAGGTGCGCCGGCGGCCATATCAATCCAGCCCGGGTCCGAGGGCTGAATGTGGAGCCTCCAGGTCAGGCCCACCAGCGCATGAAGCAGGGACATTGGAATGGGCAGGATCCGGCGCGCGTGCAGCAGCCGGGCCAGTTCCTGCGGCGTAATGACGGGTTCCGCGGCGATGTTGAACGCCCCCGATTCGCCACGGTCCAGCACCCGCCAATACGCTTCCGCAGCGTCCTCCCCGTGGACGGCCTGGAAGATCAGGTCATCCGGAACCGGCAGGATGGGAACCTTCAGCCGCCGCGGCAGCAGCCGGGGAATTAGTGGACCAAGGAAATACTGTCCGATCTCGCTGCCGGCATTCCGCTGGAAAATGAGTGCGGTCCTGAGCCGGGCAACCTTAACGCCGGGATAGTCCGCCTCGAAATGGTCAAGCAGGCGTTCCTGTTCGGCCTTATGCCTGCTGTAGTGCGAACCAGGTATCCCGTTGGCCGGCCATGACTCGTCGGTCCGCCGGTCCTTGGGGGCCTTGCTGTAGGCACCCACTGATGAGGCGCACACAATGTGTCCCACCCCGGCTTGCCCGGCGGCTTGCAGCACATGCGCCGTTCCGGTGACGTTCGTGCGGTGCAGCTGCGCCAGGTCCCGGTTCGGTTGGATTTGCCAGGCCAGGTGAACCACCGCATCCACACCAACCAGTGCGGTGCGGAGCCGCGGAAGGTCGGATTCCAGGCCGATGTCCACGGTGTGCCATTCCACGCCCCTGTAGGGTGCGCGTGAGGTGTCGGGGAGCCTCCGGCTGATGCCCACCAGTTCCAGGGATCCGGGGTTCGACTCGAGTTGGCGTTGGAGATTGCTGAGGACCGCGGTCCCCACATTCCCGCTGGCTCCGGTGATGGCAATTCGCATAACAAAGTTCTCCCTTCGAACGACGTCTGACTCGCCTGCACACCGAGCCTATCGCCGGAAGCATTGTTTAATAAGCAGCCTTATGATTTCCTTCTTCTAAGTCTTGCCGCAGGCTTTCGGACCCAGACCGAGGGAACCCACGACAATGCCCGACTTTCTCCCCGTACTTGCCCTGGACCACGCCGCGGTTCCGCCACCGGAGGCGCGCACCCCACACGGGCCTGCAGCCAGGAGGGGACAGCTCCGCGAAACCTTTGAACATGATCTCGTCCTGGAGTACCTTGACCTTGCCGAGGCGCTGGCCGCCCGTTTCGAGGCCCGGGGCAGGGAACGGGCCGACCTGAACCAGGTCGCCTACCTTGGACTGGTCAAGGCCGCGAAGCGTTTTGACCAGGCCAAAGGGGACAGCTTTCCCGCCTATGCTGCCCCGACCATCAGCGGTGAGCTGAAGCGTTACCTCCGCGACCGCGGCTGGGTGGTCCGGCCGCCCCGGCACATCCAGGACCTCCGCACCCGCCTGTACCGGGTGGAACCCGATCTTGCCCAGGCGCTCGGCCGGACACCCAGCATCGCCGAACTTGCGCAGGAGCTCGCGGCGGAGCCCGGCGACGTGCTGGAGGCTATCTGTGCTTCCAGCAGCATGCACCCGGACTCACTGGACGCCGTCAACCCCCACAGCGATTCGCTGCCGGCTGCCGAAACCCTTGCCACGCCTGACTCGCCGATCGAACGCCTGGAGGAGCTGGCCTGCCTGCGGGAGGCCATGCAGGACCTGGAGCCGGGGGACCGTGAACTGCTCTACCGGCGGTACTTCTGTGAAGAGACGCAGGTGCAGCTGGGGGAGCGGCTGGGGATGTCCCAGATGCAGGTGTCGCGCCGGCTTGCCCGCGTCCTGGTGGCGCTGCAGCGAAGGCTGCAGGAGGCCAGCTACCTGGATCCGAGCCTTTCCACAGCCTCCAGCACGTCCTCGGCGGAGACTGCCAGCAGCGCAGGATCCGGACGGTCCGCGAAAGGATCCCCGCGCCGCAGTTCCGGGCGGGTCAAAACGACGTGAGGTCCCGGCGGCGGACCCCACCGCTCCGGTCCCACCGGCCCGAACAGGACGACGGAGGGCCGCGCGTAGGCTGACGCCAGATGGGCGGCGCCGGTATCTGCGGAGATCACCAGCCGGGCACCCGCCACGCAGGCGGCAAAAGCCTGCAGGTCCAGGTGTCCGGCAAGGACAGCGGTATCAGGAAGTCCAGCGAGCAGGCAGACCTCGATTGCCCGGTCCCGCTCCGGTGTGCTGCCGGTAAACACGACGCGGTGGCCGCCGGCTGACAAGTGCCTGGCCACATGGGCGAACCGGTCCGCAGGCCAGAGCCTGCTGCCAAAGGCGGCGCCGACATGGATGACCGTAGCGCCGGGAACATCGGTAGCCGCCGGCGGCGGAAGCAACCCGCATTCGAGCGGATCGGCGTCGATCCCGTGCCATTCCAGCAGCCGCGTCCAGCGCACGCGCTCGTGCATGTCCTCGATCCACTCCGGGCCGTCCCCGGAAAACCCGCGGTGCTGCAGGACAGTACGGGCGCCGAGGGCCCGCAGGAGTTCGCTGCTCTGCGGGCCTTTGCCGTGGAGGTTCACGGCGACGTCGACGTCGCCGGCGTTGAAGGGCAGCGGATCCCCCAGCCCGGCTACCGGCAACAGTTCGAACCCGCCCACCAGCTCTACGACGCCTGCCAGCCATTCCGGCGCCGCGTACAGCAGGCGGTGTCCGGGAAAGGCCCTCCGCAGCGCATGCAGCGCGGGAACGGCCACCAGCAGATCGCCCAAAGCGAGTGCCCGCAGCACCAGCAGCCGCGGCCGGCCGTCAGCCCGTGCCGCCGTCGGAATGGTCATTGCTCCGCCTCCCCTCTCCCACGCCGATATGCGCGAACGTACACTTGTGGCCCTTTGGATGCAGGGCCTCAAGTGTACGTTCGCGCTTCCGCGGCAGGGAGTCCAGCCCCGGAAATGGCCTTGGGCCCTCGAGATGGAACTGGACCCTTGAGATTGACGCGGGCTGTTTAGGAGCTGCGGACCGGGGGAACAAGGTGGGTATGGGAAGCTCCGAAACCCCGCAGCTCCGGGCCGTCCTCTTCGATCGGGACGGCACCCTGGTGGTCGATGTGCCCTACAACGGCGACCCGGACCAGGTCCGGCCCATGCCGGGAGCCAGGAAAGTCCTGGACTCTGTCCGCCGGCAGGGCCTGGCCACAGGCGTGGTCAGCAACCAGTCCGGCCTGGGCCGCGGCCTGCTGGACGAGGCACAGGTGAACCGGGTCAATGCCCGGGTGGAGATGCTCCTGGGACCCTTCGACGTCTGGGAGATTTGTCCGCACACTGCGGAAGCAGGCTGCGGCTGCCGCAAGCCCGCCCCCGGGATGGTGCACAACGCCTGCCGGAAGCTGGGCCTGGAAACGTCCGAGGTCGCGCTGATCGGGGACATCGGCTCCGATGTTGAGGCTGCCGAGGCCGCCGGGGCCGTCGGTGTGCTGGTTCCAACGCCGCTGACGCGCCCGGAAGAAGTGGCCGGGTCCCGGCTGGTGGCCCCGGACCTCGCCGGAGCAATCCGCCTCCTCCTGGAGATAGCCTGATGGCCCGGGTCCTGGTGGCACGGATGGACAGTGCCGGCGACGTCCTGCTGGCGGGCCCGGCAGTGCGCGCCGTGGCAAATGGCCGGCGGCCGGACGGCGGTGAGCCCAATGAGGTGGTCCTGCTGTGCGGACGCCAGGGTGAGGCGGCAGCTGCCCTTCTGCCGGGGGCCACGGAGGTCTACACCTGGGACTGCCCATGGATCATGAATCCGGCCCCCGCCATGACAGTGCCCCACGCGGACCGCCTGATCGACTACATCAGGGATTCCCGGATCAGCCGGGCGGTGATCCTGACGTCCTTCCACCAGTCCCCGCTGCCCCTGGCCCTGTTGCTGCGGCTGGGCGGCGTGGAGCACATTACCGGGGCATCCACCGACTATGCGGGCTCACTCCTGGATATCAGGCTCCGTCCCGGTGAAGACTTCCCGGAGGAACAGCCGGAGGCGGAGCGGTCTTTGGGCATCGCCCGGGCCGCGGGCTTCCGGCTGCGTGCCGGGGACGACGGGAAGCTGCGGGTGAAAACCGTTCCCGACGTCAAAGACCTCGTAGGCGAGGGCCGCTACGTGGTGGTCCATCCCGGCGCCGCGGTCCCGGCCAGGGCCTGGCCGCCTCTCCACCACGCCGCCGCCGTCGAACTCCTGGAAGGTGCAGGACACCGCGTGGTGGTGACCGGCGGACCCTCCGAAACGTCACTGACGGCAACGGTGGCGGGCCCCTCCGCCCTTGACCTTGGCGGCCGCACCGACCTGCCTGCACTGGCCGGAGTCCTCGCCGGAGCCGACGCCGTGGTCACCGGCAACACCGGTCCCGCCCACCTCGCGGCCGCCGTCGGGACGCCGGTTGCCTGCCTGTTCGCCCCGGTGGTCCCGGCCGTGCAGTGGGCCCCCTATGGCGTCCCGCTGGAGCTCCTCGGCGACCAGGACGCGCCCTGCCGGCTCACCCGGGCGCGCGCCTGCCCCGTACCCGGCCACCCCTGCCTCAGCTCGGTCTCGCCGGAGGACGTGGTCCAGGCCGTGGAGCGGCTGATCGGCGGAGTCTCATCCTTTAGTACCCACCTCAGTACCCGCAGGAAGGACCGCAGCCGATGAGGATACTTCTGTGGCATGTGCACGGGTCCTGGACGGATGCCTTTGTCCGCGGCCGGCATGAGTACCTCGTGCCCGTCCTCCCGGAGGGCGGCCCGTGGGGCCTGGGGCGTGCGGGCAGGGCCTGGCCCGGCTCTGTGCGGGAGGTGGCGCTGGCGGACCTCGACGCCGACATGGTTGACGCCGTCGTGCTTCAACGCCCCGGGGAAATCGCCGAGGTCACCAGGGCGCTGGGACGGCGGCCGGGGATTGAGCTGCCCGCCGTCTACGTGGAGCACAACACCCCCAAGGGCGACTTCCCGTTCACCCGGCATCCGCTCGCCGATCAGGCTGACATCCCCGTGGTGCACGTAACGCACTTCAACAGGCTGGCGTGGGACAGCGGGAGCGCACCCGCCGTGGTGATCGAACACGGCATCCCGGATCCCGGGCACCTGTACACCGGCGAACTCCCGGAACTCGCGGTGGTGGTCAACGAACCTGTGCGGAGGGGGAGGGTGACCGGGACGGACCTGCTCCCGGCCTTCGCGGCAGCGGCGCCCCTGCAGGTGTTTGGCATGAAAACGGAGGGCCTTGCGGACGCGATCGGCGTGGAAAAATCCCGGCTGACCGCCCGCGGGGACCTGCGGACCCGTGAACTGCACCGCGAACTGGCCCGCTGCCGGGTGTACCTGCACCCCATGCGGTGGACCTCCCTGGGGCTGTCCCTCCTGGAAGCCATGCACCTGGGCATGCCGGTCCTGGCCCTGGCCGTTACCGAAGCGCCGCGGGCAGTGCCGCCGGAGGCGGGCGCGGTGACCGCCGACGTCGACGAGCTGCTCCGTTGCGCCCGCCGCCTGGTTGCCAACCCCGAAGAAGCACGACGGCGGGGCGTCGCCGCCCGCGAGGCGGCGCTGGCACGCTACGGCCTGGGCCGGTTCCTGGACCGCTGGGACGAAGTGCTCGCCGACCTGCGCGCCCACCCCACCCGTGACGGGCGCCGCCACCCCCACGCCACACGTCTGGACGAGCAGATCCTTATTCCGGCGCGAGAGAGGAACATCCCATGAAGATCTCGATGGTTTCCGAGCACGCGAGTCCGCTGGCAGCGCTGGGCGGGGTGGACGCCGGCGGGCAGAACGTCCACGTCGCCGCCCTGTCCGAGGCCCTGGCGCGGCGTGGGCACACCGTGACCGTGTACACGCGGCGGGACGCGGAGGGCCTGCCCGCCAGGGTGAAGGCCGGGCCGGGACTGGAGGTGGTGCACGTGGACGCAGGGCCTGCCTGCCATATCCCCAAGGACGAACTGCTTCCCTTTATGGGAGACCTCGCGGAGGGCATCGCCAGGGACTGGGGACGGCGGCCGCCGGATGTGGTGCACGGGCATTTCTGGATGTCCGGGCTGGCAGCCCTCGACGCCGCCCGGCGGGCGGCCCGGGACGCCAACCCGCAGGTGGTCCCGGAAGACGACACAGACTACCGGGTGCCGGTCATCCAGACCTTCCACGCCCTGGGCACCGTCAAGCGCAGGCACCAGGGCAGTGGGGATACCAGCCCGCCGCAGCGGCGCTGGCTGGAACCGGCGGTAGGCCGGTCCGCGGACAGGATCATTGCCACCTGCCCGGATGAGGTGTTTGAACTGAAGGCGATGGGAATCGACACCGGCAAAATCTCCATCGCCCCCTGCGGGGTGGACCTGGGGCTCTTCTCCGCGGATGGTCCGCCCGCACCCAGGAACAGGGCGCACCGCATTTTGTCCGTTGGCAGGCTGGTGCCCCGCAAAGGCGTGGACCTGGTGATCCGTGCGCTTCCGCACCTCGCAGCGGCGGGTTTCGACGACGTCGAACTCCTCATCGTGGGCGGCGGCGCCGAGCCCGGGGCGCTCCACGCCGACCCGGAAGTCCGCCGCCTCCTTGCCCTTGCCGGGGAACTGGGCGTAGCCGGGAAGGTGACGTTGCAGGGCCAGGTGCGCCGCGGCAGCATGCCCGGGATCTTCCGCAGCGCGGACGCCGTGGTGTGCACCCCCTGGTACGAGCCTTTCGGCATCGTGCCGCTCGAAGCAATGGCCTGCGGGGTGCCGGTCGTGGCCGCCGCCGTCGGAGGCCTCCAGGACACCGTGCTGGATCACGGCACCGGACTGCACGTGCCGCCCCGTGACCCTGAAGCCATCGCCGACGCCCTCGCCGTCCTGCTGGGCAACCCGGGCCTCCGTGCCGAAATGGGGGCAGCCGGGCAGGCCCGGGCGCGGACCCGGTATTCCTGGGACCGTGTTGCCGCGGAAACAGAGAAGGCCTACCAGCTGGCCATGGCGGAACTGCCCGCCGGCCTGGGCATGGAAGGGGCAGCGCTGTGACCGCCGAATGGTCGCTCCGTGAGGCCGACCTGCAGTCCCTGGCCTTTCCGGCCGCCCTTCCGGGGCTGGAGGCACCGGGCCTGGACGAGGTGGACACGGAGTCCGCGGAAGCGGTGCGGCTGCACCTGGACAACGTGGTTCCGGCCCTGGAATCGCTCCGCGCCCAATCCGGCCGGCTCGCGGCGTGGGGCGTGGAACTGGCCCACCGGCTCCTCAGGGGCCAGCGGCTCCTGGCTGCCGGGAACGGCGGTTCGGCCGCCGAGGCCCAGCACCTGACCGCTGAACTCGTGGGCAGGTTCGACGGCGAGCGTGTCCCGTTCTCAGCGATCGCGCTGCACGCCGAATCCTCGGCGCTGACGGCGCTGGCCAACGACTATGGCTACGCGGAGGTGTTCGCCAGGCAGGTCCGGGCCCACGGCCGCTCCGGGGATGTGCTGCTGCTGCTTTCCACCAGTGGCCAGAGCCCCAACCTGCTGCGCGCGGTGGAAGCGGCCGGCCGCCTCAATGTCACCACCTGGGCCCTGACCGGCCCCGGGCCAAATCCGCTGGCCAGCGCCTGCGACGACGCAGTGATGGTTGACGCCCTCAGCGCCAACGCGCAGGAGGGGCACCTGATTGCCCTGCACGCCGTCTGCCGGGCTTTTGACCTGGAGGTCCGCCGGCGGGGCTCCGGAATCCAGGACGGACAGGCACAATCGGAGTGGGGTGCGCCATGAGGATCGTCGTGGTCGGGGATGTGATCCTTGATGTTGACCTGTCCGGGGAGGCCACCAGGCTGAGCCCGGACGCGCCGGTGCCGGTGGTTGATGTGACCGGCGTGAAGCGCCGCGCCGGCGGAGCCGGGCTGGTGGCCAGAATGCTGGCGGGGGACGGCTGGCCGGTCACCCTGGTCACCGTGCTGGCGGATGACGACGCGGGGCGGCAGCTTGAGGCGGCGCTCGCAGGGGTCCGCCTGGCGGCCGGTCCCAGCAGCTTTCCGACGCCGGTCAAGACGCGTGTCCGGGCCGGGACGCACCCCGTGGTCCGGTTCGACCAGGGCTGCGGTCCGGTGCCGGTGCCCGAAGTCACGCCGGCAATGCTGCGGGCCGTGGAAAAGGCCGGCGCCATCATTGTTGCCGATTACGGCCGCGGCCTGGCTGCCAACCCGCAGTTGCGGGAGCTCCTGGCCGGGCTGGCGGAGGATGTTCCCATCGTCTGGGATCCCCATCCGGCCGGGGCGCCACCCGTGCCGGGGGTCGCCGTCGTGACTCCCAACCTGGCGGAAGCGCACAGAGCGGCCGGCCGCGGCCCCGATGGAGGCGCGGGATCCGCGGGGGCGGACGGGTCCGCCGAGGTTGCCGGCATCCTGCTGGACCAGTGGAGCAGCCGCGCTGTTTTGGTGACCACAGGCGAGCGCGGAGCCACTCTGCTGCGCCGGCGTGACCGCCAGCCCCGGCCCGTTCCGGCACCCAGGGTGGAGGCAGCCGATCCCTGCGGGGCAGGGGACCGGCTGGCGGCAAGCCTGGCAGTGCACCTCGTGGCAGGCCGGGACCTGGAGGACTCCGCCGTCCTCGCCGTCCACGAGGCCGCGGATTTCCTGGCGGCCGGGGGAGTGGCGTCCCTGCCGGAGCCGGGCGTGCCCGCCAAACGCCGGCACCGCACCGCCGAGCCCCTGCTCCTGGCCCGCAGCGTGCGGGAGAACGGCGGCACCGTGGTGGCCACCGGCGGCTGCTTCGACCTGCTCCACGCCGGGCACGTCAGGTCGCTGGCTGCGGCCCGCGAACTGGGCGACTGCCTTGTTGTCTGCCTGAACTCGGACGCGTCCGTCCACCGGCTCAAGGGCGATGGGCGGCCCATCATGAACCAGCGGGACCGTGCCGAACTGCTGCTGGCGCTGGAATGCGTGGACGCCGTGATGGTCTTCGACGAGGACACGCCCGAGGCCGCGCTGGACCGGCTGCGGCCGGACATCTGGGTCAAGGGCGGCGACTACAACGGCGCGAAGCTTCCCGAGGCCGGCCTGGTGGAGAGCTGGGGCGGCCGCTGCGTCACCGTCCCCTACCATCCGGCCCGCTCCACCACAGGACTCGCCGAAGCCCTGGGCAAGGTGAGCTAAAAATCAAGGTCAGTTGAAAAGCAAGGTCAGCTGAAAACTCAACCGAAAGGAACACCATGAACACAGAGACACCCTGGCCCGGCCGCGTCCTGGTCACCGGAGGGGCCTCCGGACTGGGGGCCGCCGTCGTTGACGCTGTCCTGAAGGCGGGCGGAACGCCGGTGGTCCTGGACCGGGACATCAGCAGTGTTTCGGCGGTGAAGGCCTTCGAAGTGGACGTCGCTGACCGGCTTGCCGTGGAGCAGGCCGTGCGGGAGGCCGCGGAGTCCCTGGGCGGACTGGAAGCGGTGGTCACGGCCGCCGGCATCGACCGCTGCGGCAAGCTGGAGGACGTCGACGCCGACGAATGGGAGAAGGTAATCGGCGTGAACCTCCTGGGCACGGTCTCCGTGGTGCGCGCCGCGCTGCCCTACCTCATGGAATCCCGGGGGAGGGTGGTCACGGTGGCCTCCACGCTGGGGAAGCGGGCGGTGGCCGACGCCACGGCCTACTGCGCTTCCAAGTTCGGCGTGGTCGGCTTCAGCCATGCCCTCGCCGCGGAAACCGGCGGCCGGATCGGCGTCACCACCCTGATTCCGGGCGGCATGAACACCCACTTCTTTGACGACCGGACGGAGCAGTACAAACCCCAGGACGACTCCCGCCTGAACAGTCCGGGCAACGTGGCGCAGGCCATCCTGTTTGTGCTCTCCCAGCCGCCGGGCTGCGAGGTGCGCGAGATGCTGATCTGCCACGCAGAGGAGGGTTCCTGGCCGTAAGGCCGAACCGCCCCGTGCCTCGGGGAGCGGGGTCCCGGCGTCAGCCCGGGGTGAGGACGCAGAACTCGTTGCCCTCGGGGTCGGCGAGGCATACCCATGGCACATCGCCCTGGCCGACGTCGGCATCGGTGGCTCCCAGGGCCCGCAGCCGGGCCACCTCCGCCGCCTGGTCGTCCCCGGGGTAGGGCATCAGGTCCAGATGGACACGGTTCCACACGGTCTCCACGCCGGATGTGCGGAGCAGCTCCAGATACGGCCCGACACCCTGGGCCGAACGCAGCCTCGCGTGGTCGTCGGTCACCTCGTGCAGGGTCCAGTCCGTGGCCTCGCTCCAGAAACGGCCCATGGCCCGCGGGTCCGTACAGTTGACCACCACCGTGGCGATCGGCCCGGTGTCGCGGTAGATCTCCCGGGGCTCCAGCACACAGAACACATTGCCCTCCGGGTCGGCCAGGACCGTCCACGGCACCTCGCCCTGGCCCACATCTGCGGGCGTTGCCCCGAGCTCCACCAGCCGCGCCACCAGCTCCGCCTGATGGGCCAGGGAGGTGGTGGCGAGGTCGAGGTGTGCCCGGTACCTCACCGTCCCGGGGTCCGGGACGGTGACCACATCGACGCAGACGGCGGTGGGGTCCGGCCAGGCGAAGCCCACAGGCTCCACGTTGGTCACGCCGGGCCCCTCGCTGGAAACACCCCAGCCGAGCGCCTCCGCCCAAAACCGGCCGAGCGCCGAGTCATCCCTTGCCTTGAAATTCACTTGAACAAGTCGCAGTGCCATACCGCCAGACCCTATACCCGGGACTGTCCGAAAAGGGAGGCACGCCCCGGTTTCCCAGCAGGCTCCTGACGTCCTGGTAGACGCTGGCCGGCTGGATACCGGCAACCAGGCATTCGTCATGCGGGCAGCGCGGCGCCGTCCAGCCCACCTGGGTCACGTCCGCTCCGCACACCGGGCAGTGCGTCGTCCAGGACAGCTGGAGCCGGTGCCTGGCGCGGCCCAGGGGAGCGGAGGTCAGGGCGTTCCCCGCCCAGTAGATCCCCACCGTGGCTGTGCCGAGCGCCTGTGCGAGGTGCCGCGGACCGCTGTCATTGGCCAGCACCACGTCGGCGCGGGCCAGCAGCGCGGCCAGTTCGCCCAGCCCCAGCATCCCGGCCACTGAGGCCACAGGAGCGGGACCGGTTCCGGCGGACGGCCCGACGGCGGCAGTCACCACGTCCTCCGCCAGACCGGTTTCGCTCCGGTCACCGACCACCAGGACCCGGCAGCCGTCGTCGGCCGCTGCCCGGGCCACCGCGCCGAAGCTGGCGGCGGGCCAGCGGCGGCGGGGATCGCTGGCCCCGGGGTGGACCACCAGCAGGGGAGTTCCCTCGCGCTGCAGCGCCGCGCCGAGCGTGGCAGGCAGCTGTGCCACGAACCCCTCCTGCGGCCGGAGCTGCGCTTCGAGTGCCGCCGGCGGTGCGCCGGCCAGCCCCGCAACTTCAAGGGCACGCATCGGCTCGTGCTGGTAATAGGTGTAGGGGAGGGTCCGTTCCAGCGGGGTGGCGTCCGGCGTCGCGGACCCCACGGTGTGGCGGGCCTGGAGCCGCAGCAGGAACGGGTTGGAAAACCGGCCGCCGCCATGCAGTTGGACGGCAAGATCGAACTTCCGTGCCCGGGCGTCGTGGAAGAACCGGTCGACGGCGGAAGCATCCTCCGTGCCGGGCCGCACCCCTTCGGCGAACGGCAGCACCATGACGTCGTCCACCGGGCTCCGGACCTCCGCGAGCAGGGACCCGTGCAGCGGCGTTCCTAAAAGTGTCACGGTGGAGCCCGGGTACGCCTGCTTCAGAGCGGTTACCGCGGGAAGTGCAAACATCAGGTCGCCCAGGCCGCCGCCGCGCAGCACCGCGATCCGGGAGACGCCGGCGAAGGTTCCCAGCACCGGCCCGACGCCCCTGGCGGTCTCTTCCATGCCGTGCTCCTTCCGCGACTGCGCCCTCCTGTGGTGCCACCCTACGGACGCTCCGCCCCGCTGGCTAGAGGCGCATTCTGCCCCCGCATCCTTCGTGTAAACAGCCGTTGCGGGGGTACGGGACCCCCAGGAGAAGTACGTACGGAGGAGTTCCATGCATACGACTGCCAGACCCACAACGTCCCCTGACCTGCCCCGTGACAGGTCCGGACTGACAATCAGCGACCCCCGGACCGGAGATTATCTGTGGTCCGTTCCCGAAGCCGGCCCGGAGGCGGTGAACCACGCCGTCGAAGTGGCCCGGAGCGCGGCCGTCCGGTGGGCCGCCGTCGCCCCGGCTGAGCGGGGCGCCGCCCTCCGGAGAGCTGCCCGGGCCCTCGAGGCTGCGGCGCAGGAACTGGCCGGCCTCAACAGCAGCGAGACCGGCCGCCCGCTGGAGGAGGCCCTCGCCGGGATCGCCGCCGGGGTGTGCACCCTGGAGCAGTATGCCGAACTGGGCCCCGTGCACCGGGGCCACAGCCTGCTCGGCAACAGGTCCGCGTCCGACTACACGGTTGCTGAACCACGCGGCGTCGCCGTTCTCCTCACGCCCTGGAACGATCCCGTGGCGGTGGCCTGCGGACTCATCGGCGCGGCTTTGGTCACCGGCAACACCGTGGTGCAGAAACCCAGCGAACGCTGTCCCCGCCTCGGCGAGGCCCTCGGCGAGGTGCTCGCACCGGCCTTCCCGCCGGGGGTCCTGCTCACCGTGTCCGGCGGGGCCGGGGTCGGAGCCCTCCTGACACAGGCCGGCGTCGACGTCATCGCTCATGTGGGGTCCAGTGCGTCCGGGGAGCGGATCGCCCACGCCGCCGTCCGGTCCGGCGCACACGTCATCCGCGAAAACGGCGGGAACGACCCCCTGCTGGTGGACCGGGACGTGGACCCGGCCTGGGCTGCTGAGCAGGCGGCCATCGGCGCGTTCAGCAACAGCGGACAGATCTGCACCTCGGTGGAACGGATCTACGTCCATGAGGCCATAGCGTCCGCGTTCTGCGCTGCCCTGGAAGCCGAAGCGGCGCTCCGCAACAGCAACGGCACCGTGGCCCCGCTGGTGGACACGCGGCTGCGCGACACCGTCCACGCGCAGGTGTCCGAGGCGCTGGAGCGGGGAGCACACGCGGTGGAAGGCGGTTCAGTTCCGGAGGGAGCCGGCGCCTTCTACCCGGCAACCGTCCTGCTCCGCTGCACCGACAGCATGCAGGTGATGACCGAGGAGACCTTCGGCCCGGTGGCCGCGGTCAGGGTGGTCCAAAGCTTCGATGAAGGGCTGAAGCTGGCGGGCAGCGGCCGTTACGGGCTGGCCGCCACGGTCCTGACCGGGAGCATCGCCCACGTCCAGCAGGCGATCGCGGCACTCCCGGTGGGCACCGTGAAAATCAACGAGGTGTTTGGCGGGGCGCCGGGCGGTTCGGCCCAGCCCCGGGGCGCCAGCGGCCAGGGTTTCGGCTACGGCCCGGAGCTGCTGGATGAATTTACCCGGGTAAAAGTGGTGCACGTGGCTGCTCCGCCGCCGTTCGCCCTCCAGCTGCCCGGCGAGGACCAGGCATGAATCCCGCAGGCGCCGGTGGCGGGGACCTCACCAGCCAGCAGGGTCTCTCCGAATGGCTGCCCGGCCGCCTCGCCGCCGAACGGCCGGCTATCACTGTCATCGGCGACGTGATGCTCGATGGCTGGTGGAGCGGAAGCATCGAGCGGCTGTGCCGGGAAGCGCCCGCCCCTGTGGTGGACGTTGCCGCCCGGGACTTCGCCCCCGGAGGGGCAGCCAACACCGCCATGAACCTCGCGGCGCTCGGAGCCCGGGTTGCGGTGGCCGGGATCGTCGGAACGGACGACGCCGGCACGATGCTTCGGAGGAAGCTTCAGGATGCCGGCATTGACGTCCGCCACCTGCACGCCCATCCGGCGATGGTCACCACCACGAAGATCCGGATCAGCAGCGGGGGCCAGGTGATGCTGCGGATCGACGATTCAGCAAAATCAGTCCCGGCCGAGGCTCTGGCCGCGCTCGCCGCCACGGTGCGTGACGCCGTCGCGCACCAGGACGCGGTGCTGGTGTGCGACTACGGCACCGGGGTCCTGGCCGGCCCGGTCCGCGACGCCCTCACCGACGCGCTGGCAAGACCCGAACCACGGCCTTTGACGGTGGTGGACGCCCACGATCCCCGCCCTTGGGCCCCGCTGCGGCCGGACCTGGCCACGCCGAACGCGCAGGAAGCCGCCCGCCTGCTGGGCGTGCGCCTGCCGGAGGGGCCGGACCGCGTGGCCGCCGTCACCCGGCACCGGGACGCCCTGGCCGCTGCCACTGGCGCCAGGGCCGTGGTGGTGACGCTGGACCGGGACGGTACTGTCCTGTTCTCGGCGGACGGCGGTACCCACCGGACGTGGGCGAGGCCGGCCGCGGAGAAACAGGCCTCCGGCGCCGGTGACACCTTTGTGGCCGCGCTGACCATGGGACGCTCGGCCGGCCTGCCGCTGACGGCCAGCCTGGACCTCGCCCAGGCGGCTGCGGACGTGGTGGTCCACCAGCCGGGGACGTCAGTCTGCAGTACCGCGCAGCTGAGCCGGTACCTGGAAAGCTTCGCGGACACGGCGCTCAGCATCGACGAACTTGCCTTGGAACTGGAGGTGCGCCGGTCCCAGGACCAGCGGATCGTGCTGACCAATGGCTGCTTCGACGTGCTGCACAAGGGCCACACCCGCTACCTGAACCAGGCCAAGCAGCTGGGCGACGTCCTGGTGGTGGCGCTGAACAGTGATGCCTCGGTCCGCCAGCTCAAGGGACCGGACCGGCCCATCAACACCGAGGCGGACCGGGCGGCGGTGATCGCCGCGCTCAGCTGCGTGGACTACGTCACGGTCTTTGACACCCCGACGGCCAGCCCGCTGATCCGGCGGCTCCGGCCGGAGGTCTATGCCAAGGGCGGGGACTACACTCCGGAAATGCTTGAGGAAACCGGTGCAGTGGAGGAATACGGCGGGCGGGTGGCCATCCTGGACTACGTGGCGGAACGCTCGACGTCGGCCGTCGTCAACTGCATCCGGGCAGGTGAAGGAGCCGGGCCGGGCCAGTAATACCGCCCCGGAGTGATGCCTGGCCGGGCCCTCCTGCCCCGCCGCGGTCAACTAATGTTGAACCATGACTGAAGCGGCACACGGATAATGGCGAAACGCGGCAAGTCAGGTGGCCGGAACAGCCAGCGTCCGGCAGCGGGAGTCATCGAGGTGCCCAAGGGAACCCGGCCGGATGGACCCGTTGAGGGCGTGTACTACATCGACACCGGCGACTGCGAGCTCATCGCGGACCAAGACAACTCCAACGGCTGGCTCCTGAAGATCAACGGCGTCATGAGCTCCCATATCGACCTCGCCGATCCGCTCTTCCTCGACTTTGAGTACATGCGGTGGATGGCGGCGCTGATCGAATCGCGCTGGCCGCCGGCCTCCGGGAAGGGCGGGTCCAAGGGCAGTGAGCCGCACCGCCTCCGCGGGCTGCACCTGGGCGGCGGCGCGTGTTCCCTGGCACGCTACTTCCACGCGGCCTACCCGGATGCGCGGCAGGTGGTGGTGGAGCTCGACGGCAAGCTGGCCGAGTACGTCCGCGGCTGGTTCGACCTTCCCAAAGCGCCGCTGCTCCGGCTGCGCGTCGGGGAAGCCCGCGAGGTTACCGAGACGCTCACGCCGGACACCCGCGACTTCATCATCCGCGATGTCTTTGCCGGGTCACTGACGCCACGGCCGCTCACTACGGCGGAGTTCAATGCACACATCAGGCAGGTCCTGGCGCCGGGCGGCATCTATGTGGTCAACTCAGGCGACGCTCCGGACCTGAAGAACGCCCGCGAAGACGCTGCCACCATCGCCGCAGCCTTCGAACACACCGTGATCATCGCCGACCCCGCCATGCTCAAGGGCCGCCGCTACGGAAACATGGTGATGGCCGGCAGTGACACCCCGCTCGATGGCAACCCGCAGCTGGCCCGGCGGCTCCTGGGCGGCGCCGTCCCGGCGCACATCTGGAACGACGCCCAGGTTCGGGCCTTCGCCGCCGGCTCCCCGGTGCGCCACGACCCGCCCGCGCCATCGGCTGCTCCGTAGCGGCCCTTTTGAACGCCCAAAACGGCACTTACGGAGCAATCGATGGGGTTTTTCCCCGGCCCAGCAGCGCTTCACGGTGGTCCGCGGTCTGGTCCCGCAGCGCCTGCACCACCGCGGCCACGGCGGGGCGGCGCAGCGAATCGGGCCGCAGGACCATCCAGTAGGGGAGAAGCTCGGCGAAGTCCCCGGGCAGCAGCCGGACCAGGTCGTCATGTAGATCGCCCATAAAGCAGGGCAGGAAGCCGATGCCCGCGCCGGCACGGGTGGCCTCCACGTGGACAAACACGTTCGTGGACGTGAGTCCGTCCCGCATGGCCGGCACCAGCCGGCGGGGCGCGTCGAGGTCGTCCACCTGCAGCATCGAATCCACAAAGTAGACCAGCGGGTGCTCCGTGAGTTCCGCCACGGTAGTTGGCGTCCCGTGCTCGGCCAGGTAGGTGCGCGAGGCGTACATCCCCAGCATGTACTCACCCAGCCGGATGGCTTCGGCGCGGTGGACCTGCGGTTCTCCCACCACCACCTCGATGTCCAGTCCGGAGCGCTGCTGCAGTGCCCGCCGGGTCATGGTCACCACTTCCACGGTGAGGCCGGGGTGGTCGCGGCGCAGCCTGGCTACGGCAGGGGCGGCGACGTAGGCGCTGAAGCCGTCAGTGGCTGTCATGCGTACGACGCCGGCAATGGGGTCCGGTGCCTTCCCTGCCGGTCCCAGCGCACTCAGGGCCGCCTCCACCTGCTCGGCGACGCGGACGGCCTCTGTCCCGAGCTCCGTCAGTTCCCAGCCGCCGGCCGTGCGTGCCAGCACCCTGCCGCCCAGCGCCTTCTCAAGGGAAGCTATGCGGCGTGAGACGGTGGTGTGGTTCAGGCCCAGGGCCTGTGCCGCCGTCGTAAATTTAGCGGACCGGGAGACTGCGAGCAGGACCAGCAGGTCATCTGGATTGGCGTTCATATCTGCAATTGTGCACATGGTGGGTGCTGGTTTGGCTATTGAAGGTGCATGTTTGTGCAGTAATACTCAGTGGAGCCATTAGTGCTGTGGATCACAGTACGTGTCAAAGTGGACACTAAGGAGAAAACCCATGAGCGTAGAGCAGCGCTCGGCAGACAATGCCGCCGGATCCGCACCCAAGGGATCCGGACTGAAGAAGATTGTGGCCGCCTCAATGGTGGGCACCGTAGTGGAATGGTACGAGTTCTTCCTCTACGCCACCGCCGCAACCCTGGTGTTCGGGAAGTACTTCTTCCCCGCCACCGGCAACGAGCTCGATGGCATTATCCAGGCGTTCCTCACGTACGCGGTGGGCTTTGTGGCCCGCCCGCTCGGTGGAATCGTGTTCGGCCAGATCGGCGACAAGCTGGGCCGCAAGCCCACCCTGCAGCTGACCATCGTGATCGTGGGTGTTGCCACCTTCCTGATGGGCTGCCTCCCCGGCTTCGCCGACATCGGCTACCTGGCTCCGGCCCTGCTGGTGGCCCTGCGCTTCATCCAGGGCTTCGCGCTCGGCGGTGAATGGGGCGGTGCAGTGCTGCTGGTTGCCGAACACAGCCCCAACGCCTCGCGCGGTTTCTGGTCCAGCTGGCCCCAGGCGGCCGTGCCGGTGGGCAACCTCCTGGCCACTCTGGTGCTGTTCATTATGTCCACCACCCTGAGCCCCGAAGCATTCCTCGGCTGGGGCTGGCGCGTCGCGTTCTGGCTCTCCGCCGTGATCGTTTTCGTGGGCTACTACATCCGCACCCACGTCACCGAAGCCCCCATCTTCCTCGAGGCCAAAGCCCTGGTGGAGAAGGAACAGGCCGTCAGCTACGGCGTCTTCGAAGTGGTCCGCAAATATCCCAAGGGCATCCTGCAGGCCATGGGACTGCGTTTCGCCGAGAACATCATGTACTACCTGGTGGTCAGCTTTGCGATCGTCTACCTCAAGAGCGTGCACAAGTACGACACGTCCTCGCTCCTGCTGGCGCTCCTGATCGCCCACGTCATCCACTTCCTGGTCATCCCGCAGGTGGGCCGGCTCGTGGACAAGGTGGGACGCAAGCCCGTGTACCTCTTCGGTGCCATCTCCGGCGCGGCGTGGCCGTTCTTCGCCTTCCCCATGTTCGACACCCGCAACGCCGTGGTGATCGTCGCAGCCGTGACCATCGGCCTGTGCCTGCACGCGTTTATGTACGCCGGCCAGCCCGCCATCATGGCTGAGCTGTTCCCCACCCGGATGCGCTACTCGGGCGTCTCGCTGGGCTCGCAGGTGACCTCCATCTTCGCCGGGTCACTGGCCCCGCTGCTGGCCACCCAGTGGCTCAAGGACACCGGCTCCTGGGTCCCCACCGCCATCTACCTCGTAGTGGCCTGTGCCATCACCACGGTGGCAGTGCTGAGCCTGAAGGAAACCAAGGGCATCGCCCTGGAGGAAGTGGACAAGGCCGACGCCGCCCGCGAAGGACTCCTGCCGGCCGGCTCACGCTGAGCTGCTTGAGCCGCTGCTCCGCTGAACCGCAACCGTTGAGGATGAGGCAGACGATGGGAAGTGCAATGGAAAACAGTTTGAACGGCCGCAAGGCCCTGGTGACCGGCGGTGCCAGCGGAATCGGCGCTGCGTGCGTCCGCGAGCTCGCCGGCCGCGGGGCAAAGGTGGTGGTTGCCGACGTCGACTCTGCCGGCGCCGCCGCACTCGCCGACGAGGTGGGCGGCACCTCCTGGGCCGTTGACCTGCTGGACGTGGACACGCTCGCCACCCTGAGCCTGGACTGCGACATCCTGGTGAACAACGCAGGGATCCAGCGCATCAGCCCCATCGAGGAGTTTGATCCCGCGGAGTTCCGCCGGATCATCGCCCTCATGCTGGAGGCCCCGTTCCTGCTGATCCGTGCAGCCCTGCCGCACATGTATGCCAACGGGTTCGGCCGGATCATCAACCTGTCCTCCGTGCACGGGATCCGTGCTTCCCCGTTCAAGAGCGCGTATGTTTCCGCCAAGCACGGCCTGGAAGGGCTGAGCAAGGTGACGGCGCTTGAGGGCGGGGAGCATGGCGTCACGTCCAACTGCGTCAACCCCGGCTACGTGCGGACGGCGCTGGTGGAGAAGCAGATCGCTGACCAGGCGCAGGTGCACGGCATTCCCGAGTCCGAGGTCCTGGCCAAAGTGATGCTCACCGAGTCCGCCGTGAAGCGGCTCGTGGAGCCCGGGGAAGTTGCCTCACTGGTGGCCTGGCTGGCATCCGATCATGCCGGCATGGTCACCGGAGCCAGTTACGCCATGGACGGCGGCTGGTCGGCGCGGTAAGCGCTGGCATTTCCCCGCCTGTTCGCCCGAAGCCCGGGCGCTTCGTACTCCGCCACCTGGGACGGCTAAACCTGCCGCCTCAGGTGGCGGTGGTCGTAGTAGAACACTCCAGCCGCGGTGCCGAGTTCCACGGAGGAACCGCGCCGGGACATGACGATCCCCTCATGCCGGCCGTTGAAGGGATCATCGCCCACCACGGCATCCCCCACCCGGTAGGGGCACCTCGGGCCGAATGTCGCCCGGATCCGGGCCCAGGCCCTGGCGATGAGGGCGGATAATCTGACCGGCTGCCCCATGCTGGCCAGGTCCTGGACATGCGCTTTCACCATGCGAACCACTCCTTGAGGGCGGCGCGCAGCCGTCCACCTGGTGCGGGTGCCGGAACGCTCCAGCAGAGGATGGTCCTCCTATCCCGGCTGGCACCGTACAGCTACGCTAGGCCCTATTCACAGCAGTCACACCAGTAACAGGTACCCGTTTTGGCGAAGGGCCACTACTTAGGCCGTGTTCAGGGCAGGCCCGGTGTGTTGCCCGGCCCGGGCCGCACGGTCAGTCCTGGCCGCCGAGGATGTCGTCCGCGTTGTCGTAGGCCCACGTGACCAGCGGGACCAGCAGGGCGGTCAGTTCGTAGCCCCGGCCCGTCAGGCTGTAGTCCACGCGGGGCGGAATCACCGGCTGGGCCTTCCGCAGCACCAGGCCGTCACGCTCCAGGGTCTTCAGGGTCTGCGCCAGCATCTTTTCACTGATTCCCTCGGCGCGGCGCCTGAGTTCGCTCCAGCGCTGCTCACCCTCCGAGAGTGCCACGAGGATGAGCACGCCCCACTTGCTGGTGATATGGTCCAGGACCGTACGGCTGGGGCACCCGGCCGGGAACACGCCGTCGGCGAAATCAGCCCGCAGTTGGGCCTGCGGGGAGTGCACCGTGTTCGCTTTCATTGACATATCTTACCAAAATGTCAGTACCTTACCTGAAAGTACGTACTCTCTTTCGGGAAGTAATCCGCCGCGCGGCCGGTTGTGGATGGTGACCCCTTATAAATGGTGAAAGGAAACACCCCCATGAGCATCGTCATCACAGGAGCAACCGGACAGCTCGGCCGCCACGTCGTCGAGGCCCTGCTGCAGCGCAACGTTGTGGCAGCGCAGATCGTCGCCACCGGCCGTTCAATCGACAAACTGGCCGATTTCGAGGCGCGCGGCGTGCAGGTCAAGCCGATGGACTACGCAGACGCCGCGTCCGTGGCGCAGGCACTGAAGGGCGCCAGCAAGGTCCTCCTCATTTCCGGCAGCGAAGTGGGCCAACGGGTGGAGCAGCACCGCACGGTGATTGAGGCAGCCAAGGCCGAAGGCGTGGAGCTGGTTGCCTACACCAGCATCGCCAACGCCGACACCACTGGCATGAAGCTGGCCGCCGAGCACCAGGCCACCGAGGCGATCCTGAAGGACTCCGGCGTCCCGTTCGCCATCCTCCGCAACGGCTGGTACCTCGAAAACTACACGGACCAGCTGCCGGGCGCGCTGGCCCACGGCGCGCTCGCCGGGAGCGCCGGCGAAGGCAAGGTCAGCGCCGCATCCCGTGCTGACTACGCCGCGGCCGCCGCGGCCGTCCTGGTTGCGGATAACCAGGCTGGCAAAACCTACGAACTCGGCGGGGACCACGCCTTCACGCTCGCCGAGCTTGCGCGGGAGATCAGCGCCGCGGCGAACAAGCCCGTGGAGTACCAGGATCTTCCGGCAGAGGACTACGCCGGACTCCTCGCCGGATTCGGGATTCCGCAGGCCTTCGCCGATATCCTGGCCGATTCCGACCTCGGCATCGCCCGCGGCGACCTCCTGGTCAGCGGTTCCGATCTGCGCACCCTGATCGGCCGGCCCACAACGCCGATGCCGGCCGCAGTGCGCTCGGCCGTCGCCGCCGCCTGACGGACGTTTCAAGCCAACGCTCTCTCACTAAATGCAGGTTTTGGGCCAACGCTCTCGCGCCAGTGAGACAGGGATGCGGAAAAACACGCGTTAAGTGAGAGAGCGTCTGGGTGGTCAGGACTTGCTTCCAGTCAGCGCCAGTGTTCCGCCAAGGCCGATCATCATGACCCCGCCGGCAGCGCCGAGGGTGGAGATGCGCTTCGGGGAGCGGGCGAACCAGTGCCGGGCGGTGCCGGCGGCCAGCGCCCAGATGCTGTCCAGGGTAAGTGCCATCACCAGGAAAACTGCGCCGAGCGACGCAAGCTGCAGCGGAATGTTGCCGGCCGGGTAGTCAACAAACTGCGGCAGCACCGCCACGAAGAACACGATCGACTTGGGGTTCGTGGCCCCGACCAGGAAACCCTCGCGCAGCATGCGCCAGGTGGACGACGGCGGCACCGGGCCCGCCGCCGTCGTACGTCCGCCCCGGTGCCGGATCGCCAGGATGCCGAGATACACCAGATAGGCCGCGCCGGCGAATTTGATGATCGTGAACAGCACGATCGACTGTGCCAGCACTATGCCGACTCCCATGGCCACGGCGACGATCTGCGGCACCATGCCCAGGGCGTTTCCCAGCACGCTCAGGAGGCCGCCCTTGCGGCCGAGGGCAAGTGAACGGCCGATGACAAAAAGCACGCTGGGGCCGGGGATGGCGATGAGGACCAGAGAGGCCAGGGCAAACGCCAGGAGATTGGTGAACGGAACCATGCCTGATGATAGTCCTGGCCTTCGCCGGGGGTCGATGCCTAACTGCGGTCGGAAACCACGGTGGAAGCC
>DATFAE010000213.1:0-11578 GCA_035254945.1 Arthrobacter sp. | reverse complement strand
CTTGCGGGCGTTGACGCCGCCAACAATGTTGGTGCCGGCCTTGAGCATCAGGGCGGTGTGCTTGGTGCCTTCGCCGCCGGTGATGCCCTGGACGATGACCTTGGAGTCCTTGTTCAGATAAATAGACATGGTGCGTCCCTTACTTAGCTGCGTTGGCGAGCTCGGCAGCCTTGTCGGCGCCCTCGTCCATGGTTGCGGCCAGGGTAACCAGCGGGTGGTTGGCCTCGGCCAGGATGCGGCGGCCTTCCTCAACGTTGTTGCCGTCGAGGCGGACTACCAGCGGCTTGTTCGCGGAATGGCCCAGCTCGGCCAGCGCACCAACGATGCCCTTGGCGACGGCGTCACACGCGGTGATGCCACCGAAGACGTTGACGAACACGGACTTGACCTGCTCGTCGCCGAGGATGACGTCAAGGCCGGCTGCCATGACCTCTGCGGAAGCTCCACCGCCGATGTCCAGGAAGTTGGCGGGCTTGACGTTGCCGTGGTTTTCACCGGCGTAGGCAACAACGTCCAGGGTGGACATGACCAGGCCTGCACCGTTGCCGATGATGCCTACGGAGCCGTCCAGCTTGACGTAGTTGAGGTCCTGCGCCTTGGCCTTGGCCTCGAGCGGATCGGCAGCGTCCTTGTCTTCAAGGAGGGCGTGCTTGGCGTGGCGGAAGTCGGCGTTCTCGTCCAGCGAGACCTTGCCGTCCAGTGCCACGATGTCTCCTGCGCCGGTCTTGACCAGCGGGTTGACCTCAACCAGGGTTGCGTCTTCCTTCTTGAAGACGTCCCAGAGCTTGAGGATCACGGCGGCGACTTTGCCGCGCAGTTCCTCAGCGAAGCCTGCGGCTGCAACGATTTCGTCAGCCTTGGCCTGGTCGATGCCGACGGCGGGGTCGATGGCGATCTTGGCCAGCGCTTCCGGACGTTCGACGGCGAGCTGCTCAATCTCCATGCCGCCCTCAACCGAGCACATGGCCAGGTAGTTGCGGTTTGCCCGGTCCAGCAGTACCGAGAAGTAGTACTCCTCGGCGATGTCGGCACCCTGGGCGATCATCACCTTGTTGACGGTGTGGCCCTTGATGTCCATGCCCAGGATGTTGGTGGAGTGCTCAAGTGCCTCATCGGCGGTCTTGGCAACCTTGACGCCGCCGGCCTTACCGCGGCCACCGGCCTTAACCTGGGCCTTAACGACAGTTACGCCGCCGATCTTCTCGGCAGCTGCCTTTGCTTCTTCTGGGGTGTACGCCACGATGCCAGCAAGCACGGGTACACCGTGCGCCTCGAACATATCGCGCGCCTGGTATTCAAACAGGTCCACGGTTTAGTGTCCTTCTACGTCGAAGTAGTTTCTGTACAGTCGGACACCATCGAAGACGGTGACCGGGCTGCGGAATTGCACGCACCGGCGGCCTGTTGGAAACGAGCCACGCGGCGTGATGCTCCATGGGGAACTCTAGTCCTTTGTGGGGACCGGCCCGTCCCAGACTACCGCTTATGTGAGTAAGGACACTATTCTATGGGGCGTAGAAAAAGCCCTAGATTACGGGGTTTTTGGGGTCTTTGAGGGGGTTGGTGAGGCCGTTTCCGAGGCCTTGGAAATAAGTTCGTAGCGGTCGCGTGCAACAAAGAATCCGACGCCGGCGGACACGTTTCCGCACGCCACGCCGCCGTTGTAGGCCGAACAGCGCAGCCCGTTCCGTTCCAGGTTCTGCCCTTGGGGAAGGACAGGAAGCTGGGTGACCGGACCGGCTTTGTTCCCCTCCGGCCCGTAGGCCGCCTCCATTTGTGTGACGCCGGAACGGCACCCGCCGTAGGTTGCTGACTCGGGAGTCAGCAGGGCAGTTCCGCCGAGATACCCCAGGCCGGTGCCCGCGCAGTCATCCACCACGTCAGTGGCTGCCGGCTTGGGATACTTCGCGAGCTCGCAGTGCGCCACCGGAACCGTAGCCAGTTTGGTATTCGCGCTGTCGCTGAAGTTGTTCTGCTCGTACGGAAGGTTGATGTGTTCTCCCCGGGCCGAGGTCAATGAACACACGATGGTGCGGTCCTCGGTAACGAACGAGAGGATGTCTTCGCCAGCCCGGAAAGGGGCGGGGTCCACGACGGCTGCCTGCTCCAGTTGTTCCAGGGCGGGCAGCGGCGGCGGGGCCACGTAGCCGGGATCCTCGGTGGTGATGGTGCAGGCCGTGGCTGCCAGCAGGAAGAGGGCGGCCAGGATCCCCAATACAGTCCGTCGCATGGCCTCCATTATGCCCCGGCTCCGGATTCCCGCGGACGGCTGTCCCGCATCTTAGTCCCGCCCAATTGGGGCACTTCGCCACGGACACGCCGCAGTTTTGGCAGGTTTACCGGTTTCGCCGCGCAAAGTGGCCCACGACGGCGGACTCACCCAGGATATTTCGGCCAGGCTAGGCGTCGAGCTTGGTCAGTGGCGCGTAGCGCAGCAGGAGCCGCTTCTCCCCTACGTCGAATTTGACCTTGGCCACGGTCTTGTCGCCGGCGCCTTCGAGTGCCAGCACGGTGCCGTTGCCGAAGCTCGTGTGGTTGACCTTGTCCCCCACGCTGACGGCCACGATTTCCTTCTGCGGCTGCACGCGGTTCTTGGCGATGATGGCAGGAACGTCCGAGTTGAAACCGGCCGAGGAATCAGCTGCCGCACCGCGGGCCGTGCCGGCACCCCAGAAGGATCCGCTGTACCGGTTGGAAGCGATGGATCCGCCGCCCCAGCCGCCGGTCTGCCGGCTGGTGCCTTCGCGTTTCCACTCCAGAAGCTCGGCTGGGATTTCCTCGAGGAACTGGCTGGCGGGGTTGTACTGGCTCTGGCCCCACATGCTGCGGACCTCTGAACGCGTGACGTAGAGGCGCTTGCGGGCGCGGGTCAGGCCCACGTAGGCAAGCCGGCGTTCCTCGGCGAGTTCCTTGGGGTCCGTGGCGGACCGCTGGTGCGGGAACAGCCCGTGCTCCATCCCGGTCAGGAACACCACCGGGAATTCCAGGCCCTTGGCGGTGTGGAGGGTCATGAGGGTGACCACGCCCAGCCGCTTGGCCTCGGCCACGGCGGCGTCGATGTCGGCCCCCGGGGCGTCCGGAATCTGATCCGCATCCGCCACGAGCGACACCTGTTCCAGGAAGGCGCCCAGTGACCCTTCCGGGTTCTCCTGCTCGTATTCACGGACGACGGCGACCAGTTCCGCCAGGTTTTCCACCCGGGACTCGTCCTGCGGATCGGTGCTGGAACGCAGGCCGGCCAAGTACCCGGTCTGTTCCAAAACGGCTTCAAGGGCAGCGGCGGCACCTGAACCTGCGGCCACTTCCGCGAGATCGTCAAGGAGTTTCACGAACCCCAGGACCGCGTTGACGGAACGGGTGGCCATGCCCGGAGCTTCCTCCGCGCGGCGGGCCGCAGCCATGAAGGACATCCGTTCCCGCTGTGCCAGGGCAGCCACGGCCCCTTCGGCGCGGTCGCCGATGCCGCGCTTCGGTTCGTTCAGCACCCGGCGGAGGTTGACGTCGTCATCCGGGTTGACCAGCACGCGCAGGTACGCGAGCGCGTCCTTGATTTCCTTGCGTTCGTAGAAGCGGGTGCCGCCAACCACCTTGTACGGAAGGCCCACCCGGACCAGCACGTCCTCGATGGAGCGGGACTGCGCGTTGGTGCGATAGAAGATGGCGACATCGCCGGGGCGGAGGTTGTCCTCGTCCTGGAGCCGGTCAATCTCCTTGGCGATGAACTGAGCTTCGTCGTGTTCGTTTTCGCCCACGTAGCCGATGATCTTGTGGCCCTCGCCCTCGGCGGTCCACAGCCGCTTCTCCGGGCGGTTGGGGTTGCGGGAGATCACGGAGTTGGCAGCGCTGAGGATGTTCTGCGTGGAGCGGTAGTTTTGCTCCAGCTTGATGGTGCGCGCTTTCGGGTAGTCCTTTTCGAACTCCACGATGTTGCGGATGTCGGCGCCGCGGAAGGCGTAGATGGATTGGTCGGAGTCGCCCACCACGGTGAGTTCGGAGGCGCCGGGGCCCTCGCCCACGATTTCGCGCACCAGCGCGTACTGGGCGTGGTTGGTGTCCTGGTATTCGTCCACCAGGACGTGCCGGAACCGCCGCCGGTAGGAGTCCGCGAGCGCGGGGAAGGCCCGGAACATGTAGACGGTCTCAGCGATGAGGTCGTCAAAGTCCATGGCGTTGGCCTGGCGCAGCCGCTGGGTGTAGCCCTTGAAGACGTCGGCCACGGCCGACTCGAAAGGATCGTTGTGGTTCGCCGCCGAGGAGTAGGAATCGGCGTCGATGAGCTCATTCTTGAGCGCGGAAATCTTGTGCTGGATGGCCTTCGGCGCAAACTTCTTGGGGTCCAGGTCCAGGCTCTTGGAGACCTGTGTGACCAGCCGCAGCGAGTCAGCGGAATCATAGATGGAGAAGTTGGACTTCAGGCCGATGTTGGCCGCTTCCTGGCGAAGGATGCGTACGCAGGATGAGTGGAAGGTGGAGATCCACATGATCTTGGCACGGCCGCCCACCAGCACCTCGATGCGCTCCCGCATTTCCGCTGCCGCTTTGTTCGTGAACGTGATGGCCAGGATCTCGCCGTGATGTGCCCGCCCCGTGGCGATGAGGTAGGCGATCCTGTTGCTGAGCACCCGCGTTTTGCCGGAACCGGCGCCCGCCACGATCAGCAGGGCGCTGCCGGCGTGCTTGACGGCCTCTTCCTGCTGCGGATTGAGTCCCTGCAGGAGCTGCGCTGCGTCCGGCCGGTGGTGGGCGGCATGGCGGTCTTCCGCGGGCCGGCCACCGCCGCCGCCACCCATTTCGGCGGCCCGGGCCAGGCCTTCGGGGCGCGACTTGGTGCGGGTGGCGGCCGCCGGGGCGGCCTTGAACGGTCCGTCAGAGTACGGGTCAAACAACATATCCATGGTGCCTACAAGTCTAGGCGGTGGGGCCGACACTCACTTCCGGCCTGTGGATTACTGCAGGTCCGCCCGGCGGTTCCCCTACGACCGCCACGGCCCAGCACCGAGGACTCAGGCCACCGAGCCGGACTCAAGGGCTGCACGCAACTCCCGCACCGCCGTCGTGCCTCCCGCCATGAACCATTCCAGGCCGTTGATCCGGACGGTGTCAGTGGCGCCGCCCGCGGCGCGGACGATTGCCTTGCCGGGCAGCCAGTCCCACTCGGGGCAGCTGTGCTGGAACCAGCAGCCCAGCTGGCCGTCCGCAACCCGCCCCAGGTCGCAGGACCCGGAGCCGAGCATCCGCAGCGCAGCGGCCGAGGTGGCCGCGGCGTGCCAGGGCATGGCGCACATCGGGTCCATCAGCCAGGTGGGGTGGATGTACGTGGCCGCACCGAGCTCCGCCACGGGGGTGCCGTTGCGGGATCCGTGGTTCTCGCGGTAGAGGTTCAGGCTCTCGCCGTTCAGGGTGGCGTGCCTCGTGCTGCCGCCCAGCCAGAGCTTGTCCTCCTCAGGCTGGAAAATCGCTCCGAGCAGCACGTCCGAGGAGTCTTTCAGCGCGATGGCGGAGCACCAGTAGGTGGAACCGTGCAGGAAGTTGTAGGTACCGTCCACGGGGTCGATGACCCAGGTCCGGCCGCTGGTCCCCTGGACTGACGCGCCTTCTTCGCCCAGGATGCCGTCCTCGGGCCGGCAGCGCCGGAGCTGTTCCAGGACGTAGGCCTCCGCCGCATGGTCCGCGGCGGTCACGACGTCCGAGACTGAGGTTTTCTGCTGCGACTGCAGGCCCGCCATCCGCATCAGCAGCGCCAGCTGCCCCGCCTCCCGGACCAGCGCGGATGCGAGCTGGTAGTCGTCCAGTGAGGGGTCAAGTTCAACAGCGCTGTGCCGGCCTATGGTCATTCACCCAGTTTATGGGGCGGGATAATGGTGCCATGGCCAAGACACCTGCGCAGCGGATCAAGAAGCACGGCTCCAAGGCGGCTGTTCCGCAGCACCACCTCCCGCCGGTTATCAACCCCACCACGGACCGGTCACCGCAGAAGGCCCGGAACAACAGCAACCTGATCGTCATCGCGGGCGTTGTAGCCAGCCTGTTCCTGTTCTGGTACGTCCACCTGCTGACCCTTGGCCAGCTGCGGGACCTCACCGGGCTGGCCATGCCGGATTCGCTGGTGGGCGGCTTCGATACGGCGTACGTGGGCGAGCTGCAGGCCGCGATGAACGACGACGCCCGCGGCCAGCTCAACTACGTCCACAAGACCGCAGGCACCCTGTTCCCGCTCATCTTTGGCTTCACCTGGCTGCTCCTGATCGGGACCAACGTGGCCAGGAAGTCCCTCCGCTGGGCCCTGTGGGCCATGCCCCTGCTGTTCGTGGTGGTCCGGCTGTGGGGCAACGTCGCCATCGATGCTGCGCTGGCAGCCGGAACGCCCGACGCCGGCCAGGTCGCCTTGGCGTCCGGCCTTACCGTTGCGGGGTGGGTCCTGTTCGTCCTCAGCCTCCTCGCCGGGGCGGCAGCGGTGGCAACACGGAGTCACTTAATGCCCGCCCGGAGGCCTTCTTTGGGCCAGAAGTGACCCCGCGTTGGTCTTAGCCCAGGCGCGCAGTTCCTTCCGGTGCTGGTGGACCCGCTGGGCGATGACCAGGCCCGAGGCCGCCGCACCCACCGTGATGGGGTAACCCATCAGCCGTTCAAGCGTGCCCGGCTCCGGAACGTCCATCCGGGTGAACCCGCCCGTTGCCAGCGCGGCGAGTGACACCACGCCGCACGCCAGGACGAACCACCCCAGCGGAGTCTGCCTCAGCCACAGGATGCCCAGCACCAGGAGTGCCACAGCTCCGGCCAGGAAATACGTCACCGCGCCGATGAAGTGGAAGGCCGATCCTGCGTCTTCCGGAACCAGGCCCACCACCATGGTCCCGGCACCGGCAACTCCGGTGAGGACCCGCACCCAGACGGCCGCCAGCCAGGGTTTCCTGTGGACTGGCTGGATCCTTGCCCCGGCCCTGGCGGCGACGCACAACAGGCCCGAGCTCAACAGCAGCGCCCCCAGGAGCATGCCCAGCCCCTGGACGATAAACGAGGCGTTCATCAGCCAGTGCAGCGGGGAGCACACGTCCCGGCCGTCGTAGATCCCGCAGTAAACCGCGCCCAGGTCGCTGATGTAGCCGGTCCGCCGGTCGTAGGGCTGCGGCCCCGCCCACGCCCCGATCACGGCGGTTTCCGCAGCAAAATACTGCAGGACGCTCAGGATGGACCATGCCCCGACGTACTGCCGGGTGGAGGCCGTGTCCGGGATGAACGTGGCTGCAGGAGCGGACGTCGGGCCTGATCTCATGCCAAGAGCGTAGTACGGCCTCCCACCTTGTATGCTTATATCCGTGTCCGGACGGACCGGCCCTGCCGGAACAACGGATACGCGCCCTCGTAGCTCAGTGGATAGAGCACGGCTCTCCTAAAGCCGGTGTCGTTGGTTCGATTCCAATCGAGGGCACTTGAACCTTCCTGAACCGCAGGCTGCCGGGCAGACAGGGCCGGACTTCGATCTCCGCGCCTACCTGCTCGGTCCCTCGCAGGCCGGGCACTGGACCGTTGAACGGCAGCTGCTGGACCGCGCGGCAGGCACCCGAGGAACCTTTGCCGGCGTCGTACATTTTTCTCCGACGGACGACGGCGGTCTGGGCTTCCGCGAAGAAGGCACCATGCGCTGGCCCACCTTCACCGGTCCCGCCACCCGCGAGTACCTCCTCAAACCCGCCGGACAGCCCGACGCGCTGGACGTGTTTTTTGCCGACGGGCGGCCGTTCCACCGGATGAGCTTCACCCCGGAGGCCAGCAACGATAACCACTGGTGCGATCCGGACACCTACCGCGTGGCCTATGCCATGGAGGGGCCGGACCGGTTCAGCTACACGTGGGACGTCACCGGCCCGCGCAAGGACCTCCTGCTGGCCTCGGCCCTGCAGCGGGTGGTCTGAAGCGGCTAGGCTCGGAGCCGTGAAAGCGCGCATTGTTGTCTCCGCCGTCTGTGTCTTCGACGCCGCCGGCCGGCTCCTCACCGTCCGCAAACGCGGCACCGCCATGTTCATGCACCCCGGCGGCAAACCCGAGCCGGGCGAAAGCGCCGTGCACGCCGCGGCCCGGGAGCTCCAGGAGGAAGTGGGCATCGTCGTCGATCCGGATGAGCTGCAGCTCATGGGCGTGTGGATCGCGGACGCCGCCAACGAGGCCGCCACGGACATTGAAGCGACGGTGTTCACGGCGCCGGGGACCTGGACGGCCCACCCGTCGGCCGAGATCGCCGAGATCCGCTGGCTGGACCTGGCCGCGCTGGATCAGGGCGCCCCGTTGCCAGGGGACCTCGCGCCGCTGCTGACGGACCACATCCTGCCGGAGCTGGCCGCGCTCCGCCGCTGAGGGATGAGATCCCGGCGTTATGGCCCCGCCTAAGCGCCGAAACCTCACCCTTCGGAGCCGGACTCCAGGCCGCTAGAACTCCGGAACGGCTTCCTCAGCCACCGCCGTCGCCTCTGCGAACTGCGTCCGGTACAGCTCTGCGTAGCGCCCCTCGGCCGCCAGCAGCCCGGTGTGCGTCCCGCGCTCCACGATCTGCCCGTCCTCCACCACCAGGATCACGTCGGCAGCGCGGATGGTGGACAGCCGGTGGGCAATCACGACGGCGGTACGCCCCTCGAGCGCGGCGCCCAGGGCCGCCTGCACGGCGGCTTCATTGGTGGAATCGAGTGCGGCGGTCGCCTCATCCAGGATGACAACCCGGGGCTGGGAGATCAGCAGCCGGGCGATGGTGAGCCGCTGGCGTTCACCGCCGGACAGCCGGTATCCCCGCTCCCCCACCACGGTGTCCAGTCCGTCGGGCAGGGACCGGATCATGGTTTCCAGGCGTGCCTGCCGGATGGCTTCCCACATGTCGTCGTCGGTGGCGTCCGGCTTGGCGAGCCGGAGGTTGGAGGCGATGCTTTCGTGGAACAGGTGCCCGTCCTGAGTGACCATGCCGAGGGTGTCCCGCAGTGAGTCGAAGGTGGCGTCCCGGACGTCCAGCCCCGATCCCGGCAGGATGCCGCCGAGCCGCACTGCGCCGGAGTCGACGTCGTACAGCCGGGAAAGAAGCTGCGCGATGGTGGACTTTCCCGCACCGGACGATCCCACCAGCGCAACCGTCTGCCCCGGTTCCACGCGGAAGCTGATGCCGTGCAGCACTTCTTCGCCGCCGCGGGTGTCCAGGGTGGACACCTCCTCCAGCGAGGCGAGCGAGACTTTGTCCGCGGACGGGTAGGCGAAGCGGACGTCGTCGAACTCCACGGAGACCGGGCCGGCCGGCACCTCAACGGCGTCGGGCTTCTGCTGGATCAGGGGCTCGAGGTCCAGGATTTCGAACACGCGCTCGAAGCTGACCAGGGCACTCATAATCTCCACCCGGGCGTTGGACAGTGCGGTGAGCGGGGCGTAGAGGCGGGTCAGCAGGAGCGCCAGCACCACGACGTCCCCGGCGGCGAGCTGGCCGCCGATGGCAAGCCAGCCGCCCAGGCCGTAAACCAGCGCCAGGGCGAGCGCGGAGACCAGGGTCAGCGCAGTGACAAACGTGAACTGCAGCATGGCTGTGCGGACGCCGATGTCCCGGACCCGGCCGGCGCGTACCGCGAACTCCCGGGATTCCTCGTCCGGCCGGCCGAAAAGCTTGACCAGGGTGGCGCCGGGGGCGGAGAACCGCTCGGTCATCTGGGTGCCCATGGCGGCGTTGTGTTCCGCGGCCTCGCGCCGCAGGTCGGCGAGCCGGGAACCCATCCGGCGGGCGGGGATCAGGAAGATCGGCAGCAGGACCATTGCCAGGACGGTGACCTGCCAGGACGTTCCCAGCATCACGATCAGCGTCAGGACCAGGGCCACCACGTTGCTGACCACACCGGACAGGGTTCCGGCGAAGGCTGACTGCGCCCCGATGACGTCGTTGTTCAGACGGCTGACCAGCGCGCCGGTGCGGGTGCGGGTGAAGAACGCGATGGGCATCTTCTGCACGTGGTCAAAAACCCTCGTGCGCAGGTCCACGATCACGCCTTCGCCGATGGTGGAGGAAAGCCAGCGGCTCACCAGCCCCAGCCCGGCTTCGGCCACGGCCACGACGGCGATCAACACGGCGAGCCTGATGACCTCCCCGGCACCGGCCTTGGCCACGATGGCGTCCACCACCTGGCCTGCCAGGACCGGGGTTGCCACGGCGAGGAACGCCATCACGATGGAGAGCGCCACAAACGCGATCAGTTTTCCGCGGTGCGGGCGGGCAAAGCCGAGGACCCGTTTCAGGGTTGCCTTGGAGAACGGCTTGGAGCCGCTCTTCGCCCGGGTGATGTTGTAGAGGGACCCCCAGGCCACGCGTTCCATACTCATCGCTGTTGCTCCGTTGCGCCGGTCATAAGCTCAGTTACCGTCCCGTTGTCCACATTCCACCGTACATCCAGCCGCACGTTCTCCAGCAGCCTCCTGTCATGGGTGACCAGCAACAGGGCCCCCTCGTAGCTGTCCAGGGCCTCCTCGAGCTGTTCGATGGCAGGGAGGTCAAGGTGGTTGGTGGGCTCGTCGAGGACCAGCAGGTTCACTCCGCGGGCCTGAAGCAGGGCCAGTGCGGCCCGGGTGCGTTCGCCGGGTGAGAGGGAGTCGACGGGTCGTGCCGTGTGGTCCGCCTTCAGCCCGAACTTGGCCAGCAGGGTGCGGACCTCCGCCGGCGTCAGGTGCGTAAGGACGGCTTCGACGGCGTCACCCAGGTTCAGGTGCCCGGCCAGCAGTCCGCGGGCCTGGTCGATTTCGCCGACGGCCACGGATGCGCCCATGGCCGCGTCTCCGGCATCCGGGGCCTGGACACCCAGGAGCAGCCGCAGGAGTGTTGATTTGCCCGCTCCGTTGGGGCCCGTGATGCCGATCCGCTCCCCCGCATTGAGCTGGAGGTTGACCGGTCCCAGGGTGAAGTCCCCCTGGTTCACGACGGCGTCCCGCAGGGTTGCCACCACAGCGCTGGACCGGGGAGCCTGGCCGATGGTGAACTGCAGCTGCCATTCCTTCCGCGGTTCCTCCACCACATCCAGCCGGGCGATCCGGGATTCCATCTGCCGGACTTTCTGTGCCTGCTTCTCCGAGGATTCGGTGCTCGCGGCGCGGCGGATCTTGTCATTGTCCGGGCTTTTCTTCATGGCGTTCCGCACGCCTTGTGAGCTCCACTCGCGCTGCGTGCGCGCCCGGGAGACGAGGTCAGCCTTGGTGGAGGCGAACTCTTCGAACCGTTCCCGGGCATGCCGCCGCGCCACGGCGCGCTCCTCCAGGAAGGCCTCGTAGCCGCCGTCGTAGACCGCCACCGAATTCTGGGCCAGGTCCAGTTCCACGATGGTGGTGACGCAGCGGGCCAGGAACTCACGGTCGTGCGAGACCAGTACCACGCCACCGCGCAGGCCCTGCACAAACGCCTCGAGTTTGGCCAGGCCTGCGAGGTCAAGGTCGTTGGTGGGCTCGTCCAGCAACACGATGTCGAAGCGGCTGAGCAGCAGGGCGGCAAGGGCCACCCGGGCGGCCTGGCCGCCGGAGAGCCCCGTCATGGGAGCGTCCGTGCCGGTTTCCAGTCCGAGGTCTGCCAGGACGG
>DATFAE010000212.1:0-1686 GCA_035254945.1 Arthrobacter sp. | reverse complement strand
TCCACAACGCGCTTGATCTCATCCTTCATGAGCTGTTCGTACTGCTCGTTGGTGAGGTCGCCCTTGTTGTTGCGGGCCCGGGCCGAACGGATTTCGGAGGTCTGCGGGAAGGAGCCGATGGTGGTGGTGGGCAGCGGCGGCAGGTGCAGGGCTTCTTCCTGGGCGGCTTCGCGGACCGAGTACTCGGAGCGGTTGAAGTCGGCCGGAGTCAGGGCTGCGGTGCGGGCCCGGACGTCGGCGCGCCGGACGCCTTCCGCGGTTGCCCGGGAGGCGATGATGCGGGTGGCCTCAGCGATGGCCTGCTGCACTGCGTTTGTTTCAACACCGGCGGCATCGGTCAGCAGGCCCGCGAGGGTGGCCACCTCAACAGCCTTCTGGTCGGCGAAGGCCAGCCAGCTGCGGAGCTGCGCGGACAGCTGTGCCTCTTCCTCGACGTCGTGCGGTACGTGCTGGGTGGAGGTGGAGGTGCTGATGGCCAGTTTGGCGACGGACTTCTTCAGCTCGGCGATCTTGTCCGCCGAAGCGGCAAGATCGTTGCGCCAGATGTTGTGGCCGTCCACGACGCCGGCAACCAGGGTTTTGTTGCCCAGCGCGGCGAGTGCGGCAGCGGAAGGAACGGCGCCCTTGAAGACGTCGATGTGCAGGGCGTCGATGCTGGTGGCGGCCAGCGTGCCGAGCTGGCCGTTCAGTGCCCCGTACGGGGTGGAGACGAACAGCTGCGGGCGCCGGGCGGCTGCGGCCAGGACCTCGTAGGAGCGGGCAACGGCGGCCTGGATCTCGTCGGCCGGGGTGTCCTGGTCAACCACCAGGGCGGGTTCGTCGAGCTGGACCCAGCTGGCGCCGGCAGCGGCGAGCTTCTGCAGCAGCGCGGAGTAGACCGGCAGGATGTCCTCGAGGCGGGACAGCGGGCTGAAGCCGGCCGGGGCGTCGTCGGAAGCCTTGCTCAGCAGCAGGAAGGTGACCGGACCCACGATGTACGGGCGGGTCTCGACGCCGTTGGCGAGGGCGTACCCGAATTCCTCGACGATGCGGTTGGAGGTCAGCGCGAAGTTGGTCTCCGGCCCGATTTCCGGCACGAGGTAGTGGTAGTTGGTGTCAAACCACTTGGTCATTTCCAGCGGCTGCTCGTCCTTGGTGCCGCGGGCCAGGGTGAAGTAGCCGTCGATGTCCAGCTGTCCCTCAGCGTTGAGGAGGTTGCCGAAGCGGGCAGGAACGGCGCCGAGGTGGGCGGCGGCGTCGAGGACCTGGTCGTAGTAGGAGAACGTGCCCGGAACTGCCGCGGCTTCGGTCAGGCCCAGGCCCTGCAGGCGCTTGGCCGTGGCCAGCTGGATGTCCTTGGCGGCAGCGTCCAGGGCCGCAGCGTCGATCTTGCCGGCCCAGTAGGCTTCGATGGCCTTCTTCAGCTCGCGGCGGCGGCCGATGCGCGGGTAGCCCAGGATCGAAGCCGCCGGGAAGGCAGTGTTGGGGGTGTTCTGTTCAGTCATGGAAGATTCCTTGCAAGTGTTGTCTGCCTTTTGAGGGCAGGGCAGAAGTTTGGGAGATCTATGGGGCTCAGCTGGCCAGCTGGCGCCGCGCAATGGCGCTGCGGCTGCTGGCGGAGCGTGAGTGGCGCGGAAGTGCCAGTTTGTCCAGCACCTCCAGGGCGCTTTGGTGTTCGTTGAAGGTGTAAAGGTGGATGCCGGGTGC
>DATFAE010000211.1:0-6606 GCA_035254945.1 Arthrobacter sp. | reverse complement strand
GAGACTGATGGCCGAAGCGCCGACAGCCGGCTCTGACGAAGGCTCGGTGGATGCATTCCTGCAGGGCGGCTCCCTCAAGCACGCCCCGGGACCCTACTTCGGCTCCTACGGGGGACGGTGGATGCCCGAGTCACTGATCGCAGCCCTTGACGAGCTTGAGGACACGTTCGAAAAGGCCAAGGCCGATCCCGACTTCATCGCGCAGATCGCCGACCTGAACAAGAACTACTCGGGCCGGCCGTCCCTGCTGACCGAGGCCAAGCGCTTTGCCGAACACGCCGGGGGAGTGCGGATCTTCCTCAAGCGTGAGGACCTGAACCACACCGGCTCGCACAAGATCAACAACGTCCTGGGCCAGGCCCTCCTTGCCAAGCGCATGGGAAAGACACGCGTCATCGCCGAAACCGGCGCAGGCCAGCACGGCGTCGCCAGTGCCACGGCTGCCGCGCTGCTCGGCCTGGAATGCGTCGTCTACATGGGCGCTGAAGACTGCCGCCGCCAGGCGCTGAACGTGGCCCGGATGGAACTCCTCGGCGCCACCGTAATCCCCGTGACCAACGGATCGCAGACCCTCAAGGACGCCATCAATGAGGCGCTCCGCGACTGGGTGGCCAACGTCGGCAACACCCACTACCTCCTGGGCACGGCCGCCGGCGCACACCCGTTCCCGGCCATGGTCCGCTACTTCCACGAGGTCATCGGCGAGGAAGCCCGCGCCCAGATCATCGAACAGGCGGGCCGGCTTCCGGACGCCGTCTGCGCCTGCATCGGCGGCGGCTCCAACGCGATCGGCATCTTCCACGGCTTCCTGGATGACCCGTCCGTGAAGATCTACGGCTTCGAGGCTGGCGGCGACGGCGTCGAAACCGGCCGGCACGCGGCCACCATCACGCTGGGCAAGCCCGGCGTCCTGCACGGCGCCCGCTCCTACCTCATGCAGGACGACGACGGCCAGACCATCGAGTCCCACTCCATCTCCGCAGGCCTGGACTACCCGGGCGTCGGCCCGGAACACTCCTACCTCGCCGACATCGGACGCGTCAGCTACGAGCCCATCACCGACAGCGAAGCCATGGACGCCTTCCGCCTCCTGTGCCGCACCGAGGGCATCATTCCCGCCATCGAGTCCTCGCACGCCCTCGCCGGCGCCATCAAGGTGGGCCAGCGGCTGGCGGCAGAAGCCGGACCAGCCGGGGCGTCCGACAAGATCGTGATCGTGAACCTGTCCGGCCGCGGCGACAAGGACGTGGCCACCGCAGCAGAGTGGTTCGACCTGCTCGACAAGGATTCCGCAGAGGCCGCCATCGGCAAGGAAGGGGAGCAGCTGTGACCGGGGCTCAGAACATCAGCAGCACCAGCAAATCGGCACTCGCCATCGACAAGGCCCGCGCAGAAGGACGGGCGGCCCTGATCGGCTACCTGCCGGCCGGGTACCCCACCGTTGAGGACACCATCGCCGCCGGCATCGCACTGGCCCGCAACGGCGCCGATCTGATCGAGATCGGCATCCCGTACTCGGACCCGGTCATGGACGGCCCGGTGATCCAGGCCGCCACCACGGAGGCCCTTGCCAACGGCTTCACCGTCCGCCAGGTTTTCGACGTCGTTGCCGGCATCACCAGCCAGACCGACGCCGCCGTGCTGGTCATGACCTACTGGAACCCGGTGGTCCGGATGGGCGTTGACGAGTTCTCCCGCCGCCTCGCCGAAGCCGGCGGGGCCGGCCTGATCACTCCCGACCTGATCCCGGATGAGGCCGGCGAATGGATGGCAGCATCCGACAAGTATGGCCTTGACCGCGTGTTCCTGGTGGCGCCGTCGTCCTCCTCAGAGCGTATGAAGCGCACCGTGGAGGCCAGCCGCGGTTTTGTGTACGCCGTCTCCATCATGGGCGTCACGGGCGCCCGGTCCTCCGTCAGCTCGGCCGCCGAAGGCGTCGTGGCCGCGGCCAAGGCAGCCGGCGCCGAACGCGTCTGCGTCGGCCTGGGCGTGTCGAATGCTGAGCAGGTGGCGGAGATCGCCGCTTATGCCGACGGCGTGATCGTGGGCACCGCCCTCGTGTCCGCCGTCAAGGACGGCGGCGTGGAAGCCGTGGCGAAGCTGACCAAAGACCTCAGCACCGGACTGACCAGGAAGTAGCCCCTATGCAGACCCTCCTCCACGCCGCGGCCATGGTGCCGGCGAGCATCCCGAGTCCGGACTGGTCCGGCTTCGACATCCCGCTGCCGTGGGGTTCGCTGCGCATCCATGCCTATGCTCTGTGCATCCTGGCGGGCATCATCGTGGGCCTGTGGCTCACGTCCGTCCGCTGGGCGCGGCGTGGAGCGCCGGAGGGAAGCGTCTGGGACATCGTCATCTGGGCCATCCCGTTCGGCATCATCGGCGGCCGTCTTTACCACGTGGTGTCCTCCCCGGAAGCCTATTTCGGTCCTGGGTTTGACGGCACGGGGGACCTGTGGCTGATCCCCCAGATCCAGCGCGGCGGCCTGGGAATCTGGGGTGCCGTGGTGCTGGGCGCGTTGGGGGCCTGGATCGGCTGCCGCCGGTCTGGCGTGAAGCTCACCGCGTTCCTGGACGCCGCAGCTCCGGGTCTGCTGCTGGCACAGGCCTTGGGCCGCTGGGGCAACTACTTCAACCAGGAGCTCTTCGGCGGGCCCACAACACTGCCCTGGGGCCTCCAGATCGATGCCGACAACCCCAACTTTCCCGCCGGGGTGGCAGCAGACACCCTGTTCCACCCCACGTTCCTCTACGAGTCGCTGTGGAACATCGCCGGTGTGCTCATCCTCCTGGCGCTGGACCGGAAGTTCCACTTCCGCCGCGGCCGCCTCTTCTGGGCCTACGCCATGTACTACACACTGGGCCGGGTCTGGATCGAAGCGATGCGCATCGATGACGCGGAGCAGATCAACCTCTTCGGCATTACGGCGCGGCTGAATGTCTGGACCAGCATCCTGGTGTTCGTGGTGGCACTTGTTGTCTTCGTTCTCCTGGGGATGAAGGGCAGGCCCGTGCCGGACAGCGTCTATCTGGAGGGCCGGGGACCGGCAGCTGGCGAGGCCGTAGAGGGACCGGAAGACGGCGATGAACGGGTCCGTGATACGGACCCTGTTGTCTCAGATAGTGAATCGCGTGATAATCTCCCTGATAACCAAAGCGGTTCCGTGCGCCCTTCCACCCCAACGGAAGAGGAGCAGGAAATTTCGGCAGGCAGGCAGTCCCCCGCGGATTCGCCGGCAGCCGGAAGCTCCGGCAGCAAAGCCACAGGAACCGCGCCGGAAGCTGGCAGTACCAAGTAGCAGGCCGGCAAGCAGGGTCGCAGAGCCACCGCTCGCAGCGCCCAACAACCACAGCGTCGTGGCATCGGGACAGTCTGGACCAGCATAGAGCTGCTGGCCGGTCAAGCCCGGGTCGGGGGCCTGCGTAACTGTTAGTTCAGCAGGCCGTGCTGACCTACAATTTCCAGTAAGTAACACTTTGTTGTGCCCATCACAAAGGCGCTCTCAGTGGGGCCAACGGTGTCCCTTCCATACGCACGATCAGGAGGAAGGACGTCTCCCATGAGCCAAACTCTTCACACTCCCAGCTGGTCCGAACCGGACCAGCCTGAGGCTGCCATGTCGCCGTTCAAGCGCTTTGCGGCCCTGCCGGAGGCCCGTGGCCTGTACAACCCGGAGCAGGAGAAGGACGCCTGCGGTCTTGCGATCATTGCCACCCTCCGCGGTGAGCCCGGCTACGACATCGTCGACGCCGCCCTCACCGCCCTGCGCAACCTCGAGCACCGCGGTGCCGTGGGCGCTGACGAAGGCACCGGTGACGGCGCCGGCCTGCTGATGCAGATCCCCGACGAGTTCTTCCGTGCGGTCACCGAATTCGAACTTCCCGCTCCCGGCCAGTACGTCGCCGGTACCGCTTTCCTGCCTGCCGAGCAGCGCGAGGCCGATGCCGCCAAGGCAGGCATCGAAGGCCTCGCCGCCGATGAGGGCCTGACCGTCCTGGGCTGGCGTGAGGTCCCCATCGTCGCTGACCTCGTCGGTGCCATGGCGCGCGCCTGCATGCCCTACTTCTCCCAGCCTTTCCTTGCCTCCGCCACCGGCGAAGAGCTGGACCGCAACGAACTGGATTCCCGCGCCTGGCGGATCCGCAAGCGGGCCCAGAACAAATATGGTGTGTACTTCCCGTCGCTGTCCTCCCGGACCATCGTCTACAAGGGCATGCTCACCACCGCACAGCTGGAGCCGTTCTACCCGGATCTTTCGGACAAGCGTTTCAAGACCAAGCTGGCGATCGTCCACTCGCGCTTCTCCACCAACACGTTCCCGTCCTGGCCCCTGGCCCAGCCGTTCCGCACCATCGCCCACAACGGTGAGATCAACACCGTCAAGGGCAACCGGAACTGGATGCGTGCCCGCCAGTCCCAGCTGGCCAACCCGCTCCTGGGGGATTCGCCGGAAGAGCTGTACCCGATCTGCACCCCGGGTGCATCCGACTCCGCGTCCTTCGATGAGGTAGCCGAGCTGCTGTGGCTTTCCGGCCGCCCCATCACGCACTCGATCATGATGATGATCCCCGAGGCCTGGGAAAACCACGCCACCATGGATCCGGCACGTCGTGCGTTCTACGAGTACCACTCCCTGCTGATGGAACCGTGGGACGGCCCGGCTGCGGTGTCCTTCACCGATGGCAACCTCGTGGGCGCCACCCTGGACCGCAACGGCCTGCGCCCGGGCCGCTACTGGATCACCGAGGACGGCCTGATCGTCTTCGCCTCCGAAGTTGGCGTCATCGACGTCGAAGCCTCCAAGGTGGTCAAGAAGGGCCGCGTTTCGCCGGGCAAGATGTTCCTCGTGGACACCGACACCGGCCGGATCATCGACGACGAAGAAGTCAAGGCAGAGGTGGCCGCGGCCAACCCCTGGGCTGAGTGGGTCAAGGACAACCTGATCGACCTCAATGATCTGCCCGAGCGCGAGCACGTGGTCCACACGGCCGCGTCGGTCAACATCCGCCAGCGGACCTTCGGCTACACCACCGAAGAGCTCAAGATCCTGCTCGGCCCGATGGCCCGCACAGGCGCCGAGCCGCTGGGTGCCATGGGTTCGGACACCCCTGTGGCTGTGCTGTCCAAGCGCCCCCGCCTGCTGTTCGACTACTTTGTGCAGTCCTTCGCGCAGGTCACCAACCCGCCGCTGGACGCCATCCGCGAAGAGCTTGTGACGTCCCTGACGTGCGCCATTGGCCCCAACGGCAACCTGCTGGACACCAAGCAGGTCCGCCAGCCCCAGGTCCAGCTGCCGTTCCCGGTGATCAACAACGACCAGCTCGCCAAGATCGCCAACATCGAAAACGCCGACGGCGACCGTGTGGCCATGAAGGTCCGCGGACTCTACCGCCCCGAAGGCGGCGAGAACGCGCTGCGTGCCCGTCTCACCGAAATCTGCGAGCAGGTTTCCGGCGCCATCAACCGCGGTGTGCAGTATGTGGTCCTCTCGGACCGCGACTCGAATGCCCAGTGGGCGCCCATCCCGTCGCTGCTGCTTGTCAGCGCCGTGCACCACCACCTGCTCCGCAGTGCCAACCGCACCAAGACCGCCCTGGTGGTCGAGGCCGGTGACGTCCGCGAGACGCACCACGTTGCTGTGCTGATCGGCTACGGCGCGTCAGCCGTCAACCCATACCTGGCCATGGAATCCGTGGAACAGCTGATCAGCAGCGGGGACGTCGTTGGCGTGACCGCGCAGGATGGCGTCTATAACCTGATCAAGGGCCTGGGCAAGGGTGTCCTGAAGATCATGTCCAAGATGGGCATCTCCACCGTGGCGTCCTACACCGGCGCCCAGACGTTCGAAGCCCTGGGCCTCGGACAGGAGCTGGTGGACGAATTCTTCGCCGGAACGCACTCCCAGCTCGGCGGCGTCGGCCTCGACGTCATCGCGGCTGAAGTCTCCGCGCGCCACCAGATGGCCTACCCGGAGGGCGGCATCGAGCAGCCGCACCGCCCGCTCCTGGGCGGCGGCGAATACCAGTGGCGCCGTGACGGCGAGCCGCACCTCTTCAACCCCGAGACGGTCTTCCGGCTGCAGCACGCCACGCGTGAGCGCCGCTATGACATCTTCAAGGCCTACACCAAAGGCGTTGACGACCAGTCCGAGAACCTGATGACCCTGCGCGGGCTGCTCAAGTTCAAGGCCGGCAACCGCCCGCCGGTGCCGCTTGAGGAAGTGGAGCCGGTCTCCAGCGTAGTCAAGCGTTTCTCCACGGGTGCCATGAGCTACGGTTCCATTTCCCAGGAAGCGCACGAGACCCTCGCCATCGCCATGAACCAGTTGGGCGGCAAGTCCAACACCGGTGAAGGCGGCGAGGACGTGGACCGCCTGCTGGACCCCAAGCGCCGCTCTGCCGTCAAGCAAATCGCGTCCGGCCGGTTCGGCGTCACCAGCCTCTACCTGAGCAACGCCGATGACATCCAGATCAAGATGGCGCAGGGTGCCAAGCCCGGCGAAGGCGGCCAGCTGATGGCGCAGAAGGTGTACCCCTGGGTTGCCCGGACGCGCCACTCGACCCCCGGCGTCGGACTCATTTCCCCGCCCCCGCACCACGACATCT
>DATFAE010000210.1:0-11652 GCA_035254945.1 Arthrobacter sp. | reverse complement strand
GCCCGCTTCGGCTGACGGCGTCAACGTCTACACCGCCAACGACAACCGCCCCCGCTTCCTGAGCGAGATCGGCATGAAGCTCGCTTCCGTTGTGGAGGAGAACTCGAAGGGCTCCAAGGAGTTCTTCATCCCGTGGTCCGCTGAGAAGGCCAACGAACTCGAATCCGATATCTTCGTCACCTGGGTCCCGGACTCTGCCACCACCGATTCCATCAAGTCGGACCCGCTCCTCGGCCAGATCCCGGCCATCCAGAAGGGCGCCCTGGTTGCTGATTCGGACAACACCCTGACACTGTCCATCTCGGCCTCATCCCCGCTGAGCCTGCCGTGGTCGCTGGACACGTTCCTGCCGCAGCTGGCCACCGCTGCGGATGCAGTGAAATAAGCCCGGTTGAAGCAGGCATAGTCCCATGACGGAAAGTACGACGGCGGCCCCCGCCGGACAGCGCGAACGTACACTTGGGGCCCCCAGCGGGTCGCAGGAAGGGCCTCAAGTGTACGTTCGCGCGGCCCGCCCGCGCTTCAAGGCCAGGCAGGCCGCCTGGCTGCTGGCCGCCGTCGTCGTACTTGCTGTGCTCACCGCCACTTCACTGGCCGTCGGTGCCCGCGGGCTTTCCCTGGCCACCGTGTGGCAGTCCCTCACTCAGTTCGACCCCGCCAACGGTGACCATGCCGTGGTCCACGCACGCATCCCCCGCACCGTCCTCGGCATTCTGGCCGGCGGTGCCCTGGGCCTCGCCGGGGCTGCCATGCAGGGCGTTGCCCGCAACCCGCTGGCGGACCCGGGCATCATGGGCGTCAACGCCGGCGCCGCGCTGGCCGTGGTCACGGGCATCTATCTTTTTGGCGTCACCTCGCTCAGCGGCTACATCTGGTTCGCCTTCGTTGGCGCCTCAGCCGCCGCCGTCGTGGTCTATCTCATCGCTTCAATGGGCAGGGACGGAGCGACGCCGGTCAAGCTGGCCCTCGCCGGGGCGGCGCTCAGTGCCGGGCTGTACTCCCTCATGAGCGTCATCCTCGTCTCCAGCCAGGACACCCTGGACCGCTTCCGCTTCTGGCAGGTGGGCGGGATCGCCGGCCGCGACTGGGCAGTGGTGCTTCCAGGCCTGCCCTTCCTCGCCGTCGGTGCGCTCATCATCCTGGCCACCGGCCGCATCCTCAACAGCCTGGCCCTCGGTGACGACATCGCCCGGGGTCTGGGCCAGCGCGTCGGCCTGACCCGCGCCGTGACCGCCCTGGGCATCGTGCTGCTGTGCGGTTCCGCGACGGCGCTGGCGGGGCCCATCGGGTTCGTTGGCCTGGTGATTCCGCACGCTGTCCGGTCTCTTACGGGCCCCGACTACCGCTGGATCCTGCCGTTCTCCGTGGTGCTTGCCCCTGCTCTTCTTCTGGGCGCGGACATCATCGGCCGCGTGGTGCTGCTCCCGGGTGAGGTGCCGGCCGGCATCATGACGGCGCTGGTGGGTGCGCCCGTTTTCGTGTGGCTGATCCGGCGCGGCAAGGGAGCGGGACTATGAGCCTCTCCACAAAGCGCGAACGTACAGATAATGCCCTCAAAACCGCCGAAACAGGGCCTTATCTGTACGTTCGCGCGTCCCTGCTGCGCCGGACCGTGCAGAACCGGACCGCCGTCCTGGCCCTCGGCGTCGTCCTCCTCTTCACCGCCGGCGTCCTGCTGGGCAGCTACACCGTGACCATTCCCGACTTCTTCAAGATCCTGTTGGCCCATCTCACAGGGGGCGAGCGGATTCCGGGCGCGAGCTTCATCGTGATGGAGAACAAGCTGCCCCGGGCGGTCATCGGCGTCATGATCGGCACCGCCTTCGGCCTGTCCGGCGGACTGTTCCAGACCATGCTGCGCAACCCGCTGGCCAGCCCCGACGTTATCGGCATCAACTACGGCGCCAGCGCGGCCGCCGTCACAGCCATCGTGGTCTTCGGCGCCACCGGTCCTGCTGTCTCCGGCGCGGCGCTCGGCGGTGCGCTGGGCATCGCAGCGCTCATCTATGCCATCTCCCGCGGACCGTCACTGGGTTCGGGCGGCGGCAACCGGGGCAACGCCGCCGGCAGCCGGCTGATCCTGGCCGGGGTGGGCATCGCCGCCGCACTGCATGCGGTAGTCAACTTCCTGATGACCCGCGCGGACATCCGCACGGCAGCCGACGCGCTCGTGTGGCTCAACGGCTCCCTCAACTCCGCCAACTGGGACCGCGCCGGCATGCTGGCCCTCGCGCTCCTCATCCTGGTCCCCGCCGTCATCGCCCTCGCAGGACCGCTCCGCATCCTGGAACTCGGCGACGACGCCGCGGCCGGGCTGGGCATCCGCGTCGGCTTCACCCGCCTCGCCGTGGTGATCACCGCCGTCGGGCTCGCCGCGGTGGCGACGGCGGCAGCCGGGCCGGTCTCGTTCGTCGCCTTCCTCGCCGGTCCCATCGCCCGGCGCTTCACCCGGAAAGCCAGCCTCCCGGCGTCGGCCCTGGTGGGTGCGCTGATAGTCCTCGCCGCCGACTACTTCGCGGCCAACCTCGCCCCCCTGCTGCTGGACGGCACCGTGCTGCCCGTCGGCGTAATCACCGGCGCGCTCGGTGCCCCGTTCCTGCTGTGGCTCCTGGTCACGGCCAACCGAAAGGATGCCTGACATGGCTGTGCTCAGCGCCAAGGACCTCACGCTGAAATACGACCAGCGCTGCGTGGTGGACGGCCTCACGGCGGACATCCCCGAGGGCAAAGTGACCATGATCGTGGGCGCCAACGCCTGCGGCAAGTCCACACTGCTGCGCGGCCTCTCCCGCCTCCTCAAACCGGCCGCCGGCGTGGTGACGCTGGACGGCAAGGACATCCACTCCCGTCCCGCCCGGGAACTGGCCCGCACCCTCGGCCTCCTCCCGCAGCACCCCACCGCGCCCGACGGCATCGCCGTCCGCGACCTCGTGGGCCGTGGGCGGTACCCGCACCAGCGCTTCTTCCGCAGCTGGAGCCCAGGTGACTTGTCACACCACGATCGCGCGGTGCAGCGCGCGCTGGAAGCGACGGAAACGCTGGAACTCGCTGAGCGGAATGTCGACGAACTCTCCGGCGGCCAGCGCCAGCGGGTGTGGATTGCGATGGCTCTGGCCCAGGAGACCGATGTCCTGCTGCTGGACGAACCCACCACCTACCTCGACCTGGCCCACCAGGTGGAAGTCTTGGACCTCGTCACCGACCTGAACCGCAAACGCGGCACCACCGTGGCCATCGTCCTGCACGACCTCAACCTTGCCGCCCGCTATGCGGACCACGTCATCGCCATGAAGGGCGGCGAGGTGGTGGCCCTGGGGCACCCCGCCACCGTTGTCACCGAGGAACTGGTCCGCACCGTCTTCGGCCTCGAGTCCAGAGTCATCCCTGACCCGGTCTCGGGCACGCCCCTGATTATCCCCATTGGCCGCCACCACTCAACCGCCACCGAACTGGAGCTCGTTTCATGAAAACCCGCGACATCGCCGCCACCGAGCCCATGACCCTGGCCTTTGAGGTCACCGTCTCCTCCGTGCAGGAGTTGAGCCCCAACTTCCGCCGGATCACGTTCGGCGGCTACTCGCTGCGCGACTTCGGCGTGCACGGGGACACCCTCGACCTGCGGATCAAGCTGATGATCCCGTCCCTCGCTGCGGATGGCACGCAGGTTCCCCTGCCGCTCTTCGAGATGGCCCAGTCCGGCTGGTACCGCGAATGGCTGGCCATGAATCCCGCCGAGCGCGGCTCCATGCGCACTTACACCGTCCGGAACTCGCGGCTGGATTCGGTCTACCCGGAGATCGACGTTGACTTCGTGATGCATTTCGACGCCGACGGGAACGGCGGCCCCGCAGCCAACTGGGCGCTCAACGCAAAGCCGGGCGACGCGATCACCATCATCGGCCCCAACAACCGGGCCGCGCACTGCGTCACCGCCGAGATCTACTCCGGCATCGAGTGGCGGCCGGGAATGGCCCAGCGCGTCCTGCTCGCCGGCGACGAAACCGCCATCCCCGCCATCTCCGCCATCCTTGAGACCCTGCCGTCCTACATGAGCGGCCATGCCTTCCTGGAAGTGCCGCAGGCCGGCGACTTCCTGGATCTCAAGACGGACGCCGACGTCGAAATCACCTGGCTGGCGCGCGGCGCCGCCATTGGCCGCTCCCGCCCGCACGGCGAACTGCTGCAGCAGGCAGTGCGCAAAGCGATTCCTGTTCCCGGCTGGGTGGGCATCAAGGAGTCCGACGGCGGAGCAGGCCCCGAGCCCGAGGACGTCAACGTGGACGTGGACATCCTCTGGGAGACTCCCGCACGGATGGAGACGGCCGAGATCGAGGCCAGCAAAAACCCCGACATGCCGGCCGGGGCCATGCCCTTCTACGCCTGGATCGCCGGGGAAGCGGCTGTCATTAAGGACATGCGGCGGTACCTGGTGCGCGACGTGGGGATCGACCGCAAGCAGGTTGCGTTCATGGGTTACTGGCGCCAGGGCAAGGCGGAGCTGTAGAAACCTCCCGCCCCACCCCCGGACGCTCTCGCACTTCCTGTCGCTTTTTGGCCAACGCTCTCGCACTTCCTGTCGCCTGCCGTTAACCCTGGCGTTGCCTGCGGTGCCTAGGGTGGCGGGGTGTGCGCTGATTCCTTGCTTCCTTCGAGTGGGCGGCGCGTCTTTGTTGCCTTGGGGGACTCGTTTACCGAGGGTGTGGGGGACAGGGATGAGCGGCTGCCCAACGGCGTGCGGGGCTGGGCTGACCGGGTAGCGGAGAAGCTGGCCAAGGCTGGGCCCGGCTGGAGGTATGCCAACCTCGCCATCCGGAGCAAGCGGCTCCGGCATGTCATCAGTGAACAGCTCGAACCCGCGTTGGCCATGAGGCCCACGCTTGTCACGCTGTACGCCGGCGGGAACGACATCCTGGACCTGGGCACGGACATGGCCGCGCTGATGGACGACTATGAAAACCTGGTTGCCAGGCTGGCAGGCACGGGTGCCACGCTGGTGCTGTTCACCGGCTTCGACGTCAAGGTGTCGGCCCTCCTGGAACCGCTGAAGAAGCGGAACGCCGCCTACAACCGAGGTGTGCGTGAGATCGCCGCCAAGTACGGCGCCGTCCTGGTGGACTACTGGTGCCTGGACGCCTTCCACGACCGGCGCATGTGGGATTCCGATCGGCTGCACATGTCCAAGGCCGGTCATAAGTATCTTGCCGGGCAGGTCCTGGATCAGCTGGGTATTCCCCATAAGATCAAGCCCAAGGACTGGGATCCGCCCGCCAGGCTGGGCCTGCGCGAGTGGGAGAGGCGGCAGCGCCGCTGGCTGAATGACTGGGTTCTGCCGCTGTTCGGCCGCAAGCTCAGGGGCGTCACCCTCGGGGACGCCCTTACACCCCGCTGGCCAGAGCCAGTGAAAGTGCCGCGGAAAGGCGGCCTGAAAAAAATAGCCGAAGAACAGCGGGCCGGGCCCGGCCGTTCCTAGGCTTCCAGGAGGTTCTCGAAGCCCTCAGCCACCGTGGTCGCCTTGAATTCGATGATCTCGAACTCGGCCACGCCGTTGCTGAAGAAAGGGTCCCGCGCCAATGACGCATCCAGGGTGGCGCGGTCGACGCCGGACAGCAGCACGCCGCCCACCGCCGGAACCCGGCGTCCGGACGCGAGGAACACGCCGGCGTCGAACGCTTCCTTGAGCCAGGCCATATGGGCGGGACGATGGAAGTCCACGATGTCCTGTGGCACTTTGTAGGTCAACGACACAACAAACATGAAACTCAGCCTACCGGGAGCGCCCACCACGCCCGGTGCGTCACTTGAACTCTCAACCACGCCCTGCTCCTAGAATGAATTCATGACCGAACCGCGCTGGCTCAACGCCGATGAACGCCGTGCCTGGCTGGCTCTGCTGAGCATCAACACCATGCTCCCGGCAGCCCTGGACAACCAGCTGCACACCGCAGGCAAGGTGTCGCTGTTCGACTACAACGTCATGGCCATGCTCTCCGAGGCCGAGGGACGCTTCCTCCCCATGAGTGAACTGGCCGCCCGCACCAGTTCCTCGCTGTCGCGGCTGTCCCACGTAGTCACCAAGTTGGAGAAGCGCGGCTGGCTTGAGCGCAGGCCGCACCCGGGGGACGCACGCGTCACCACCGCGCACCTGGCCGACGCCGGCATGGCCACTTTGGTGGCACTCGCGCCCGGGCACGTGGAGGCGGTCCGCGCGAAGTTCCTCGATGCCCTCACGGAGCGGGACGTGGCGGACCTGGCGAGGATCGGCGAGAAAATCGTGGCCCGCCTTGATGACGACCACTGGATCCTCCGCGAATCCTGAACGCATCCCCCGCAGCCGTCAGTCCGGACCGCCCCAGTACTTGGTTGCTCCCAGCAACAGATGACACACTGGCGCTATGGATTTTTCGGCCCGGTACGTAGCTCTTGGTGACTCCTTCACGGAAGGCGTCGGGGACGAGGACGCCACCCGGCCCAACGGCGTCCGCGGTTGGGCGGACCGGGTGGCGGAGCAGCTCGGCGCAGCAGACCCGGGCTTCGGCTACGCCAACCTTGCCATCCGCGGCAGGAAGCTCCGCCAGATCATGGCCGAACAGGTGGATGCCGCCGTCGAGCTAAAACCCACCCTGGTGACCATTTATGCGGGAGCCAACGACATCCTGCGACCCCGCATCGACATCGACGATCTGCTGGCCGAGTACGACGACGGGATCCGCAAACTGAGTGCCACCGGCGCCACAGTGGTCCTGTTCACCGGCTTCGATGCCCGCGGCTCCAAAGTCTTCAGCACCATGCGCGGACGCACGGCCATCTACAACGAGCTGGTCCGCGGAATCGCCGGGGACCATGGCGCGCTGCTGGTGGATTACTGGCGCTTCAACGAGTACTACGACTGGGGCATGTGGGCCCAGGACCGGATGCACATGTCGGCCGCCGGGCACGCGAACATGGCCAAGCGCGTCCTTGACGTGCTCGAGCACGACCACTCGATCGAAGTCCCTCCCATGACGCCGGTGCCCGAGCTCGGCCGGGTGGATGCCCTCCGGGCCAACGCCCGCTGGGTCAAGGAATTCGCCGGCCCGTGGGTGGTCCGCCGCGTCACGGGCAAGTCCTCCGGTGACGGCCTGGAACCGAAGTACGCCCAGCTCACACGCCTTTAGGCGCAGTCCCGGCCGCTCCGGAAGCCGGGGGTCGCCAGCAGCTGGCCGCCAGCCCTGACAGCCAGCACATCCACGTCCCAGCCCTCCGCGGCACGGTCCAGCATGGGCATTCCCCCGGCGATGATGGCGGTCGCCAACACGTCCGCCGTCACGATGTCGGCAGCGGCAACCGATACCTGCACAAACGCCGGGGCCGCACCTGCCGGGGACCAGATGTGGTCTCCCCGCTCTGCCGAACCGGACGTTGCCAGGGCGGGATGCCGCCGTCGTCCACTGCACAGCGGATAGCCCGCCAGCAAGGTTCGCCGGTCCGCCGGATCCACAATCCCGGCCTGCCACGGCTGCCCGCTGCCGGGAACCGGTGAGCCGCTGGCCAGAACGTCACCGCCGGCGTTCAGGCACCAGTCCTGCAGCCCCAGCGCCAGCAGCGACGTCCCCGCCTCCCTGATGGCATGCCCTTTGATCAGCCCCGAAAGATCCAGCACGCCGTCCGCCCGTTCCGGAGTAAAGGCGCCCTCCGTGCGCAGCCGCCACCCGAGGGCCTCGGCAAACCGCTCGCGCATCGGATCCGAAGCCCCGCGCATTGTGGTTTCGCCCCTGGCCATGCGGCTCGCCTCGGAATCCGGCCGGTACAGGCTGAAGGTCTGGTCCAGTTCCCGGAAGAGATGTTCGACGACGGCGGCGGCCGCTTCCAGCTCGTCCTCCGCGGTGTGCCCTCCCGCGGTGTGCCCTCCCGCGGTGTGCCCTTCCGCAGCGGGCGCGGCCGGCAGCGTCAGGCTGATGACCGTGCCCATGCAGTTGAAGGTCCTGGCTTTGAGGGCTGGCCGGTGGTGCAGGGGAACTGCGTCAGAGGTTCGCGGCATCGAGGGCTGCCTGGAGGGACGTGAGGTAGGCGTTGCTGGTTATCGTGGCACCGCTGATGGTCTGGACGTCTGCGGACTGCGCCGCGAGCACTTCACTGCGCAGCAGGGGGGCGGCCCGGTTGCTGATCTGGATGGATTTGCGGTCGTCGTCGGTGAGCTGGAGGGCCGTCACATCGGTGACCTTGCCGGCGTTAACCGTGATTTGGACCTGGACGGCGCCGAACCGCGTCTGGACGACGGCGCCCTTATAGGTTCCGGAAGCTGCTGCGGCTCCTGAGGACCCGGAAGCCGCCGCGGATCCGGAGCCGGTGCCGGACCCGAGGGAGCCGGCGGTGCCTGTTGTACCTGCGGATGTCGCGACGGCGCTGCTGCCGGTTTCGACCACATGGGCGCCGGCCTGCCAGCCCGCCAGGAGGATGCCGGCTGAGGCCAGGGCTGCTGAAACTGCTCCTCGTGCTTTCACCAGTCAAACCTTTCGTGATGGATCTGTTCGGGCCGGACCCCGGCAGTCCGGGCTTCGGTGATGACGTTGCCGGCCCACCGTGACGGGCCACAGATATAAACATCCGATTCCGCGATGTCCGGTGCGTAGGACGGCAGGTTGTATCCGCTGCGGATGGCGTCCGCGGGCAACCAGCTGCTGGAGTCCCAGCGGGCGCGGGGACCGGTGAGGTGGAAGAGGCGCACACCGCGGCGGCGGCAGAGGTCCAGAATTTCGTCACTGAGGTACAACTCCTGCTCCGTGCTCCCGCGGAGGAGCACGGTGGCGTCGCCGTGGGCAAAGGGCGTCGTTTCCAGGAGCGCACGCAGCGGGGTGATCCCGATGCCCGCGCCGATCATCACCACCTTGTCCTTGCTCCGTGCGGCAGTGCCAAACAATCCGTACGGCCCTTCCAAGGCCACCTTGGTTCCGGGCCGGAGGCTGGCCAGCTGCGCGGATCCCCGGCCAAGGTTGCGGACGGTGATCCGGACGGTGCCCTCGCCGTCCCCGCCACTGGCGACTGGCTCGGCGGAGAGACTGAACGGGTGCGGGTGCCACCACAGTCCGGGAGCCAGGAACCGCCAGATGAAGAACCTGCCCCCGCTCCCGTTAAGCCGGTTGAGCCGGAGCCCGGTCATTTCGATGTTCACAACGCCTGGCGCGATCCTCTCCACCCGGCTCACCGTCAGCCGGTGCCGGGAGGTGGCTATCAGGGGCTGCAGCACGCGGAAGTACAGAAGCGCCACGCCGGTGGCGGTGCAGATGGCCAGCCAGTACCAGCGTTGCCACGTCCCTTCAGCGAAGAGGCCGCCCACACTGAACTGGTGGGGGAGGGAGGTGCCCACGGCAGCGTATGTCAGCAGATGCAAGGCGTACCAGAACTCGTAGGGGAACCGGCGGCGGACCGCCACGAGGGAGGTGACCACCACGGCGATGAACAGGGCCATGGACACAAAAGCCAGCCACATATCCGGTACCAGCACCCACAGGGCAATGGATTCGCTGACTGGGTCGAGCCCCTCGGCCATTCCGTAGCCGACGGCGAGAAGGAACCCGTGGGCCAGGAGAAGGTACAGGGAGGGTTTGCCAAGCTTGCGGTGGAACTCAAGGGCGCGGTCGTGGCCGATGGTCCGGTCAACGAATGGGATCCGCGCGGCCAGCAGCAGCATCAGCAGAACCAGGTCCATGCCCACCAGGCCGGCCACGATCCCGGCCGCAGTAACAGCTGAGGTGACGGAGCTGACTGCCGCAGCACCGCCGTCGGCCAGCCAAAGGGAGACAGCGGCAGCTACTGATGCCCATGCAACAACAGTCAGGAGGTCTGCCCGGAGCATGCGCCACCGGTGCTGGACAGCGAAGCCGGCAGATCCGGTGCCATGCCCGGAACCTGGCAGCCTGTGGGTATCAGGCCTGTTGTGCGCCGGGGAAGCCGGCAAAAGCTGCGTGTTCATGCTTCAAAGATGCGCGCAGAAGCTTTCAATCAGCTGTGAATATGCCCGGGCGGAAGCAATGAATCGGATCGTCATGCACGCCGGCGCCCATACACCACCAGGGGCCGGATTGGTCTTTAATTGCGCGAACTCGTAGACTTGGTAGGCGCTAAGTGCGCGGAGCGTGCGCAATTGCTCCGGTGGCCCGGTAATTTTCTCCAGGGTAGCCGGTAGTTAGGGGCTCAAGTTGCGTGACTAACCGTTCACCCTGATCACTTTGGGTCGCACTTACACGCATGATCCTGCAGCAGATATGCGGATCATTACATTCAATTCTTTGAGGAGAAGTCATGGCAGCACACTGCCAAGTGACCGGGGCCGAGCCGGGCTTTGGGCACAGCATTTCGCACTCGCACCGCCGCAACAAGCGTCGGTTCGATCCGAACATCCAGAAGAAGCGCTACTGGGTTCCGTCCCTGCGCCGTAACGTCACGCTGCAGCTTTCTGCAAAGGGCATTAAGACCATCGACGTACGCGGCATCGACGTAGTCGTCGCCGCCATTCTTGCTCGTGGGGTGAAGCTCTAGTGGCTAAGGACAAGGACGTACGTCCGATCATCAAGCTCAAGTCGACCGCGGGCACGGGTTACACCTACGTAACCCGCAAGAACCGTCGTAACGACCCGGACCGCATGGTTCTGAAGAAGTACGACCCCAAGATCCGCCAGCACGTCGAATTCCGAGAGGAGCGCTAAACCATGGCTAAGAAGTCCAAGATTGCTCGCAACGAGCAGCGCAAGGTCATCGTTGAGCGTTACGCTGCAAAGCGCCTCGAGCTGAAGAAGACCCTGGTTGACGAAAACGCAACCGACGAAGCACGCGAAGCTGCACGCCTGGGCCTGCAGAAGCTGCCCCGCAACGCCTCCCCGATCCGTCTGCGTAACCGCGACATCATCGATGGCCGTCCGCGCGGTACCTTCCAGAAGTTCGGTATCTCCCGTGTTCGCTTCCGCGACATGGCTCACCGCGGTGAGCTCCCGGGCATCACCAAGTCTTCCTGGTAATCCAGCACCGCTGATTCCAGCTGCTTGAGAAGGGCCGGCAACCATTTTGGTTGCCGGCCCTTCTGCGCTTAATCGTGGTTATCCGGGGGCCCCTGCGTACCGGCCTGCCGACTGTGCTGCAGCACACAGAAGCGAAGTACGACGGCGGCCGGGCCGTAGGGTGCCTGGATGGGCCCTCCCGGCCCGGGATGGCGGGCTTTTGGGCCCCTTCGAGGGTGGATTTGCGGTGGGGGTTGAGTGGGTGTATTGTTTTCTAAGTCGCCGCGAGGGAGACAGCGAAGAGCTGGTTACCACGGGCGGCCAAACCCCCAAATTCAAAACCAAATTCTGGTAGCTCATTAGAGCGCCTCAATGCGGTGGGGAACGCGTTTCCTACCGATGAAGATCCTGAAATACGGATTTGCATCGGGGCGGGAAGCCGGGTAAGTTTGAAAAGTTGCTCCGGAGCGATCCACGGCTGGTTGGTTGTGGTGGTGCCGGGTGTGTCTGTTGTTTGAGAACTCAATAGTGTGCCAAGTTCGTTGATACCAATTGTTTTATTGATTGGTTGTTTTGGCCTGGCCTGGTCCACCCCGTGGATTGGGTTTGGTTTTTACAGCTGGTTTCAAATTTTGCAGTGTGGTTGCCGCGTTTTCCCGTGGGGCCATGTTGTGTCTGTTTT
>DATFAE010000209.1:0-5276 GCA_035254945.1 Arthrobacter sp. | reverse complement strand
CCCGGAAGCTAAGACCCACAGCGCCGATGGTACTGCACCCGGGAGGGTGTGGGAGAGTAGGTCACCGCCGGACACACATTAGGCTCAGGCCCCAACCACAGGTTGGGGCCTGACCCATTTAAAACACCCCCAAACCCTCTCGCAGATCCTGCAGGTCTTTGCCGGGACCCTCTCCCACATCCTGCAGCCTTTCGGCCGGCCCTCTCGCACATCCTGCAGCCTTTCGCCAGACCCTCTCGCACATCCCGCAGCCGTTCGCCAGACCCTCTCGCACATCCTGCAGCCTTTCGGCAGACCCTCTCGCACATCCTGCAGCCTTTCGGCCGACCCTCTCGCACCACAGCCCGGCCGCTGGCACCCAGCCCCGCCACCCGCCGTCGTAAGTGAGAGAGCAACCACCCAAAACCCGCAACAAGTGAGAGAGCGTCGGTGAAATACCCGCAGGAACTGAGAGAGCGTCGGTGAAAAACCCGCAGGAAGTGAGAGAGCGTCCGGAGTCAGGGGCCCTAAACTTACGGTCTATGAGCTCTTCCTCCCCTGGCCGGCCTGCCAAGCGCGCCACGATCCTCGACGTTGCCGCGGCGGCGGGTGTTTCGCGCCAGACCGTCACGCGGGCCATGAACGATATGCCCGGCATTAAGCACGAGACGCGTGAACGGGTCCAGGAACTTGCCCGCCAGCTTGGCTACACGCCCAGCCGGTACGCCAAGGGCCTCGTCCAGGGCGCCCGCACTTCTGTGGGGTTGGCCATACCAGACCTCACCAATCCATACTTTCCCGCGTTCGCATCCAGCGTTGTCGAGATGGCAACGAGGCGTGGCTGGAACGTGGTGGTGGATGATTTTGGCCACGGAAGTGGCAGTAGTCTGGACGCCGTGGAGCGGCTTTCCCCGCAGGTTGATGCCGTCATCGGCTATCTGGGTCCCCATGCCGCCGAGGCCCAAGCTCTACTCGGCCAGCGGCCCGTGGTGGTGCTGGACGAGCCGGCTGGCCTCACCGCCGGCGGCATCTCCTTCGATTACTCCTATGCAGCCAGGCTTGCACTGGAGCGCCTGGCCGCGATCGGCCGCACGCGCCTGGCCTACCTTGACGCAGGGCCTGCCACGCTGCTGTCCGCCAGGGGTGCTGCTGTCGGTCGGGCCGCCGAGGATCTTGGCATTGAACTGACAGTGGCGCATGCCGGCGACTCCGCCGAGGAGGCACGCGACGCCGTCGCGTCCCTCCTGGCCGGTTATCCGGTGATGGACGGGCTTCTCGTCTTCAACGACCTCATGGCGGCGGGAGCGCTCAAGGCGCTGGCCGCCAGCGGCTGCTTGGTTCCGGCCGACTGCGCCGTGATCGGGATGGATGGCATCCCGCTTGGCATGCTCGTGACCCCCGAGCTGACCACGCTCTCACTGGACCTGCGCGACGTAGGCCGTGCCGCCGTCGACCTCCTCGACGGGCTGCTGACGGGTGCGCTGCTGCCGCACGGGGCAGGCACGCACGCAACGCTCCGCCATGAGCTCGTGGTCCGCGGATCGGCCTAGGAAAGCCCTACCCAAAATGTCCGCTGCCGGATAGTCTTAACTGCGTCGTGAACGTTCACTAGGCGGCCCATGCCCCCCATTCGCGGCTCCAGAACACCCTTCAGCAAGGAAACCCATGTCAGTTCAGTCACCCTCTGCGCCGCCCGCAGCCCCGGCGAAATCCGACCCGCAGCCCAAGGCCCGCGCCCTCGAACTTGGCGTCGACGACGTCACCGGCCTGGCTTCCCTCGATCCGGCCCGCGGTACCCTGCAGCCCCGCGCCTACCTCGAGAGCAACGCCCCCCGGAAGTCCCTCAATGGTGAGTGGCAGTTCCGGCTGAGCCCAGGGATCCGGCAGGCGCCGCGTGATGGCTGGCAGTCCGGGCAGGGCCTCGAAGGGTTCACCAGCCTCCCCGTGCCGTCCAGCTGGCCGATGCACGGACATGGCTCACCGGCCTACACCAATGTCCAGTTTCCCTTTGCTGTTGAGCCGCCGCACGTGCCGGATGCCAACCCGATCGGGGACCACCTCGTGGGGTTCGAGGCCGGCCCCGGGTTTTTCCCGCGCGCCCTCCTCCGGTTCGATGGCATCGAGTCGGCCGCGACGGTGTGGCTCAACGGCACGGAGCTGGGCACCACGCGCGGCAGCCGGCTCGCCCACGAGTTTGACGTCACCGGCGTCCTGAAAGAAGGCACCAACGTCCTGGCCGTCCGGGTCGCCCAGTTCTCCGCCGCGAGCTACGTGGAGGACCAGGACATGTGGTGGCTGCCGGGCATCTTCCGTGACGTCACCCTGCAGGGCCGGCCGGAGCAGGGAATCGACGACGTCTTTGTGCACGCAGACTATGACCACCTGAGCGGCGAAGGCATCCTGCGCGTCGAGGCGAGCCGGGCGGGCGAGGCGATTGCCGCCGTCGTACGCGTTCCGGAACTCAACCTGGAACTGGCCGCAGGCACCGAACACCGGATTCCGGCCGTCTCGCCCTGGTCAGCCGAGCTGCCCCGGCTCTACAAGGCCACGGTTGCCGCACCCGGCGAAACCGTAACGGTGCAGGTCGGATTCCGGAGTATTGCCATCGAGGATGCCCAGTTCAAGATCAACGGCCGGCGGATCCTACTGCGCGGCGTCAACCGCCACGAACACCACCCCAAACTGGGCCGTGTGGTGCCTCGCGATGTCATGGAAGCTGAGCTGCGGCTGATGAAGCAGCACAACATCAACGCCATCCGGACGTCCCACTATCCCCCGCACCCGGACTTCCTGGCGCTGGCGGACCAGCTGGGCTTCTACGTGGTGCTCGAGTGCGACCTGGAGACCCACGGTTTTGAGAGTGCCGGTTGGAACCAAAACCCCAGTGACGACGTGGCGTGGGAGCCGGCCCTGGTGGACAGGATGCGGCGGACCGTGGAGCGGGACAAGAACCACGCCGCGGTCATCATGTGGTCGCTGGGCAACGAGGCCGGCACTGGCCGGAACCTGGCAGCAATGTCGAAATGGACCAAGGACAGGGACCCGTCCCGGCCCATCCATTACGAGGGTGACTGGAGCTCGGCCTACGTGGACGTCTATTCGCGGATGTATGCCGACCAGGCGGAAACGGAACTGATTGGCCAGGGCGTCGAGGAGCCGCTGGACGATCCTGCGTTGGACGCGCGCCGTCGTGCCATGCCTTTTGTGCTGTGCGAGTACGTGCACGCCATGGGGAACGGCCCCGGCGGCATGACCGAATACCAGGAGCTCTTCGACCGGTATCCACGGCTGATGGGCGGATTCGTGTGGGAATGGCTGGAGCACGGCATCACCGTCACGGATGCGTCGGGCCGCGAGCACTTCGCGTACGGCGGTGACTTCGGGGAGGAAGTTCACGACGGAAACTTTGTCACTGACGGCCTGGTGGACGCAGACCGGAACCCGCGCCCGGGTCTTCTGGACTTCAAGAAGGTCATCGAACCTGTGCGCATCACGGTGGCCGAGGACTGGTCCGGCTTCACCGTACGGAACGGTTTTGACTTCGCGGACACGTCGGCGCTGAGCTTCCGGCATGTGGTGGAGGCCGACGGCGGTGCGGGCGACGGCGGTGCTGTGCTTGCGTACGGCGTGGTGGACTTTGCGCCGCTGGCGCCCGGTGTGGAAACGTTCGTTGAACTTCCTGCCGGACTGGCATCGCTGGCCGGCGGACGGTCAGCTGCGCTCACCGTCAGCGCGGTCCTCGCGTCCGGCACAGACTGGGCTGAAGCGGGCCACGAGCTCGCATGGGGCCAGTCGTTCCAGGACATCACGGTGCCCGCGGCCCCTCGCGGGCTTGAGCCGGTGGGCGTCCTCCCGGATGTGCTACGGCTTGGACCGGTGGCCTTTGACCGGGTGACGGGGCTGCCGGTCTCCATCGGCAATGTCCCGGTGGACGACTTCGGCCTGGTGCTCTGGTGGCCGCCAACCGACAATGACCTGGGCAGTGAATGGACCGGAGCTGACAGGCGGCCGCTTGCCACCCAATGGGCAGACGCCGGGCTCAACCGGCTGCACCCGCGTTTGCTTGGCATCACCGCAGAGCCGACGGCGGATGGCGGGGAGATCCTGACTGTCCGCACCCGGATGGCCGCGGCGGACAAACAGTTTGGCGTGCTCGTGGACTATACGTGGAGCAGCGACGGGGAGTCCGTTGGCCTTCGGACCCGGGTCCGTCCGGACGGGGACTGGACCAATGCGGGATTCCCCGTGGAGTGGGCGAGGATCGGCCTTGAGTTTGTGCTGCGCGGCCAGGCCGGGACCGTCAGCTGGTTCGGCCAGGGACCCCACCAGAGCTACCCCGACACCGGCCAAGGCACCAAGGTGGCCCGCTTTACGCTGCCCTTGGCCGACATGGACGTTGACTACGTGCGGCCGCAGGAGTCCGGCGCTCGGTCAGGAGTGCACGCTGCGTCCGTCGCGCTCGACGCCGGCACGCTGGAGATTGCCGGCGCCCCCTTCGCGCTGACGGTCCGCCCGTACAGCCTGACCGTCCTGGACGCCGCGACCCACAGGACCGACCTGGTTCCGGACGGCAGGACGTATGTGTACGTGGATCATGCGCTCCGGGGAGTAGGGACGGCGGCCTGCGGACCCGGCGTCCTCGAGGCATATCGGCTCACGGCCCGGGAAGCGGACTTTACCGTGGTCTTGCGGGCCCGCAGCTGAGGACTGGCGCTCTGCTGGTGGCGGCGCACGGTTTGTGACCCACTCCATAGATGCCGGCTCCCGCCGATTACCCTGCCGGGCAATACGGACCGCCCCCGAAATCCCCTGGAATTCAAGGATTTCGGGGGACAGCCGCCCCTTCGAGGGTGGATTTGCGGTGGGGGTTCCGGCCGTGTATTGTTTTCTGAGTCGCCGCCGCTGAAGCGGAAAAATAGCGACAAACCCCCTTCTTCAACAGCCTGAAAATGGCACGCTTCTTAGCGTGCCGGATACGGGTAGGGCCGGTTCGCCGGAGCAGCAAATCGCGGAAACGCCGATTTGCAAAGCTCCTCGAAACCGGGTAAGTTTGAAAAGTTGCTCCGGAGCGATCCACGGCTGGTTGGTTGTGGTGGTGCCGGGTGTGTCTGTTGTTTGAGAACTCAATAGTGTGCCAAGTTTGTTGATACCAATTGTTTTTTGATTGGTTGTTTTGGCCTGGCCTGGTCCACCCCGTGGATTGGGTTTGGTTTTTACAGCTGGTTTCAAATTTTGCGATCATTTTATCCCGTTTTCCCGGGGTTGGTGGTTGTGTCTGTTTTTGTTTTACTTCAACG
>DATFAE010000208.1:0-4422 GCA_035254945.1 Arthrobacter sp. | reverse complement strand
ATGTCCTTGAGCTGGTCCTCAGTAACGAAGGGCGCTTTGAATCCCCGGAGCGCCAGGTCGACACAAGCGCGGCCCCAGGCACGGAGTACGCCCATGAGCAGCTCGTGCTCCGGAGTGACGCCAAAGTAGGTGCAAACGCGGGCAGCCGTGAAATTGTTGATTTCATTAGTCACTTCCCGCTGCCCCTCCAAACCGGCCATCTCGACGGTGATGGATTGGACCAGCAGATAATCGCGACGGACCATTTGAAGGAAGTGCCCTACCTCATTCTCGAGCCACTCCGTCTCCCCCGGTTTCGAGGGTCCCGGCCCGAAGTCGGTAATGCTGTCCCGAATGTAGTGTCTGGCCGCTTCGATGAAGAAGTTTTCGCGCGTCCGGAAGTAATAGAGCAGGAGGCCCCGGGTGACGCCGGCGGCCAATGAAACGAGCTCGACCACGACTACGGCGCCTCCTTCACACTCACCGCCCGTTGACCAGCGAGGACGGCCACACCCTGCACCAGATACTGGCAACATGCAGGTCTTTGCCCGTGTCCTTTCAACGCCGCTGTGAGTCGGCCGCGGCGTTCATGGCGCGTCAGGCAGGACGCCGTTTTGGCCCCTCCCAGAGTCGGTTCGCGGGGTCGACTAGGGTTTTGTAACCGTCGGACCAGTGGAACAGTCGGCGTCCTCCGCAGTCGTCCTGCAGCAGCCAGAGGAGTGAACCATCCACGGAGACGGCGTCCACCTCACCGGAAGTCCGGGCCTCCGGTTTGCCGGTACCCAGCAGCACGACGGTGTCTCCCGGACTGAGTTCGGACCAGTTAGCCACCAACGATCGCTGGTAGCCGTGGTGGCTGGGCCTGATGTCCCGGTCAGGGGGCAGATAGAGGCGGGATGTGTCCATGGGTGGGTTTCCTTCTCAGCTGATGCCGACTGCGCCTCTCGCCGGACGTGGAATGGTGGACGACAACCACGAGGGCCGCTGGGATTCGACGGCGGTGATCAGTGGTTCGTCATGTAGGGCCAGTTCGATGTCGTCCAAGGCGCCATCAGGCGCCGCACGGTGTCCTCATCCAGCCCGAACGGCGCGGCGAGCTGACCGTCGGGGTTGCCGCGGAAGATGTCGGCGAAGCTGGGAGGGTTGTGCACCAGGCCAGGGTCGTTGCGTAAAGCCTCCCCGCAACGGGGCTGCAGTCCCGTTAATGACCGCTGCCCCGATCGGTCCGGCGGTTAGAGTGCCACGCTCGGGTAGTCGCGGCCGAGCCAGTGTTCGAGTTTCTTGGCGAATTCGCGCTGGAACGACAGCGGCCCCTGCTCCCTTGTGTAGTCCTCCTCGAAGACCGCCACGAAGAGGGTCAGGGAGAGGAAGAAGTGGGCACCATTTTCGAAGAGCCAGACGTAATCATGATCAATCAGCGCCCGGCGCTCTTCGTCGGTAAAGGACAACCAGGAGGTCTTTTCGACGCTGTTGAGCCAGATGCCGACTTCCTTTTCCCATTCCTCCAGAGCTGTCGCGGGGTTTTCCTTGTAGCGTGCCACCCAGCGGGGGTCCCGGTCCACGGTGTACAGGAACTTGTTGACGTAGTACTTGCTCACGCTGTGGCACCTTCCTTGGCGGTGATGGGTCCGGCGGTGCCGCCGGAGACGGCTGCGGCGTCCGCGGCGGCGGCCGCCTGCTTCTCGTTTTTGTTGGGGTACCACGTCATGAACATTTCCCTGGTGTGGTAGAGGTCCAGCTGGTCCACATAGTCGGCGTTTTCCGGGCCGGCGATGCCCATCATCAGAATCAGATCCATGAAGCCGTGGGTGGCGTTCCCCGCACCGGACATGGATTCGTGGGTCACATTGTCCAGGATGGCCTCGATGTTGCCGGTGGAGAGCCATTCGATGGCTTGTCGGTCGAACTCAGGGTCGGGCCCGTGTTCGCCGAACTGCCGGGGGCCGCCCAATTCCAGGGACAGGTGGCCTGTACCGATCGCGGCGATTTTCTTGTCGGTCGGATATTCGTCGATGACCTGCCGGATCGCGCGGCCGAGGTCCCAGAACCTGCTGGGCGAGGGCAGCGGTGGGGCGAAGATGTTCGTGTAGATCGGCACCACGGGTAGGTCGGCGTCGGGGCGCACGGTGATGATCGGGCAAATGATGGAGTGGTCGATCTTGAGTTCGTGGCTGAACGAGAAGTCGAAGCCGCGGTCCATGAGGCCTTGGTGCATGAAGTTGGAGAAGGCGACGTCGCCGTCGAGGGTGTACTTGGGGATACCGAACTCGCGCTCTTCGTTGTAGAAGGTGGCGTCGTACTTTTCCTGCTTGCCGATCATGAAGGTCGGGTAGTTGTCCAGGAAGAACTGGTGGAAATGGTCGGCGCCGACCATGACCAGGATCTCCGGTTCCGCTGCGGTGAGCGTTTCCCGGTAGGCTTCGACTTTGCGCTTCCACTCATCCGCCTGCGGCATCCGTTCCTCCGGCGGCGCCGTGGTGGCCTTGAGGTAGAACGGGTGGTGGGTGCTGGCCAGTACGGCCGTCAGTTCAGCCATTGCATCTCCTTTGACTTCTCCGGCGCTCCGGTAGCGGCCGGGGTGGCTGCGGGCCTCGGGGGCCTGCTGGTTTTAGTGTTCGTCCGCTGCTTCGGGTGACTGCGGGTCGACGTAGACGGCATTCCGGTCCACCGCCATGTAGATGTCCATGGCGATTGGGTTCCGGCGTTCCTCGGCGATCTGCCCAAGCAGGCCCGCGGCCCGTGCCAGCAGCGCGAATCCGCGGAGCAGGTCGGTGGGCAGGCCGAGGTCGGCCAGGGCGGCTCCACAGACCCCGGCTCCGTTGAGGGGCAGTTTGCGGCCCAGGGCCTTTTCGCTCATCCGGCCGATGGCTTCAAAGAGGCGCAGGTGCGGGCCCCGGAGGTCTTCCTCCTCGGCGATGCCGATCAGTACCGGCGTCCGAGGGTCCTGGACCTTGTGGTTGGGATGTCCCAGCCCGGGGACGAATTTGCAAGCGGCCCGCTGGGCGGTGATCGCGATCAGCGCCAGTTCATCCCATCCGGCGTCAGTGTCGGGGAGGGCGCCCTCGTGGGCTGCGAGGGTGGCGGCCAGGAACTGGCCGCAGTCTTCGGTCACACCGAGGAACCGTGAGCCGCCACCGAGCAGGCCGGCGGCCATGGCCCCCTGCAGGGAGTCCGGAGCGCTGAGGTAAGTAAGCCGGGCGGCGATGGCGGTGGGCGTGAAGCCATGATCGGCCAGTGCGACCAGTACGGATTCAAAGACACGCAGTTCCCCGGCCGTGGGACGGCGCATGGCAACGAGCCAGAAGGCCAGTTCACCGAAGCTGACTTTGCCCATCAGGTCCGCGGCGAGGTCCTGGCCCAGGAGGCGGATTTCGGTGGCGGTGGAGGTCCCCAGCGAGGTCGGGAACTGCGGCTTTTCCTGCTCGATCGTGGGGTTCATCATTCTCCAGTGGTAGAGGCGGTCGGGACGGCGGCGGCGGCAAGCCAGGCACGGATCTCGTCGGTATGTTCGCCGAGTTCCGGCGGTGCCAGGTCGTACCGCGCGGGGGTGGCGGAGAACGTGATCGGGTTGCGCACGCCCGGCACGGCCTTGGTCCCGGTGCCGACCTGGACGACGGGCTGCAGCCCAAGTTTCTGGGCGTATTCGACGCCCTGTTTGATGGTGTTGATAGGTCCGTTGGGCACTCCCGCGTCGTTCAGTTTCCCGAACCATTCTTCGGCGCTCCGGGTCTTCAGCCGTTCCACCAGCAGAGGGCGGAGTTCTTCGCGGAGCCGGGTCCGGCCGGCGTTCTCGGCGAACCGTTCGTCGTCGGCGAGTTCGGGCACACCGAGCACGGTGCAGAGCTTGCGGAACTGGGCGTTGTTGCCGGCGGTGATGATCAGGTCATCGTCTTTGGTCGGCAGGGCTTCGTATGGGAACAGGCTCGGGTGGGCGTTGCCCATCCTGAAGGGTGTAACGCCGCCGGCGACGTAGGCGGAGGTCTGATTGACGAGCCCGCTCATTGCCGAGGCCATGAGGCTCGTTTCGATGTTCTGTCCTTCACCGGTGCGGTCACGGTGGTGCAGGGCGGCGAGGATGCCGATGGTCGAATGCAGCCCGGCCATGACGTCGAAGACGCTGATGCCGGCGCGGTAGGGTTCTCCGTTGGGGTCCCCTGTCAGGCTCATCAGCCCGGACATGGCCTGGACGATCAAGTCGTAACCGGGAAGGGCGGCACCTTCGGCGGTGCCGAATCCGCTGATCGAGCAGTAGATGACAGCCTCGTTGCGTTCCCGCACCGAGCTGTAGTCCAGTCCGAAGCGCTTCAGTCCGCCCGGCTTGAAGTTTTCAATCACTACGTCGGCGCGGGCGGCCAGCTCCTGGGCGGCGGCCAGGTCGTCCGCCTCCTTCAGGTTCAATACGACGGACTTCTTGTTGCGGTTGATGGCCGAGTAGTACGTTGA
>DATFAE010000207.1:0-25794 GCA_035254945.1 Arthrobacter sp. | reverse complement strand
GCGGTGATGCCGTTCCAGATCCCGGCGGCCTGGTGTGCGGGGAGGTAGGCGGAGAGCCAGGCCATGCCGTCGTGGTCCGGGGCGTATTCCAGCCGCCGGTCCAGGACGCTTTTGGCGTGGCGTTTTTCGATGCTGACGGGGTGGTGGCGTTCGCGCCAGGTCCGGGCTTTGTGCCGGAACCTGGACAGTATCAGTTCACCGGCAGGGCACGTGGCGGGGTTGGGTGCGTCCGGGTCCAGGAAATGCGGTTCCAAGGCGGCGGCCCCGGCGGGGTCCAGGCTGCCCGCCTCATCAACCATGGCTCGGGCGTGCTGCCATGACAGGTCCCCGCCCTGCAACGCCTCCAGGGTCAGCGGCAGTGTGGTGGTGAGTTCGTGGGTTTCGGCCAGCAGGGCCGAGGCCGTCCGTTCGCTCACGGTCAGGGCCCAGGCGACCTCGGAGACAATGGCCATCTCCTGCGCCGTGCGCTCCTGTGGCTCCGCGTCCGGGGCAGCCATCGCCCGGGTTATGTCCGCGAACCCGGCGGTGAAGCGCACTTTCCTGGCGGCCAGCATGGCCTCCAGCCTGGCCGTCACTTCAAGACCCTCCAGGCACGCATCCGCCTGGTCACGCAGCGGGTCCGGGCTGGTGGATTCATAGCGGCCCTCGCTGCGATCCGTTAACACCGCAAGCTCAGCCACGGAAGCCATCATGGCCTCCACAGAATCCACCCCTGCTCCGCTTCCCATACCCCAATCATCCAGCGAGGCACCGAAAAAAACCGCAAAGCAAATGCCCTATGTGGATAACCAACCGGACCCGTCCAAAAAGCACTTCGGGACGCGCTTTACGCTGCATGTGGCAGGGCCACAAGTGTACGTTCGCGCGAGGGGGAAACGGAAAGTGCCTAGCCCCCGGCGAACGGCGGCAGGACGTCCACCACGTCCCCGGGCGCCAACTCCACACTCCGGTCCCGCACAGCCACCTCATTGAGCAGGAAGCTGCTCCGGGACAGGATGCGCGCCAGGGGAGGGGTGCCAGTGGGAGGTTCGGGCCGCTCCACTTCCAGCACGGCCTCGAGCAAGGACTCCACGGTGGTGCCGGCGGGCAGGTGGAACTGCTCCTCGTCCACACCCGCAGCGGCGCGCGCGGCAGCGAAGTATCGTACGTTCAAGAATTCAGCCTCCGATGGCGCTCATGCTGCGGTCCGGCTGGACGAAGTCCGGGGCGTCCAGCCCGACATGGTCCATTCCGTGCGCCTTGGGCTTGACCCACATGGCGTCCTGCCAGCGTTCAGCCAGGGCGTCGTCGCTGGCACCGTCGCGCAGGAGCCCCAGGAGATCGAACTCCTCCCGGGAAAACAGGCAGCTCATGATCTTGCCTTCGGCAGTGATGCGGGTCCGCCGGCAGTCCGAACAGAACGGCTCGGTGACAGAGGCGATAATTCCCACGGTGCCCAGCACCGGCCCCTGCGCCTCCGCAGACCCGGCCGCCCGGCGTCGTACTTCAAACCGTTCCGCCGGGGCGCCGTCGCGGGCGCGCGGGTCCGGGCTCAGCACGTAGTCCACGGACAGCAGGGAGCGGATTTCGGCGGCGGTGATCATGTTCCGCCGTGTCCAGCCGTGGTCGGCGTCGAGGGGCATCTGCTCGATGAAGCGCAACTCGTAACCGCGGTCCAGCGCCCACGCCAGCAGCGACGGAGACTCCGCGTCGTTGATGCCCCGCATCAGCACGGCGTTGAGCTTTACGGGACCCAGGCCAGCAGCCCAGGCGGCGTCCACTCCGGCGAGCACCTGGTCCAGGAAGGGCCTGCGGGTCAGCTTGGTGAATGTCTCTTCATGCAGTGAGTCGAGGGAGACGTTGATGCGTGTCAGCCCCGCAGCCTTCAGCGCGGCTGCTTTTTTGGTCAGTCCCACGCCGTTGGTGGTCATGGAGATGGGCAGGTCAGGGTGGTTGTTCCGGAGGGCTGCGATGATTTCCACAAGGTCATGCCGGACCAGCGGTTCGCCGCCGGTCAGCCGAAGTTCCCGGACCCCCAGCCGGTCCACCCCGATGCGGACAATCCGCACGATCTCCTCGGCCGTCATCACCGCCTGTTTGGCCAGCCACTCCAAGCCTTCGGCAGGCATACAGTACGTGCAGCGCAGGTTGCATTTGTCGGTCAGGGACAGCCTCATGTCCGTCGCCCGGCGGCCGTAGCGGTCCACCAGCCCCTCGGGCGAATCGGCCGGGCGAGCGGAAGGCCTGGGCGGCATGCCTGTGCCTGCGCTGTCCCGTGGTTGCGGCATGCCTAGCTGAACGCTCATGAATTCAGGCTACGCCACATTTGGCTCCCGCATCACGCCCGTGACGCCGGGGGCGGAGGATCCTGCAGCGCCGTGCCGCCCGGCCGTGCCGTGCGGCCCGGCCGAACCTATGCTGGAGGTGTGACTACGCCCCAGCACCAGGAGGGAACGGCCGACGGCGGCGCCAGCCCTTTGGCAGCGCCCGGAGCCTTGGGTGCGGGCAACCGGAACGCCCGCTGGGCCGCCGCTTCCGGCGTCGTGGCGGTGGGGGCCGGTGTTGTGTTGGGGGAACTTGTGGCCGGCCTGGTGAGTCCCGCCGTGTCGCCTCTGACCGCGGTGGGCGGAGCGGTAATAGACGCCGTCCCTCCCGCCGTCAAGGACTGGGCCGTCGCCCTGTTCGGCACGTCGGACAAAGCGGCGCTGCTGGTCGGGATGGCTCTTGTCATTGCCGCGTTGGCTGCCCTGGCCGGAGTCCTCGAACACCGCAGGCGTTTTGCCGGGGCCGCGGTGATAGGCGTCTTTGGGCTCGCCGGAGTGGCAGCTGTCCTGACGCGGCAACAGTCGACCCCCGGCGCCGTCGTTGTTCCGCTGCTGGCGGCGGTTGCAGCGGTGGTCCTGCTGCGCGTGCTGACCGGGCGGCTGCACGCATCCAGCGCACCTGCCGCGGGACCGGAGCAGCAGGCCCGCCGCAGCTTCCTGCACTTGTTGGCTGGCGGCGCGGCGGCCACTGCCATGGGCGCCGTCCTTGCCACCGTGTGGCGGGGCGCGGCCGTTGCCGTCAACGACGCCCGCCAGCAGCTGCAGCTTCCCGCCGCGGAATCGGCCGCGCCCCCCATTCCGCCCGCCGCGGAGGCGGGGCTCGACGGCATGGAACCCCTGGTCACACCCAACGCGGACTTTTACCGCATTGATACCGCCCTCACCGTGCCGGCCATCGACCCAGCCAAATGGACCCTTCGGGTCACGGGCCTGGTCGCCACGGAAATCGAGCTGACCTTCGCCGAACTCCTGGCCAAACCGCTGATCGAACGTCACGTCACGATCGCCTGTGTGTCCAATGAAGTGGGCGGGGACCTGATCGGCAATGCCCGCTGGCTGGGCTGGCCGGTCCGTGAATTGCTGGCCCTGGCCCGGCCGCAGCCCGGCGCGGACATGGTCCTGTCCAAAAGCACCGACGGCTGGACCGCAAGCACGCCCCTGGACGTCCTCACTGACAGCCGGGACGCCATGCTGGCGGTGGGGATGAACGGCGAGCCGCTGCCGCTGGAGCATGGGTTCCCCGTACGGCTCGTGGTCCCCGGACTCTACGGCTACGTCTCCGCCACCAAATGGCTGACGGAACTGAGAGTCACCAGGTTCGCCGACGACGTCGCCTACTGGACACCGCGCGGCTGGTCGGACCACGGCCCCATCAAAACCTCATCCCGCATCGACGTGCCGCGAAGCGGCCGGACAGTCACCGCCGGCACGGTGATGTTCGGCGGAGCGGCGTGGGCCCAGCACACCGGCATCAGCAAAGTGGAACTGCGCGTCAACCGCGGGGAATGGCAGGAAGCGGACCTTGCCCCGGGGATCTCGGTGGACACCTGGTACCAGTGGAAGTGGGGCATCGAGCTGGCCACCGGACAGTATGAGGTCCAGGTCCGCGCCACCGACCGCAACGGCCGGGCGCAGGTGGAGGAACGCCGGCCGGTGGCGCCCGACGGTGCCACCGGCTTCCACACCATTAGAGTTGACGTGAAACCGTAACTGGCCGCAACCGAAAGCAGTCACATGCCCAGCGCCCCGCATCCGCACGGCCACGCGCCGGCCTCTGAAGGTACCGCCGAAAGTACGCACGGCGACGCCGCCGGGCACACCGGAAGCCACCGCACCGGCAGCCACAGCACCGGCAACCACCAGGTGCGGTCCGTGGCGGCCCACCTCTCAGCGGTCATGGACCTGCTGGCACCGTTGCGCGCGGCCGGACGCACTGAACCGCTGGCCTTGCGGGATGCACTGGGCAGGGGCCTGGCCCAGGACGTCACAGCGCCGGTCAGCCTGCCGCCCTTCGCCAATTCCCAGATGGACGGCTTTGCCGTCCGCGCTGCAGACGTGCCCGACGGCGGCGCGGAGCTCCGTGTGGCTGCACCGGTCCCCGCGGGTGCCATGCCTGCATCCCTGGAACCGGGCACGGCCGCGCCCATCATGACCGGCGCGGTGATCCCGGCCGGCGCTGACGCCGTCGTTCCCGTTGAAAAGGCAGTACCGGACCGGTTCCCCGAGGCGGGGACGGACACCACAGTGTGGCTGCCGGCGACGGCGGCCGGAACCTTTGTGCGGTCCGTCGGCAGCGACCTGGCCGAGGGGGAGCTGGCGCTGGCTGCCGGAACCTTCCTCGGACCCGCCCAGCTGGGCCTGCTGGCAGGCCTGGGAATCGCCGAAGTGACCGTGTACAAAGGCCTCACCGTCCTTTTGGTCGCCACCGGCGATGAAGTGGTGGAACCCGGCCAGCCCCTTCCCGCAGGCAAGATCTACAACTCCAACGGAACCCTGCTGGAAAGCGCCATGCGGCAGGCCGGACTGGACGTGGTGCGCACGCGGATCGCAACTGACAGCCCCGGGGAACTTCAGGCCCTGCTGAGCAGCCACGCGCCTTCGGTGGACCTGATCGTCACCACCGGCGGAGTGAGCATGGGGGCTTACGAGGTGGTGCGCCAGGTGCTCGAGGGGCACGGCGCCGACTTCCTCCACGTTGCCATGCAGCCCGGCGGCCCGCAGGGCATCGGGACCTTTGAAGGCGTTCCCTTCCTGGGGTTTCCGGGGAACCCGGTGAGTTGCCTGGTTTCGTTCGAGATGTTCCTGCGGCCCGTGCTGTCCGGGCTGTTCGGATCGCCGGCGCCCCGGACCCCCGTCCGCGCCCGGCTGGTCCAAGGACTCAGCTCGCCCGCACACAAGCACCAGGTACGCCGCGGAAGCCTCCAGCCCGACGGCACAGTGCGGCTGGAAGGTGGCGAAAGTTCCCACCTGATGCACGCGCTGGCGGGATCCAACGCCCTGGTCCACGTCCCCGTCGGCGTCTCGGTGCTCGCAGAAGGCGACGAGGTGGAAGTATGGATGTTGTGAATCCAGAACCAACCCTGACCCACCTGCGCCAGGACGGCAGCGCCCAGATGGTGGACGTGTCGGCGAAAGCCGAAACCACCCGGGAAGCCACCGCCACGGCCACCGTCAACACCACGCAGGAAGTTATGTCCCTGCTGGGATCCGGCGGCCTGCCCAAGGGCGATGCCCTGGCCGTGGCACGCGTCGCCGGTATCATGGCCGCCAAAAAGACGCCCGAACTCATTCCGCTGTGCCACCCGCTGCCGCTGTCCAAGGTGACGGTGGACTTCGAGCTCGGCGCCGATTCCGTGTCCATCCTGGCCACGGTCAAGACCCGCGGCGTCACCGGCGTGGAGATGGAGGCCCTCACCGCAGCCTCAGTGGCCGCCCTCAGCGTGTACGACATGATCAAAGCCGTGGACAAGCACGCCGTCCTGACAGACATCAAGGTGCTGGCTAAAAGCGGCGGCAAAAGCGGGGACTGGAAACTGTGAACACTGAAAATACTTTCCTGCCGGAGCCGCACCGGCACGGCGATGTCCAGGGCCGTAAGGCCGGAGTGGTCATCGCGTCCACGCGGGCCGCGGCCGGCATCTACCAGGATGAAACCGGGCCCGTCATTCTTGACTGGCTCACCGAGCACGGCTTCGAGACCTTCCCCGCGATGGTGGTCCCGGACGGTGAGCCCGTGGGCGCTGCCATCCGTGCGCTCCTCACCCAGCATCCCGCCGTCGTGATCACCAGCGGCGGAACGGGCCTCAGCCCGGACGACCGTACCCCCGACGTGACGCTTCCGCTCCTGGACCGGGAGATCCCGGGCATCATGGAAGCCATCCGGCGTGCAGGGGCAGCGAAAACACCGCTTGCAGCGCTCAGCCGGGGTTATGCCGGCGCGCACGGCCGTACTTTCATCATCAACCTGCCCGGATCACCCAAGGGCGTCATGGACGGACTGTCCGTCCTGGACCCCATGATCGGGCACCTTTGCGACCAGCTGGAGGGCAACCATGGGCACTGAATCCGTTTTTGAAGTGGTCCACGCAGTCCTGAGCACGGAGCCCATCTCCGTGGACCAGGCCATCGCTGCCGTGGAGTCGGACACCGCAGGGGCGGTGGTCAGCTTCAGCGGCGTCGTCCGGAACCACGACGGCGGCAAGGCAGTGGAGCGGCTCAGTTACAGCGCGCACCCCACAGCGCACCAGGTGATGGCCGACGTCGTCGCCCGGCTTGCTGCCGAACATGCGGGCGAGGGCTCCGGATCCGTCAACGCAGGCCAGCCGGTGCGGATCTGGGCCGCGCACCGCATCGGCATGCTTGAAATCGGTGACCCTGCGCTGGTCTGTGCGGTTTCCGCGGCGCACCGCGGCCAGGCCTTTGCAGTTTGCTCCGAGCTGGTGGACCGGATCAAGGAACAGGTTCCCATCTGGAAGGAACAGTTCCTTTCCGACGGCACTGTTGAGTGGGTGGGTGCGGGCAGCTGACCGCTGGCAGTTCCCTCCCGCCTGCCTGTCCGCGCGGGAGGTAACGCGCCGCCTCCGGTTCCGTCCGGCGTCGGGCCCGGCGGTAGGGTTAACGGCATGACCCAACAACTTTCCGCTCCCCGGCGCGTCGCCGTCCTGGGTGCCAACGGACGCATGGGCGCCGAAGCCGTCAAGGCCGTTGAGGCCGCCGCCGACCTGGAGCTCGTCGCCGCCCTGGGGCGTGGCGATTCGCTGGACCGGCTGGCCGCTGCGGGCGCCGAATTCGTGGTGGACCTGACGGTTCCCGAGAGCACCGAAGCGAACGTCCGGTACGCCGTCGAGCACGGAATGCACGCCGTGGTGGGCACCACCGGCTGGGACGCCGGACGCCTCGCCGCCCTGGAAGCACTTCTCGCGGAGCACCCGGAAACCGGCGTGCTGATTGCCCCCAACTTTGCGCTCGGCTCCGTGCTGGCCTCAGCCTTCGCCGCGAAGGCCTCCAAATACTTCGAATCGGTGGAAATCATCGAGTTGCACCATCCGGACAAGGTGGACGCGCCGTCCGGCACCGCCGTCCGCACGGCCCAGCTCATCGCCGCAGAGCGGCAGGCTGCGGACGTGCCGCCCAGCCCGGACGCCACCACCAGCGGGCTCGCCGGTGCAAGGGGCTGCGACGTGGACGGTGTCCGCGTCCACAGTGTCCGGCTCCGTGGCCTGGTAGCCCACCAGGAAGTCCTCCTCGGGGGTCCGGGGGAGCAGCTGACGTTCCGCCACGACTCCTTTGACCGCGCCTCCTTCATGCCTGGAGTGCTGCTCGGCGTCCGCAACGTTGCCTCCCACCCCGGCCTCACCGTGGGACTCGACGGCTACCTGGACCTGGGGCTCTGAGACATGGCTGACGTGCTGGCCGTCTTCCGGAAGAACCGCACCAAGATCTGGGTGGGCGCCGTGACGCTCCTGCTGGTCTTTTACCTGGTGGTGTCCTTCCAGCGGTCCGTCCTGCTGCTGCTGGACGGCAACCCGGCCGCGAAAGCCATCGGTGCGGCCTACCTGGTGCTGCCCGTTATTGGCGCCTGGGCCATGATCCGCGAACTGCTGTTCGGTGCGCGCACGGAACAGATGGCGAAGGTCCTCGAAGCCGAGGGCGGGCTCCCGGTGGACGAACTGCCGCGCACCCCCGCCGGACGCATTGTCCGGTCCGCGGCTGACGCGGAATTCGAAAAGTACCGGGCTGAGGCTGAAGCAGCTCCCGGGGACTGGCGCTCCTGGTTCCGGCTCAGCTGCGCCTACGACGCCGCGGGGGACCGCAAGCGGGCCCGCGCATCCATGCGCGACGCCGTGAAGCTGTTCCGCGGCAAGGTTCCCGCTTAGCCTCTGGCAGCATCAGCGCAGTCTGTTCCGCTCCATGCGGCCGAACTGGTTGGCGCCATGGCCCAGCCATTCCAACGGCCCCCGCCATTTCAGCAGGACAAATACCATGCCCACAATGATGGCCGTGGCGGCGTGGGCAAAGTACATTCCGTCTTCTGTCCAGCCGGCCGGCAGCGGCTTCAGGTAGAAGCCCGCCACCACCCAGACATGGGCGGTGTACAGGGTCAGCGTCATGGCACCTGCGCCGCGCAGCGGCAGCAGCAGGTCAAGGTCCAGCCAGTCCGCGAGCCTGCCGAGCAGCAGGCAGGCGCCCACCACCGCAGCCGCCACTGCGGACGTGTGCGCCAGGTCCAGGGTGGTGCCGGAATGCGGCGCAGCGGATGCCAGCCACCACCACGAGCCCTCCTGCGGCACTCCCGTCAGGTTGACCTGCAACACGCTGTCCAAAGGATAGGTGGGGGCGTTCAGCACGTCCTCGAGGGCCGCCCTTCCTCCCCAGCTTTCCATCGCGGCAACACCCAGGGACTTGGCGAAGACAGCCAGCACCGTCCCTCCCGCGAGCAGCAGCCACGGCACCAGGGCTTTGGTGAGGGGCAGGCGTCCGATGAGCAGGCCCACCAGCAGGTAGGAGATCCATTGGAACACGGGGTAGTAGCCGGTGAGGAACAGGTCGCCCAGTAATTGGCCCGGGGTGGACAGGTCCTCCCAGGACGGATTGTGTCCAAGCTTCAGGGGCGGGTTGGACGCCAGCAGCCAGGGCCGCAGCAGATAGGCCAGGACCGGCGAGGCCAGGATCCATCCGGTGGCCCACGCGCACAGTGCCTTCGGCTTCAGGCCAAGGAACGGAAGGACGCACAGGAACAGGACGGCGTAGTGGACCAGGATGATGGCCAGGTTGACTTCCAGCCCGCCCAGCGTCAGGCCGACGGCGGCAATCACCGCCGCGCGCAGTGCAATCCCGCGGCGGGCTGCCCCCAGCCGGACCCCTTCAGCCGGGACCTGCTTTCCCGTGGACAGGGCGAGCCCGATCCCCGCCAGGACGGCGAAGAGCGCAGCGGCGCGGCCCGAAAAAGTCAGGCCGATCCATGTCGGGGTGAGGCCGGCGTTGGACTCGAACGTGGGGAGCAGGTGCGTGGCCATCATGCCAAGGAGCGCCAGCCCCCGGGCCGCGTCGATTCCGCGGAGCCGTTCCGCGGCCGGTGAGCTTCGGGGCGCCCTGGATGGCTTTGCCGTGGCGCGGGAGGTCATGAGCCGATCGTCTCACACGTTGCCGGGCCCCGGCTGTCAAGCGCCTGCGCAGCCGCCAAAACGTCGGGAACACAGTCCCAAGGGGCCTTGTATTCGAATATATGTTCGAATAATATTGGCACCATGCACCCCACCCCATCGCAACCACAGTCCCCATCGGCCGTCCCGGCGGGGAAAGGAACGAACCGGACCGGCAGGAGCATGGACGGTCCGGTCGCGCCCGCGGGGCTTATGAAGGCCATGAGTCCGGGCGTTGTGGACTATCTGTTCCGCCAGCTCGTGGCCGGTGAATCGCCCGAGGACGTCCAGTGGCAGCAGGAGGGCATTGCCCTGACGGCGCAGCCGGCCGGAGCGGAGCTTGCCCGCCGGCTGTCAGAGACGGACCTGGATGCGCTGACGCCCACTGAACTGTTCCACTACGTCAGGGCCGCCCAGCGCCTGGCCGCCTGGGCGGAGGGCTTGCGGGAGGCCGCCGTCGGGCGCTACTGCGGCCCGGAGATGCCGCGGTCGGACCACGGCAGGCAGCAGGGCGGGGTCTCCTCGCCCTGAACATGTCCGTCCGGTTCCCTAGGATGAAGGGGTGACCAACGCCCTGACTGTCTCCGCCATCCAGTACCAGGCCCTCGACGGCGGCGTTGTCCCCAACGCCATGGAGCACGTCCGGCTGATCGAGGATGCGCAATCGCATGGGGCGCGGTTGGCCGTCTTCCCGGAACTGTCCCTGACCGGCTATAACCTGGCACTCCTGGCTTCGCCTGAGTCCTGGCTGGTGGAGGACGATAGCCGTCTTGCAGATGTCCGTGAAATCTGCCGACGCACCGGCATCACGGCCGTCGTGGGCGGCGCCTACCGCGGGCGCGGGGGCACTCCGCGGCTGGCTTCCCTGGCCATCCATCCTGACGGCACCACCGAAACCGCGTTCAAGACGCACCTGCACGGCCAGGAAAAGGACGTCTTCGTTCCGGGCGGCGGCGCCAGCCTCCTGGAGCTTGACGGGTGGAGGATCGCCCTGGCCATCTGCTTCGACGCCGCTGTGCCCGGCCATTCAACCTCGGCAGCCGAGGCGGGCGCAGACGCCTACGCCGTGTCTGCCGTCTACACCCGGGAAGAGGACCGCAGGCTCGAGCTCCACCTGGGCGCCCGTGCCATGGACAACAGGTTGTTCGGCATCCTGGCCAACCTTGGCGGAACCACCACCCTTGGTCCTTCCTGCGGCCTGAGCGGCTTCTGGGGCCCGGACGGCCTCCGGCTGAAGAAGGCGGCAGGAACGGGAACGGAAGTGGTCACGGCAACCCTTCAGCGCAGCGCCCTGCAGAAATTCCGCTGAGCCGGCAGCCGCGGCAACGCGCGTCAGGGCGTTATTTGACGTTCATCACGTCTCCGCCATTGTCCTAACCAGCCGCAGACAGGGTAACGTTTTTGCCATGCCTCACACCTCCGCGAACATTCCTGCCCTTGGTACCCTCCTGACCGCCATGGTCACGCCGTTCACCAAGGACGGCGACGTGGACTACGCACAGGCGGCAGAACTGGCCACCAGGCTTGTGGATGATGGCTGCGACGGCCTGGTAGTGACCGGAACCACCGGCGAAACCTCCACCCTCACTGATGAGGAAAACCTGGGAATGTTCCGTGCCGTCAAGGAGGCTGTCGGCGACCGTGCCGCGATCATTGCGGGCACCGGAACCAATGACACGGCGCACTCGGTGCACCTTTCCCAGCAGGCGGCCGCGCTGGGCGTCGACGGGCTCCTGCTCGTCACGCCCTACTACAACAAGCCCAGCCAGGCGGGCGTCCGCGCGCACTTTGAGGCCATCGCCTCAGCAACTGATGTGCCCGTCATGCTGTACGACATCCCGGGCCGCTCGTCCATTCCGATCGAGCCCGACACCATGATCCGCCTCGCGCAGCACCCGAACATCGTCGCCGTCAAGGACGCCAAAGCCGATTTCACTGCTGCCACCCGCGTGATGGCAGAGACCGACCTCCATTTCTACTCCGGGGATGACGGACTGACCCTTCCGTGGATGGCGCTGGGCGCCGTCGGCCTCGTCGGTGTCACCACCCACGTCGCCACCCGCCGCTTCCGCGAACTTATCGACGCCGTCAACTCGAACGACCTCGCAACGGCCCGGAAGATCAACTTCGAGCTCCAGCCCGTCATACGGGCCACGATGACCCGTGTCCAGGGAGCCGTTGCGGCGAAACAAATTCTTAAATGGCAGGGAGTCCTGCCCAACTCGATTGTCCGTTTGCCCCTCGTGGAGCCGGACGAAGCCGAGATCGTATCCATCCGCGAGGACTTGGCTGAAGGAGGGCTGGTCTTTTCCTGAAGGCTAAGACCGGCACCCTTCCGCCTGGAAAGTAGTGCACTATGACCCAAATCGCCCTTCCCGGCCTTGTCACCCCTCCCGCCCTGCCGCAAGGCACCCTTCGGATCGTTCCGTTGGGCGGGCTGGGGGAGATCGGCCGGAACATGGCCGTGTTCGAGATCGACGGCAAGCTCCTCGTGGTGGACTGCGGTGTCCTGTTCCCGGAAGAGACCCAGCCCGGCGTTGACCTGATCCTGCCCGATTTCTCGTACATCGAGGACCGGGTCAATGACATTGTGGCCGTGGTCCTGACCCACGGCCACGAAGACCACATCGGCGCAGTCCCGTACCTCCTGCGGCTGCGCGCAGACATCCCCCTGGTGGGTTCCCAGCTGACCCTGGCGCTGATCGAGGCCAAGCTGCAGGAACACCGCATCCGTCCCTACACCCTCACGGTTGAAGAGGGACAGGTGGAGAAGTTCGGCCCGTTCGAATGCGAGTTCGTTGCGGTCAACCACTCCATCCCGGATGCCCTGGCCGTCTTCATCCGCACGGCCGGGGGCACGGTCCTGCACACCGGAGACTTCAAAATGGACCAGTTGCCGCTGGACGGCCGCATCACCGACCTCCGCCACTTCGCCAAGCTGGGCGAAGAGGGAGTGGACCTGTTTATGTCCGACTCCACCAACGCGGACGTCCCCGGCTTCACCACCGCCGAGAAGGAGATCGGTCCTACCCTGGAACGGCTCTTCGGCCAGGCCACCAAACGCATCATCGTAGCGTCGTTCTCCTCGCACGTGCACCGGGTCCAGCAGGTCCTGGACGCCGCTGCCAAGCACAACCGCAAGGTGGCCTTCGTCGGCCGGTCCATGGTGCGGAACATGGCCATCGCGGCGAAGCTTGGCTACCTGGACGTGCCCGAGGGGCTCATCGTCGACATCAAGAACATCGACAACCTGCCCGACAACCGCGTGGTCCTGATGTCCACCGGTTCCCAGGGCGAACCGATGGCTGCCTTGTCCCGCATGGCCAACGGCGACCACCGCGTGGTGGTGGGCGACGGCGACACCGTCATCCTGGCCTCCAGCCTCATCCCGGGCAACGAGAATGCGGTCTTCCGGATCATCAACGGCCTGCTGAAGCTCGGCGCCGACGTCATCCACAAGGGCAACGCCAAGGTGCACGTCTCCGGCCACGCCGCCGCGGGCGAGCTGCTTTACTGCTACAACATCCTGGAACCGCTCAACGCCATGCCGGTCCACGGCGAAACCCGTCATCTGATCGCAAACGGCAAAATCGCCATCGAATCCGGCGTGCCCACGGCCAGCGTCATCCTGGCGGACAACGGCACCGTGATCGACCTCAGGGACCACCGCGCCGACGTCGTTGGCCAGGTGGAAGTGGGCTTTGTCTATGTGGACGGCTCCAGCGTCGGCGAAATCACCGACGCCGACCTCAAGGACCGCCGGGTCCTGGGCGACGAAGGCTTCATTTCCATCATCACCGTGATCAACCGCGCCACGGGCAAGGTGGTTTCCGGGCCGGAAATCCATGCCCGCGGCGTTGCCGAGGACGACTCAGTCTTTGACGACATCATCCCCAAAATCAACGCTGCCCTGGAAGAGGCGGTGCTGAACCACTCAGACCACACCAGCCACCAGCTGCAGCAAGTGGTCCGCAGGGTTGTGGGCACCTGGGTCAACCGGAAGCTCCGCCGCCGCCCCATGATCATCCCCGTGGTGCTCGAGGCGTAACAGCCCTGAGCCCCCGGCTGAACCACCGAAGGCCCGGTCCCCTTGGAACCGGGCCTTCGGTGTCTCAAACCGCAGGGCCGGAACAGGCCGGAAATCCGCGGAATTCCGGCCCGGCTCAGGTAGCGTGGAACGTATGGCCACTCGTACTACTTCCGCGCCCAAGGGTCCCGCCAGAGGCACCGCCGGTGCCAAATCAGGCAGCACCACTGGCCGCGGGTCCGGCTCCACGGCCTCCAAAACGGGCCGGACGCCCGCGCGGACCAGCACCGCGCGCACCCGCCAGCTGCCCGCCGTCGAAGAGCGACAGCCGTGGCCGGTGCGCGTGGTGGGCGGCGCCTGGCTGGCCCTTGGCCATCTGGTGGGAGGCGGCGTCCGCAGGATCGGCCACGATGTCAGCGACCTCCCCGCCGAGGAGCGCCGGGACGGGGCGGCGCTGTTCAACCTTGCCCTGGGCGTCTTCATCGCCACCTTTGCCTGGTGGGGCCTCACCGGATGGTTCCCCGACGCCGTCTACAGCGTCGTCAACGGCACCTTCGGCTGGATGTCGCTGCTGCTGCCCCTGATGCTCTTCGTCTGCGCCTTCCGCCTGTTCCGGGAACCGTCCGACGGGCGGGGCAACAACCGGGTGGGCATCGGGTTCCTCATCATGACCTTCGCAGGCTGCGGCCTTGCCCACATCGTTGGCGGGCAGCCCACCGTTTCCGACGGTTTCGACGGCCTCCGCCAGGCCGGCGGCATGCTCGGCTTCCTGGCCGCCTCGCCGCTGGCCGCCATTCACGCCGCGGTTCCGGTGGTCCTCTACAGCCTGCTGGCATTTGTTTCGCTGCTCATCATCACGGCCACGCCCTTCGGCGCGATCCCGCGGCGCCTCCGGGAGGCCTACGAGCACCTGATGGGAATCGACCTGCAGGACCAGGACGACGACGGCCATGACCGCAGCTACCTGGAGCAGACGGCCGCGGCGGCGGCGCCCAAAAAGAAGAAGCGGCGGCTGTTCGGAAAGGATGAGGACGCCGACGCCGGCCTGGAAGGCTACGTGGGGGACGAGGCCTTCGAGCACGCTGTCATCGACGACGACGAGCCGGCCAGCGACGCGAAGGCCGGCCCGGGGCCTCGCCTTGCGCCGGGCGTGCGCCGTCCCACCCAGGCGGAAATCGCCGTCGAAAAGATCAAGGCCGCCCAGGGACTGGGAACGGCAGGGCATGCCCCGGCGGCGGGGGAGAACGCCACCGAGGCGATTCCGCTCGTGACGCCGGGCATGGTGGCCGCAGGTTCACTGAACCCGGTCAAGGTGCCGGCCAATCCCGTAGCACCCGCGCCCTTGCCCACCCCGATTCCACAGCGGACTGAGCAGCTCTCGCTGGCCGGCGACGTCACCTACACGCTGCCGTCGTCGGATGTCCTGACGCCGGGCTCCATCCCGAAGGAGCGCACCGAGGCCAACGACGCCATCGTCGCTTCCCTGACCGAGACCCTCAACCAGTTCAACGTCGAGGCCCAGGTGACAGGCTTCAGCCGCGGCCCCACCGTCACCCGGTATGAAATCGAGCTCTCGCCGGGCACCAAGGTGGAACGCGTCACGGCGCTGTCCAAGAACATCTCCTACGCCGTTGCCAGCTCGGATGTCCGGATCCTCAGCCCCATCCCCGGCAAGTCCGCCATCGGCATCGAAATCCCCAACACGGACCGTGAGACCGTCTCGCTCGGGGACGTCCTCCGCAGCCAGAACGCCCGCCGGACCGACCACCCCATGGTGATGGGCGTGGGCAAGGACGTCGAAGGCGGCTACGTGGTGGCGAACCTCGCCAAGATGCCCCACCTGCTCGTCGCCGGTGCCACCGGTGCCGGTAAGTCCTCGTTCGTGAACTCCATGATCACCTCCATCCTGATGAGGGCCACCCCGGATGAGGTCCGCATGGTCATGGTGGACCCCAAGCGCGTGGAGCTGACTGCCTACGAAGGCGTCCCGCACCTCATCACGCCTATCATCACCAACCCGAAGAAGGCCGCGGAGGCCCTGCAGTGGGTTGTCCGTGAGATGGACGCCCGCTATGACGACCTCGCCAACTACGGCTTCAAGCACATTGACGACTTCAACAAGGCAGTCCGGGCCGGGAAGGTCCAGCCTCCGGTCGACTCCAAACGCGTCATCCGGCCCTACCCGTACCTGCTGGTGATCGTCGATGAGCTTGCGGACCTCATGATGGTGGCGCCGCGCGACGTTGAAGATTCCATTGTCCGCATCACCCAGCTGGCCCGTGCCGCCGGCATCCACCTGGTCCTGGCCACGCAGCGTCCCTCCGTTGACGTCGTCACCGGCCTGATCAAGGCCAACGTCCCGTCCCGGATGGCGTTCGCCACCTCCTCGGTGACGGACTCCCGGGTGGTTTTGGACCAGCCTGGCGCCGAGAAGCTCATCGGCCAGGGCGACGCCCTCTTCCTGCCCATGGGCGCATCAAAGGCCATGCGCGTCCAGGGCGCCTGGGTCACAGAGTCCGAAATCCACAAAGTCGTCGAACACGTCAAGGGCCAGCTGAAGGCCGTCTACCGCGACGACGTCGCCCCCGAGGCGCAGAAGAAGCAGATCGACGACGACATTGGGGACGACCTCGAAGTCCTCCTGCAGGCCACGGAGCTCGTGGTCACCACGCAGTTCGGCTCCACCTCGATGCTGCAGCGCAAGCTCCGGGTCGGGTTCGCCAAGGCCGGGCGCCTGATGGACCTGCTCGAGTCCAGGGGAGTGGTTGGACCATCCGAAGGCTCCAAGGCGCGCGACGTCCTGGTCAAGCCCGATGACCTGGCCGCCGTCCTCGCCGCCATGAAGGGCCAGGACGCGCCGGCCGCCCCGGACTCCCAGACGGCGGCCCTGAGCGAGAACGCCAACGCCAACATCGCCCAGGGCGGCTACGCCGAGGACCTCGTGGCAGCGGACCTGGACCAGCGCAGCCAGAACGTTGAGTACTTCGACGGTGCGGACACCAGCTCATATAACGACGGCGAAGACGGATCCGAAGACGCCTGGTCACTCACCGGACGGTAGCCTAGGAAGGTGACTAGCACCGAAGCAACCGCCGCCGGCTCCAGCAGCTCAGGAATCTGGAATCTACCCAACATCCTGACCATGCTGCGCATCGCGCTGGTGCCGTTCTTCGTCTGGTTCCTCGTGGCTGATGCGCCCGGGCTGCGCAGCGAGTCGGGGCTGTGGCGCTGGGCCGCCGTCGTGGCGTTCGCCGTCGCGATCTACACTGACAAGCTCGACGGCGACATCGCCAGGAGCCGCGGCCTTGTCACGGACTTCGGGAAGATTGCGGACCCCATCGCCGACAAGCTCCTCATCGGTTCCGCACTAGTCATGCTCTCCGTCCTCGGGGAACTGCCGTGGTGGGTCACCCTCGTGATCCTCGTCCGGGAATGGGGCATCACGGCACTGCGCTTCTTTGTGATCCGCTACGGCGTGATCCCTGCCTCCCGCGGCGGCAAGCTCAAGACGGTGGTCCAGACAGCCGCCATTTTCCTGTACCTCCTGCCGCTCGCCGCCTTCGCCCCGTGGCTGGCCTGGGTCGCTTTCGCCGTCATGATGGTGGCCGTGCTCATCACGGTCTGGACCGGCGTCGAGTACGTGGTTGAAGCCCTGCGGCTCCGTTCACAGGGCAAACGCACCGCCGGCCACTAGGCCACCCCTCACCCAGCAGGCCACCGCAGACCAAGGAGCAAACATGACAAACCTTCACCACCTTGCCGGGGAAACAGTCAAAAATGCCCTGGACCGGGGGCTGACCGTCGCCACCGCCGAATCCCTCACGGCCGGAATGGTGTCCGCCATCCTGGCGGACACTGCCGGTGCCTCCGGCATGCTCCAAGGCGGTGTGGTGGCCTACCAGAACTCAGTCAAAGTGGACGTCCTGGGCGTTTCGCCGGAACTGATTGCCTCCGTCGGATCCGTGGACGGTGACGTTGCCGCTGCCATGGCCGCCGGCGTCCGCTCCACCCTTGGCTCGGATATCGGAGTAGCCACAACCGGCGTGGCCGGACCCGAGGAACACGATGGGAAGCCCGTGGGGACCGTGTACATCGGGATTGCGACGGCGGACGGCACCGCGTCCTTCGACTACGGCTTTTCCGGCAACCGCGCGGAGATCCGTGGCCAGGCCTGCGGCGCGGCCCTGGAACGGCTCCTCGCGGTCCTGTCTTCCTGAAGTTACCGGGGGTAAAGTTGCCGGGAACAAATCCCGGTACCCATTAGTTATTACATTGTGTCGCTTCCGGAGAGCGGAGGCGCCTAGGATGATTACACCACCACGGTTCGCTCCACGCGGACCGAACTTATAAGGAGCAAGGCGATACAGATGGTAAAGCAGCCCGTATCCGTAAACGGCGTTGTCCGCTGGAAGGATGTGGGCCTCGCCGATCAGGGCAAGAGCGAACAGAAGGAGCGCAAGATGGTTGTACTTCGTCACGAAATCGGTGATGTTCTGCGCGATGTCCGCCAGCGTCAGGGGCGTACTCTCCGCGAAGTTTCGCACAGTGCCCGTGTTTCCCTGGGATACCTCAGTGAAGTGGAGCGCGGCCAGAAGGAAGCTTCGTCAGAGCTTCTGTCCTCGATCTGCTCTGCTCTGGACGTACCCCTGTCCAGCATGCTCCGTGAAGTCAGCGACCGCGTTGCCGTCGCAGAGGGCGTGGCTGTTCCGGACACCGTTCCCCAGGAGTTCTCGCAGCGCTACGGCCGCGATCTCGATCGCGACCTGAACGCCGAACTCACCAACGAACTTTCCAAGGGACTGCTTTCCGGCGCACGGTAAGCCCCCTGAACGATTCACCACAGAAAGCCTCCGGCACCCGCCGGAGGCTTTCGGTGTTTCAGGGGCTTTCTGTGGTCCGCGGCTGGGGGTCGGAGTTTGCCGGCGCTGCTGCGTCCTGGGGGAAGCCGTCGCGTTCATACGTGGCGTTCAGCTTGGCCATGTATTTCGCCAGTGTCTGCAGATCCTCCAGCGGCCATTCCCCCAGCCGTTCGCGGAAGACTTCGCGCCGGGCATCCTGGACCTGGTGCATTTTCTCTTCGCCCTTGGTCGTCAAGCGGATGGCCTGGGCGCGGCCGTCCAGGGGGTCGGCCTCCTTGGAAACCAGTCCGATGCTTTCCAGGAACGCGATCTGCCGGCTGACCGATGGCTTCCCGACGCCGATGTTCAGGGCAAGGTCCGTGAGGCGGATAGGTCCTTCCCGGCGGATCACTGTGAGCAGGCCGTAGGCGGCAGGTTCCATGTCGGGATGGACCTGCCGGGACAGTTGATGGGAGACGGACCGCGCCCTGCGCCAAAAAACGCTGATCTGGTGCTCCACGGTCTTTAACGCTGCGTCGACGGTGTCGTCGGCAGTGTCGGCGGGCGGGGGAACGTCAGGGGAGTTGCTCATGGCAACAATTCTATGGTCCTGCTCCATGAGAGACTCTATTGGTGCGAATCAGTGACTACTGGCGTCTCATGGACGACGAATTCGGTTCCGGATACTCCCGGGTCCTGAGCAGTTCCCTGATCCTGGCCGGGGTTGGCGGACGGACTGCGGACCAGGCCCTGGCCGCGGGAGTAAACCCCCGGCAGGTATGGCTGGCGATGTGCGACGTCCAGGACGTCCCGCCGGAACGCCGCCTCGGACGGGACGTCAAACCGGTCCGCGACTGACTTCCGCCTGTCCGGCACGTTACCTACACTCCTGACACGCCGCCGGATTGTTCGAATATCTGTTCGGGTAAAGCTATGCTTTTCCTAGTGGGTTATCCACATAGCCGATGTCATCCGGCCGGAATGTCAGTGGGTGCCATTAGCGTCAGAGATGACCAAGAAACGGCCGCTGAGGCCACTCCAAAGCGAGAAAGCATTAGAGGTGTGAACCATGGCGGCAGCCCCGGATCGTCAAAAGGCGCTCGACGCAGCGCTGGCACAGATTGACAAGCAGTTCGGCAAGGGCTCGGTTATGCGGCTGGGCGATGAAGTCCGCGCCCCCATCGAGGTCATCCCCACCGGATCCATCGCACTGGACGTCGCTTTGGGAATTGGCGGCCTGCCGCGCGGCCGCGTGGTGGAGATCTACGGCCCGGAATCCTCGGGTAAGACCACCGTTGCGCTCCACGCCGTAGCCAACGCCCAGCGCCAGGGCGGCATTGCCGCCTTCATCGACGCCGAGCACGCCCTGGACCCCGAGTACGCCGCCAAGCTGGGCGTGGACACCGACGCGCTTCTGGTCTCGCAGCCGGACACCGGTGAGCAGGCCCTGGAAATCATGGACATGCTCATCGGCTCAGGCTCCCTTGACGTCATCGTCATCGACTCCGTGGCAGCCCTGGTGCCGCGTGCCGAAATCGAAGGCGACATGGGCGACAGCCACGTAGGCCTCCAGGCCCGCCTGATGAGCCAGGCGCTGCGTAAGATCACCGGCCGCCTGAGCCAGACCAAAACCACGGCCATTTTCATCAACCAGCTCCGTGAAAAGATCGGCGTGTTCTTCGGATCCCCGGAAACCACCACCGGTGGTAAAGCGCTGAAGTTCTACGCCTCCATCCGCATTGACGTCCGCCGCATCCAGACGCTCAAGGAAGGTGCCGACTCCGTCGGCAACCGCACCAAGGCAAAGATCGTCAAGAACAAGATGGCACCGCCGTTCAAGGTCGCCGAGTTCGACATCATTTACGGACAGGGCATCTCCCGTGAGGGCGGCATCATTGACATGGGTGTTGAGCACGGCATCATCAAGAAGTCCGGTTCGTGGTTCACCTACGACGGCGACCAGCTGGGCCAGGGCATGGAGAACTCCCGCCGGTTCCTGCGCGACAACCCGGAGCTCGCCGCCGAACTGGAACGCCTGATCAAGGAAAAGCTTGGAGTCGGCGTCAAGCCGGTCGAAGCGGATTCCAAAGACACCCCGAAGCTGAAGGCTGTTGACGGCTTCTAGGGACACCGCGGACTCCACCGACGTCCACGGCTTCACCGACGGCGACGGCAACGGCAACGGCCCGCGCTTCGACTCCGGCTCCGGCCCGGGCCGGCGCCGGCGGGGCGGCGCACGCCCCGGCTTCGGCCCGGACGGTCCCAGTCCGGATTCTTCGGTCGCATCAGACCCGGAAGCGGATCCTGCCTCCGTTGCGCGGGCGATAGTGCTGCGGCAGCTGACCAGCTCGGCCAAAAGCCGGCTGCAGCTGTCACGCAAGCTGGCGGAGCGCAACATCCCCGAGGACGTGGCCGAGGCCGTCCTGGACAGGTTCCAGGAGGTGCGGCTCATCGACGACGCCGAGTTTGCCGACATGTGGGTGCGCAGCCGGTCCCAGTCGCGGAAGCTCGCCAAAGGCGCGCTGCGCCGCGAGCTGGCGGACAAGGGGATCGATGCGGACACAGCTGCCACCGCGTTGGAACAGCTCTCTGACGAAGACGAGGAGGCTGCTGCCCGCCTTCTTGTGGAGCGGAAGCTCCGGCCCGGCACGGACCTTTCCGACCGTGCCGAGCGGGACAAGACCACCCGGCGGCTGGCCTCGATGCTGGCGCGCAAGGGATACCAGCCGTCGCAGGCTTTCCGGATTGTGGGCGAGGTGCTCGCTGCGCGTGCCGATCATGACGGCGCGGACAACACGCCAGGCGGTCTGCCCTACGAGTAGCCGGGGTGACGGAGCTTACCGATCCGTATTGCTTCACCGCCCGCGTGGCTTCACCGGCAGAAGCAGCGTTTCCGCACACCAGAAGCAGCGTTTCCGCCGACCCGGTACCCTTAACAGGTGAGTTTGACCATTCCTTCCCCCGCATCCGGTACCGCCCCTTCAGCCGACCCTGCCGTGCAGCCGCGTACATATCAGGTGCGCACCTTCGGGTGCCAGATGAACGTGCACGATTCCGAGCGGATGGCGGGCATGCTCGAGGACGCCGGCTATGTTCCGGCAGCCGGCGATCACGCCGACGTCGTGGTGTTCAACACGTGCGCGGTCCGGGAGAATGCAGACAACAAGCTGTACGGCAACCTGGGCATGCTGGCACCGGTGAAGGCCGCCAACCCTGGAATGCAGATCGCCGTGGGCGGATGCCTGGCCCAGAAGGACCGGGATACCATTCTCAAAAAGGCACCGTGGGTGGATGCTGTCTTCGGAACCCACAACGTGGGTGCGCTTCCGGCGCTGCTTGACCGGGCACGCCACAACAACGAAGCCCAGCTGGAGATCCTCGAATCCCTGGACGTCTTCCCCTCCACCCTTCCCACCAAGAGGGACTCGGTCTACTCCGGCTGGGTATCCATCTCGGTCGGCTGCAACAACACGTGTACTTTCTGTATCGTTCCGGCCCTCCGCGGCAAGGAAAAGGACCGCCGCCCCGGCGACATCCTGGCCGAAATCCAGGCCCTCGTGGACGACGGTGCCATTGAAGTCACCCTGCTCGGCCAGAACGTCAACTCTTACGGTGTTGAGTTCGGCGACCGTCAGGCCTTCTCCAAACTCCTGCGCGCGTGCGGTGAGATCGAAGGCCTGGAACGGGTACGGTTTACAAGCCCCCACCCGGCAGCCTTCACCGACGACGTCATCGACGCCATGGCCGAAACGCCGAATGTGATGCCGCAGCTTCACATGCCGCTGCAATCCGGATCGGACAAAGTCCTCCGCGACATGAAGCGGTCCTACCGGTCCACCAAGTTCCTCGGCATTTTGGACAAGGTCCGGGAGAAGATCCCGCACGCCGCCATCTCCACCGACATCATTGTGGGCTTCCCCGGCGAATCCGAGGAGGATTTCCAGGCCACCCTCGATGTGGTGGAGAAGTCCCGGTTCGCCACCGCATTCACGTTCCAGTACTCCAAGCGCCCGGGCACCCCGGCAGCCGACCTTCCGGACCAGCTGCCCAAGGCAATTGTCCAGGAACGCTTCGAACGCCTGACCGCCCTGCAGGACAGGATCGCGGCCGAGGAAAACGCCAAACAGCTTGGCCGCCGCGTGGAGGTCATGGTCACCGCCCAGTCGGGCCGCAAGGCCGGCGAAACCCACCGGCTCTCCGGACGCTCCCAGGACCAGCGGCTGGTGCATTTTTCCGTTCCCGACGCAGCACCGGCACCGCGCCCCGGCGACCTCGTCACCGTCACCATCACCGAAGCCGCAGCGTTCCACCTGGTGGCCGACCCCACGTTGGAGGACTACAGCCTCCGGCGTTCACGGGCCGGCGACGCCTGGGACAGGTCGCAGGCGGACTCCTGCGGGGCGCCGGCGGGCCCGGCAAAGGGCGGAGCCGGCCGCACGGGCGTCTCGCTAGGCATGCCGTCGCTGCCGGTCCGCAGCGCCTGACCGGTGGCGGCTCCACCGGTCATAGCCGTCGTTGGCCCCACAGGCTCGGGCAAGTCTGACCTCGCCGTCAGCCTCGCCCTGGCACTGGACGGCGAGGTGATCAATGCCGACGCCATGCAGTTCTACCGCGGCATGGACATCGGGACCGCGAAAATCACCACGGCTGAACGCAGGGGAGTGCCGCACCACCTGCTTGACACCCTGGACGTGACCCAGGAAGCGAGCGTCTCGGACTTCCAGCAGCAGGCCCGCGCCGCCATCGCCGACATCCACGCCCGCGGGAAACGCGCCATCCTGTGCGGCGGTTCAGGCCTGTACGTCCGCGCGGCACTTGACGTCCTGGAATTCCCCGGGACAGACCCTGAAGTGCGTGGCCTGCTGGAAGCAGAGTACGCGGCCGAAGGCGCAGGGCCGCTGCTGGCACGGCTCCGCGACGTTGACCCCGTTTCGGCCGGCCGGCTCTCGGATGCCCGCCGGATCATCAGGGCCCTGGAAGTCCACCAGCTCACCGGCCGGCCGTTCAGCTCCTTCATGCCCCGGCGGGAGTATTTCCAGCCGGCCATTCAGATCGGCCTGGACGTGGACCGCGACCAGCTGCGTGAACGGCTTGCCGCCCGCGTTCACCGCATGGTGGACAAGGGCCTGCTGGAGGAAGTCCGGCGGCTGGACACGGCAGGCCTGCGCCGCGGCAAAACGGCCCCCCGTGCCCTGGGCTACTCGCAGTTCCTCACAGTCCTCGACGGCGGCGCTACCGTTGAGCAGGCCGTCGAAGAGACCATCGTGGCCACCCGGCAGTTCGCCAGGCGGCAGCTGACCTGGTTCCGTGCCGATCCACGGATCAGCTGGCTGGGCTGGCAGGACCCCGGGCTTGAGGCGAAAGCGGCTGCGCTCTGCAGATGAACAGAGGCACCTGACTGACCAGAGGCACCTGGGTGGGCTGCCTGCCGGTTTCTGATGCCCTTCCCCTGCCCGGTAATCTTGGAACATGGACGCTACCCCCGCAGAGACCCTCGAGCCCGCCGTCAGCACCCTGGGCGGACTCCGCTTCTCGAAGGGGCACGGCACAGGCAACGATTTTGTCCTGATCCCCGATCCTGACGGCGTTTACACCATCGACTCCTCTCAGGTCGCCGCGCTGTGCGACAGGCACCGCGGCATCGGCGGCGACGGACTCATCCGGGCAGTGCCGTCGCGGTTCCTGCCCGAGGGCCGGGAGCTGCTGGAAGGAACCCCGGAGGCGGAATGGTTCATGGACTACCGCAACGGCGACGGCTCCCTTTCGGAGATGTGCGGCAACGGCGTTCGCGTCTTCGTCCACTTCCTCCGGACCGAGGGCCTGGTTGACCTGCCCGACGGCGGCGCCCTGGCCATCGGAACCCGCGGCGGGGTCAAGACCGTCGTCCGCACGGGCGAGGACTACGCCGTCGACATGGGCCCGTGGGAGTTCATCTTCCCGGGGGAGGCCACCGCCAAAGCCATGGACTCCCTGGTCACGGCCGATGGCCTGGAAGTACCACGCCCCGCCATCTCCGTCAGCATGGGCAACCCGCACACCGTGGTGGCCCTCGCCGAGCTTTCCGAACTGGAAGCCACCCGGCTGTTCACCGCACCCCATGTCGATCCCATCCCTGCAAACGGAACCAACGTCGAATTCGTGGTGCCCTCAGAGCCGCTGGTGCACAACGGCGTGGGCACCATAACCATGCGGGTCCACGAGCGTGGTGTCGGCGAAACCCAGTCGTGCGGCACGGGCGCCTGCGCCGCTGCCGTGGCCATCAGGCACTGGGCCGGAGCGGGGGCGCCGGACGCCTGGAACGTTAAGGTGCCCGGCGGCGTCGTCGGGGTTAAGTTCTTTGCCGGAGCCGGAGGGCACGAGCACGTCGAGCTCAGCGGACCGGCGGTGATTGTGGCTACCGGGACGCTTTCCTGACCCGCAGGATCCTGAAAGCTTTGGCCGTGGCTTCCCGGGTAACGGTGAACGAGGCGTCCAGCTCCTGCGACAGCCAGCGCTGCAGCGAATCGGAGCCGAGGTTCTTCTGCACCACCAGCCATGCTGAGCCGCCCGGTGCCAGCCTCGGCATCCACAGCTTCAGCAGCGAGTGGAGCTCGTCCTTGCCGATCCGGATGGGCGGGTTGGACCAGATAGTGTCAAAGCGCAGTTCCGGGTCCACGTCCTCCGGTGTGCTGGCCGTGACGTTGCCCAGGCCAAGGGAAGCAGCGTTTTCGTTCGTCAGCGTGATGCAGCGTTCGTTGACGTCCACGGCGTAAACGCGCGCACCGGGCGACTGCAGGGCCATTGTGAGCGCAATGGGACCCCAGCCGCAGCCTATATCCAGCAGGTTGCCCGTTGGCGACGGCGACGGGACCTCGGCCAGCAGCACGGCTGTACCCTTGTCGATCCCGTCGGGGCTGAAGATGCCGCCGGATGTCTGCAGCCTGCGCGTCTCCCCGGCGAGGTCCACTGTAAGCGGTTTACGGGTGAAGGGCCCTGCGGGCGATGCGCTGAAATAGTGTGCGGACTCCATAACTGGCCAGATTAGTTGGCGCTGAAGCGTAAGGGAAACTGCGGGGGACCGGGTCTGCTAATCTGGAAGGCATGTTCCTGATCTTCGAGTAGCCGGCACGGGTTGAACCCGTCCCGCAGCCATGTCCCGCAGCGATGCAGGTTTTTACCTTCCGCAGATGCGTCATCGACCAGGCCTTTGCCGTCTGGTCCGACCGCCGGGCAATACTCGAAGCCAGCCTCCCGCTGTGCCCTTCCAGACATTGCCGGCGCCTACCACTCCCTCCATGCTTTCAGAAAGCGTGGATCCTACGCCGCACGCCACCGTATTGTTCGGCGCGTGCAGCAGACAGGATGCCAGGATGACCGCCAGCCGTCAGCCCAGCGCGAATACGTCCCCACTCACCAGCAATCGGCACTATTCTGGAAATGCCGAATCTTCAAAGGAGACCATGACCAGCCAGCCCAACACCGGATCCGATCCAGCAGCCCAGGAT
>DATFAE010000206.1:0-8409 GCA_035254945.1 Arthrobacter sp. | reverse complement strand
GGCGAGGAACACCAGCGCAAGGACGACATCTCCGGCGGCGGCTCCTATACCCACATGACGCTGCTGAGCTACAACAACGCCGGCATGCGCAACCTCTTCCGGGCCTCATCCATCGCGTCCCTTGACGCCGTCTTCGGCAAGTGGCCGCGGCTGGACCGCGAGCTCCTGAACACCTATTCGGAAGGCCTGATCGCCACCACCGGCTGCCCTTCGGGGGAAGTCCAGACCCGCCTGCGGCTCGGCCAGTACCGTGAGGCCCTGGAAGCAGCCTCGGAGTTCCGCGACATTTTCGGGGCGGAGAACTACTTCTGCGAACTGATGGACCACGGCCTCGACATCGAGCGCAGGGTCACCGGCGACCTCCTGCGGCTGGCCAAGGAACTCAACCTGCCCCTGGTGGCAACCAATGACCTGCACTACACGCATGAGCATGACGCGAAGGCGCACGAGGCCCTGCTGGCCATCCAATCGGGTTCCACTCTGCTGGAACCCACCTATGACAACGGCGGCTCCCGGTTCGCGTTCTCGGGCAGCGGCTATTACCTCAAGTCGCCCCAGGAAATGCGGGAGCTGTTCAGGGACCACCCGGACGCGTGCGACAACACCCTGCTGATCGCCGAGCGCTGTGAAGTTTCGTTCAACACCGGTGCCAACTACATGCCGCGGTTCCCCTGCCCGCCCGGTGAGGATGAGACGTCCTGGCTGGTCAAGGAAGTTGCCGCCGGGCTGGAATACCGCTACCCGGGCGGCGTCCCGGACAAAGTCCGCACCCAGGCTGACTACGAGCTTGAAGTCATCACCTCCATGGGGTTCCCCGGGTACTTCCTGGTGGTGGCCGACTTCATCAACTGGGCGAAGAACAACGGCATCCGTGTTGGACCCGGCCGTGGCTCCGGTGCCGGTTCCATGGTGGCCTACGCCATGCGCATCACCGACCTTGATCCACTGCACCACGGCCTGATCTTCGAGCGCTTCCTCAACCCGGACCGCGTCTCCATGCCTGACTTCGACGTCGACTTCGATGACCGGCGCCGGTCCGAGGTCATCGATTACGTGACCCGCAAATACGGCGACGAGCGCGTCGCCATGATCGTCACGTACGGCACCATCAAGACCAAACAGGCGTTGAAGGACTCCTCGCGTGTGCTGGGCTACCCGTTCAGCATGGGCGAGCAGCTGACCAAGGCGCTCCCGCCGGCCGTGATGGCCAAGGACATTCCGCTGGCCGATATCCAGAACAAGGACTCCAAGCGCTACAGCGAGGCCGGTGACTTCCGCCAGCTGATCGGAACGGATCCCGAGGCGGCCAAGGTCTTCGAGACGGCGCTGGGCATCGAAGGACTGAAGCGCCAGTGGGGCGTGCACGCCGCCGGCGTCATCATGTCCTCGGACCCCATCATCGACGTCATCCCCATCATGCGGCGCATCCAGGACGGCCAGGTGATCACGCAGTTCGATTACCCCACCTGCGAAGGCCTGGGCCTGATCAAGATGGACTTCCTCGGCCTGCGGAACCTGACGATCATTTCCGACGCCCTGGAGAACATCAAGCTCAACCGCGGCCACGAACTGGACCTGGACAGCCTGGCCCTTGATGACGCCGCCTCCTACGAGCTGCTCGCCCGGGGCGACACCCTGGGCGTGTTCCAGCTCGACGGCGGGCCGATGCGGTCCCTGCTCAAGCTGATGAAGCCTGACAACTTCGAAGACATCTCCGCCGTCCTGGCCCTCTACCGCCCGGGCCCGATGGGCGCCAACGCCCACACCGACTATGCGCTGCGCAAGAACGGGATCCAGGAAGTCATTCCGATCCACCCGGAGCTCAAGGAACCGCTCGCCGAAATCCTCGGCGGGACCTACGGCCTGATCGTGTACCAGGAACAGGTCATGGCCGTCGCGCAGAAGCTCGCCGGATATTCCCTCGGCCAGGCAGATATCCTCCGCCGCGCCATGGGCAAGAAGAAAAAGTCGGAGCTGGACAAGCAGTTCGCCGGGTTCTCGCAGGGCATGCAGGACAACGGCTACTCCATGGAGGCCGTCAAGACCCTCTGGGACATCCTGCTGCCGTTCTCCGACTACGCCTTCAACAAGGCGCACTCGGCCGCTTACGGCGTGATTTCGTACTGGACCGCGTACCTGAAGGCCCACTACGCGCCGGAGTACATGGCAGCGCTGCTGACGAGCGTGGGTGACGACAAAGACAAATCGGCGATCTACCTCAACGAGTGCCGCCGCATGGGCATCACGGTTCTCCCGCCGGACGTCAACGAATCCTCGCTGAACTTCACCCCTGTGGGGAACGACATCCGCTTCGGCATGGGCGCCATCCGGAACGTGGGATCCAACGTGGTCCAGGCCATGGTGGCTGCCCGGGAGAGCGAGGGAGCCTACACCTCGTTCAAGGACTTCCTGATGAAGGTCCCGGCAGTGGTCTGCAACAAGCGGACCATCGAATCCCTGATCAAGGCCGGGGCGTTCGACTCCCTCAACCACCACCGCCGCGCCCTCGTGATGATCCACGAAGAGGCCATCGACTCGGTCATCACTCTCAAACGCAACGAGGCGATCGGCCAGTTCGACCTCTTCGCCGGGTTTGAGGAGGCCGAATCCGAGGCCTCACTGAGCATCGAGATTCCCGAACTCCCGGAGTGGGAGAAGAAAGACAAACTGTCCTTCGAACGGGACATGCTGGGACTCTACGTGTCCGACCATCCGCTGCAGGGACTGGAGGGCGTACTCAGCCAGCACGCGGACCAGTCCATCACCTCCGTCATAGCCGAGGACGGCCCGCACGACGGCGCCATCATCACCATCTCCGGAATGATCACTTCGCTGAGCCGCCGCATTGCCAAAGCCAGCGGCAATGCCTACGCCCGCGCCGAAATCGAGGACCTGGGCGGCTCGATGGAGGTCATGTTCTTTGGCCAGGTCTACGGCCCCATCGCCTCGGTCCTCGCCGAGGACCTGATCGTGGTGGTGAAAGGCAGGCTGCAGCGGCGCGACGACGGCGCCGTGACGCTGAACTGCATGGAACTGTCCGTTCCGGACCTCAGCGAGGGAACCAACGGACCGCTGCTCATCTCCATGCCCACGCACAAGGCCACCGAGGCCGTGGTCACCGAGCTCGGGGACGTCCTGCGGAACCACCGGGGAAACTCGGAGGTCAGGGTACACCTGCACGGCGATTCACGCGTGGAGGTCATGGGCCTTCCGGTCCACATGCGGGTCAATCCCAACCCCTCGCTGTTCGGCGACCTCAAGGTGCTCCTGGGCCCGGCCTGCCTTGACGTCCAGTAGTCAGATTTCGTAGTCCAGGGGGACGGGCTGGCTGTAGCCGCCGGCGTGGTACAGCAGCGGCGAGCCGTCCCCGCCCACCTGGCCGTCCACCACCTCAACCACCACCACGGCGTTGTTCTCGAAGGAAAGCCGCATCTGGATCTTTCCGATCAGCCACCCGGCCACGTCCTTGAGGACCGGAACGTCGTGCGGGCCAAGTTCCCAGTGGTCGCCGCCGAAACGGTCCTTGGTGCGCGCGAAACGGTCTGCGAGCTCCTGGTTTTCGAGCCCCAGCATGTGGACGCCGATGTGGGTGGTGTTTGCCACGGCAGGCCAGGAACTGGAACTCCGGGCCATGTTGAACGTAAACCGCGGCGGCCGGGCCGACAACGACGCAACGGACGTCGCGGTGAAGCCGTAGGGCTGGCCCTGGTAGTTGACGGTGATGATCGCCACGCCGGCCGCATGACGGCGGAACATTTCCTTGAACGTACGCTCAAACGGCACGCGGTCTTCGGTCACTATGAAAAACTCCCTGGATTGCCTGTTCGGGACCTGGCTCTCATTCAAGGGTATTGGCCAGATGCCATCCCAGGGAAACTGTTTACCCGCACGTCCCCCGCTTGAGGGGCCTGAACATTTGTTAAGGTTTGTCTCATGACACAACGCATCCGGCGACGCTCCTCCGGGCTTCCGTGGGCCTGGTTTGCCGCCGCCGCGGCCGGGGGAATCCCTGTGGGCCTGCTCTGGTGGCTGCTCTCACCCGGCGGTTTGAACCTCATCACCAGGGACCCGGACCTGGCGTCGGGAACGAACCCGGAGGTCTGGCTGCCCAGGGACCTGACGCTCGCCGGCCTGTTTGTCTTTGCCGGTTGCCTGCTGGCCGTGTTCATCACCGACAAATCCAGGCGCCCCCGGCAGGAGGACCTCGCCCTGGCGTTGGCCGGGAGCCTTGCAGGAGCCTTTGTTGCCTGGCAGACGGGCATGTTCGCAGCCCAGCTTTGGGGAGCGCCGGCTGACACATCGGTCAATGCCAGCGTCGCCTTCTCCCTGCGTTCACTGCCGGTGCTGCTGCTCTGGCCCGCGGCCGCCGCCATCGGGACCTTTGCCATCAGCCTCCTCGCCCTCTTGAAACACGGACCGGAAGGGACCGCCGCTCCCGGCGCCGGAGAGGCCGCTCCCGGCGCGTAAAATGGACCGGTGACCATTTCTCCTGAGTTCCCTGCCACCCCTCCTGCCCCAGCCGTCAGCTTCCGCACGGTGGATCTCCGCGGCAAGGGCCTGACACTGGCCGGCCTGCGTGCAGCCGTTCCGCGCGCGCAGCACCAGACGGTGGCAGATGCCGAACAGAAAGTCCTGGACATCATCGGGGACGTCCGCCGCCGCGGCTTTGCCGCGCTCACCGAGTACGCACAGCGATTCGACGGCGTGGAACAGGACCACCCGCGCGTGCCGGCTGAGGAACTGGCACGCGCACTGGCCGGACTGGACCCGGCCGTGCGGAAGGCCCTTGAGGAGTCCATCAGCCGCGCCCGGCGGTTCGCTGACAGCCAGCGCCCGCGGAATATCGATGTCGAACTCGGCGACGGTGCCATCGTCAGCCAGAACTGGGTACCGGTAGCCAGGGTCGGGCTGTACGTCCCGGGCGGACTTGCGGTGTACCCGTCGTCGGTCATCATGAACGTTGTCCCCGCCCTTGCCGCGGGAGTGGCCTCCATCGCCTTGGCGTCGCCGCCGCAGAAAGACTTCGGCGGCCTTCCCCATCCCACCATCCTTGCCGCCGCAGCCTTGCTGGGCATCGATGAGGTCTATGCCATCGGCGGTGCACAGGCCATCGCGGCCTTTGCCTATGGGGTGGACTCGACAGCGGCCGGACGGGCGCTGGAGCCCGTGGACGTTGTCACAGGCCCTGGCAACATCTTCGTGGCCACCGCCAAGCGGCTGGTCAAGGGCGTTGTGGGCATCGACTCCGAAGCCGGCACCACGGAGATTGCCATTTTGGCGGATTCCACGGCCCAGCCGGCCCTGGTGGCCGCGGACCTCATCAGCCAGGCCGAGCACGATCCCAAGGCGGCCTCGGTCCTGATCACGGATTCGGAGGACCTCGCTGCCGCCGTCCGGACGGAACTCAACAGCCAGGCAGCGGCCACAAAGCATTCCGGCCGCGTGCGTGAGGCCCTCTCCGGCCCCCAGTCCGGTGTGGTCCTGGTGGAGGACCTGGAGCAGGGCATCGCGGCCTGCGACGCCTATGCGGCCGAACACCTGGAAATCATGACGGCGGAAGCGGCCACGGTGGCAGCGCGCATCCGGAATGCCGGTGCCATCTTTGTGGGCGACTACAGCCCCGTCAGCCTGGGAGACTACTGTGCCGGTTCCAACCATGTGCTGCCCACCAGCGGCACCGCCGCTTTTTCCTCCGGCCTGAACGTGACCACGTTCCTGCGCGCCATCCAGGTGGTCAACTACACCAGGGCGGCGCTGCAGGAGGTCAGCGGGCACATAGTCAGCCTCGCCGGGGCGGAAGACCTTCCGGCGCACGGGGAGGCCGTCGCGGCCCGCTTCAACGGCCCGGCCTGAGGTCCCGAGGCCCCGGGACGAAGCACTACATGTAGTAATTACAAGCTTGGTATTACGCAACATGTAGTCGTAGACTGGGAGCTGGAAAATTGGCCCGCCGGCCAGCCACCCAAACCAGCCAAGAAGGCACCGAGAAGCGAGAGAGGGACGCCATGTACTGTCCGTTCTGCCGCAATCCGGATTCCCGTGTGGTGGACAGCCGCATGGCGGACGACGGTTCTGCCATCAGGCGGCGCAGGCAGTGCCCGGAGTGCGGCCGCCGGTTCACCACCGTGGAGACCACCAGCCTTTCCGTCATCAAGCGCTCAGGCGTGGGTGAGCCCTTCAGCCGGAGCAAAGTCATCAACGGTGTCCGCAAGGCATGCCAGGGCAGGCCGGTCAGCGAAGATGACCTTGCCCTTCTGGCGCAGGAGGTCGAGGAACAGATCCGGGCCTCCGGGGCTGCTGAAATCGATGCCCACGAAGTAGGGCTGGTCATCCTTGGTCCGCTGCAGAAACTGGACAAGGTGGCCTACCTGCGCTTCGCCAGCGTGTACCAGGCGTTCGAGTCCCTTGAGGACTTCGAAACGGCCATCTCCCTGCTCCGCCATGAGTCGGAGCAGGAAGCCAAAGCCGCCGGTGCTGAAACGGCAAAGGGCGCACCGAGCTCCGAGAAGAGCTCCCTGTAGATTCCGGTGGTGGCAGCGGAGGGGAAGCCGCAGTCACCACCGGCTCCCCGCCACGGCGACGGGCCCGGAGCCCGCCGCGCGGCGGGCCCCAGGCTACTTTGAGAGTTTGTGCTTCAGCGCGATTTCGATGGCGGCGCCGACGATTCCGGCCTCGTTCTTCAACTCGGCCGGCACAATCGGTGTCCGCAGCTTCATGTGGGGCAGGTACTCGTCGGCGCGCTTGGAAATGCCGCCGCCCACAATGAACAGCTCGGGCGAGAAGAGGAACTCCACGTGGGAGAAGTAGCGCTGGAGCAGCACGCTGTATTCTTCCCAGCTCAGGCCGTCACGTTCACGGGCCACCGCGGAAGCCTTGCTTTCGGCATCGAAGCCGTCGATCTCCAGGTGCCCCAGTTCTGCGTTGGGCACGAGGCGGCCGTCGAAGATGAAGGCCGAGCCAATGCCCGTCCCGAGGGTGATCACCAGGACGGTGCCCTCCACGCCCTTGCCCGCGCCGTAGCGTGCTTCGGCCAGCCCGGCGGCGTCGGCGTCGTTAATGACCTCCACCGGGCGGCCAAGCCGCGCGGTCAGCAGTGAGTCAATGTCGGTGTTGAGCCAGCTCTTGTCCACGTTTGCCGCGGAATGGACCACGCCGTGCTGGATGATGCCGGGGAAGGTGACGCCAACGGGGGAGCCGGCGGCGGGCGCGTCGGGCCGCGCGGAGAGCTCGGCCACCACCTGCGCCACGACTTCCGCTACGGCCTCGGGGGTGGCGGGCTGCGGCGTGGGCACGCGGAACCGCTCACCGAGGAGCTTGCCCTTCTTCAGGTCGACTATGCCGCCCTTGATTCCCGTGCCGCCGATGTCGATGCCGATCAGCGGGGCGTTCTTGTGCGACTTCTCGTCCTTCTTGGCCAATGTGATTCCGTTCGTGGCAGTGGGCGGGCAGGGGAGGTCGGCCCGGGGGCTGACCTAAATCGGGGTGGGTCAGGGCAGGGTGAGGATTTCGGCGCCGGACTCGGTCACCAGGAGCGTGTGTTCAAACTGGGCGGTCCGTTTGCGATCGCGGGTGACCACGGTCCAGTCATCCGCCCACATGTCCCACTCCACTGTTCCGAGGGTCAGCATGGGTTCAATGGTGAAGACCATGCCTGCCTCGATCACGGTGTTGTAGGCCGGGGCGGCGTCGTAGTGCGGAATGATCAGGCCCGTGTGGAACGCTTCACCGACACCGTGGCCGGTGAAGTCCCGGACCACACCGTACCCGAAGCGCTTGGCATAGGACTGGATGGCGCGGCCGATCACATTGATCTCGCGGCCGGGGGCCACAGCCTTGATGGCGCGGTTCAGCGACTCCTGCGTGCGCTCTACGAGGAGGCGCGACTCCTCGTCAACGTCGCCCACCAGGAACGTGTAGTTGGTATCGCCGTGGACCCCGTTGATAAAGGCGGTGATGTCGATGTTGATGATGTCGCCGTCCTGGACCACGGTGCTGTCCGGGATTCCGTGGCAGATGACCTCATTCAGCGACGAGCACAGGGACTTCGGGAACCCCCGGTAGCCCAGGGTGGACGGGTACGCGTTGTGGTCCAGCAGGAATTCATGCCCCACCTTGTCCAGCTGGTCCGTGGTGACTCCGGGCCTGATGTGCTTGCCGACCTCAACGATGGCCTGCGCCGCGATCTTTCCGGCAATCCGGATCTTCTCCACTGTCTCCGCGGACTTGACCTCGGAGCCGGTGAACTTGGCCGGACCGGGCTTGCCGACGTACTCGGGGCGGGGGATGGACGCCGGTACGGGAAGCTGCGGGCTGACGGTTCCCGGGGTGAGGGTGCCGGTGGGTGCAGTCGAGGCTAGGGAAGGCATAGATTGATCATATAAGGCACCGCAGAACGCCAAGTAACTGGAA
>DATFAE010000205.1:0-27564 GCA_035254945.1 Arthrobacter sp. | reverse complement strand
GTGTCCCTCCCCCACTACGAACTCGGTGCTGCCGGGGTAAGAATGCTGCTGGGCCTTGAAGAGCCACAGGCCGGCGGCCCAGAAAAGATCTTCTGCCCCACCGTGGAACGAAACTCCGTTAGGGCGTTGGCGCCCGCGTAGCCAGGCGGGCTAACGGCGACCAGCCCCGTCGTTACCGGCACGGACCGTGAACAATCCCCGTGCCGGAACCTACTATGGTTGCAGGCCACGGACATGCGAGGGGAGGAACCACCCTGGATCCAACGAAGGATGAGATTCTGGCCGGATACGCGCGCGCCCGCCGGGAACTCGACGCCCGGCTGGGAAGCGCCACTGCTGACGATCTTCGCCGCCGGAGCAACGGCACCAAGTGGACCAACGAAGAACTCCTGTTCCACATGGTGTTTGGATACATGGTTGTCCGCGCGCTCCTTCCCCTGGTGCGCATCGTCAGCCGCTTGCCGGCGCCGGCCGGCAGGGCGTTCGCGGCGGTTCTGAATGCAGGAACCCGGCCCTTTGACGTGGTGAACTACTGGGGCTCCCGGGCGGCGTCGCTGGTCTATAACAGGCGGCGGATGGGCCGCAAGCTTGGGAGAACGACCGCCTCGCTGTCCCTGCAGCTCGAGCGGGAGACGGCCGGGAGCCTGTCCAGGTCCATGCCATTCCCTGACAGGTGGGACCCGTTTTTCGCACCCCGGATGACGCTGAACGATGTTTACGCCTATCCGACGCTGCATTTCGACTTCCACGCCAGGCAGTTGAGTCTTCCGCCAACGCCGCACGAGGAGCCTTCGTAACCGGGCGCAAAAGTGCAGCGGACGACGGCGGGACCTCCCGCCGTCGTCCGCTGCCCTGTGACCGCCCGGCTCAGTAGGCCTTGACGCGCTGTTCCACGACGAGATGGATCAGGGCGAAGACGCCGTCCTCATCGATGGCGGCCAGGGCCGCGTCCAGGGCGGCGGGAATATCCTTGTCCTCCGTGACAGTGATCCCGAAGCCGCCGAAGGCCCGGGCCATCAGGCCGAAGTCCGGATTCCTCAGCTGGGTCCCGGACACGCGTGAGGGGTAGTGCCGCTCCTGGTGCGTGCGGATGGTGCCGTATTCCTGGTTGTCCATCACGATCACCAGCGGGGTGGCCCCGTACTGGGCCGCGGTGGCCAGCTCCTGGCCGTTCATGAGGAACTCCCCGTCCCCGGCGATGGTGACCACCCGGCGCCGGGGTTCGGCCAGTGATGCCGCAATAGCCGAGGGGACCGAGTAGCCCATGGAGCCGTTGCGGGCGCTGATCATGGAGGCGTACCGGCGGGTAGGGAAATAGCGGTGGGCCCAGTTCGTGTGCTCCCCCGCGCCGAACGTCACCATTGAGTCCTGCGGCAGCCGTGGCACCAGGTTGGCCATCAGGGTGTCCATCCTGGCCTGCCCCTCAGCCGGTGCCGCAGATGGCAGCGCGGCGAACTGCTCCTGCTCGCCCCGCATCCGGCCCGTCCACGCCTTCCATTCGTCCTTCACCGGCAAGTGGATTCCCGCAAGGTCGCGGACGAAGGCTTCGGGCTTGGCCAGGATCTGCCGCGAAACGGGACCCGACCGGCCCCGGAGTGAAGGGTCCACAGTGACCAGGAAGTTCTTTTTGTTCCAGTCCTGGCGGCAGACGAATCCGTCCGTGATCACGTCCCCGGGCACTGTCCCCACAAAAACCAGGAGGTCGGTTTCGTCCAGGAGGTCGTAGGTGGGGCGGGGACGGCCATAGCCGATGGGGCCCACGTAGGAGGGCGAATCGAAGGAGACCGTTCCCTGCGTCCGCCATTCAGCCGCGGCCGGGATGTGGTGCCGTTCCAGCCATCCGGTCAGCTGGTCCGCTGCGTCCTGCGTCCAGTCATTGCCGCCGGTGACGAAGAGCGGCTTGCGTGACTCTGCCAGCGCAGCCTGCAGGGCGGCGGCGTCGGTGCTGCTCATGCCGCCGGCGGCCACCGGGATGGCGGGGTGCAGCGCCGGGTCAATCTGCTGCCGGATGATGTCCTCCGGCAGGCCCACCACCACCGGGCCGGGCCGCCCGCTCGTGGCCGCAAACATCGCTTCGGCCACGATCTCGGATGCCCGCTCCGCGTGGTCCAGGACCATGACCCGTTTGGCGCCGGTATCGAACCAGGCCTTGATGTCGAACTCCTGGAACGCCTCGCGGTCCCGGTGCGCGAAGGGAATCAGGCCCACGAACAGCAGCATAGGGGTGGAGTCCTGCCATGCGGTGTGCAGCCCCACATGCGCGTTGGCGGCGCCCGGGCCGCGGGTCACCATCGCGATGCCCGGGCGCTGGTTCATTTTGCCGTCGGCCTCGGCCATGTAGGCGGCGCCGCCCTCGTGCCGGCAGACGACCGTTTCAATCCCGGAGTGGTGCAGCCCGTCCAGGACGTCCAGGAAGCTCTCGCCGGGAACCACGTAGGTGCGCTCCACCCCGTGGGCCACCAGCGAATCAACAATGACGTGGCCGGCCGATTTGAGTGCCGGGCGGCCATCGGCCTTTGGCCCGTCCAGCTGGCTCGCCTGCCGGGAGCCTTGATTGGAAATTACGACGGCGGCGGGCTGGTTCTCGGATGCGGTCAGGGCTGTTTCGGTTTCCGTTGTCATGGGCTTTCTTTGGCTGTTCGGAGCGGTTGGTCGTTCGTGGGTGGTGCGGGGTTTATCTGATGGGCGTCGGGTTGGCGATGACGGGGGCGGTGCCGGTGTAGCCGTCGCGGGTTTCGGCGATTTCGCGGATGCGGGCACGGCAGGCGTACCAGCCCACCACCATGAGGGCGGAGGCGATGGCGGTGACCAACATGGTCAGGGGTGAGTCGATGAACACCATGACCAGGACGCTGGCCAGGAAGAGCAGGGAGAGGTAGCCCGTGTAGGGGGCGCCGAACATCCGGAAGGAGGGGCGCTCCAGCCACCCTTTGTCTGCCCAGCGTTTGAGCTGGATCTGGCAGAGCACAATGGTTGCCCAGGTCATCACGATGCCCACTGAGGCGATGTTCAGCACGATTTCGAAGGCCTGGGCCGGGACGAGGTAGTTCAGCGGCACACCCAGGAGGGACACGGCGGCGGTGATCGCGATCCCGCCGTAGGGGACGCCGGCCTTGTTCATCCGGGAGGCGAATTTCGGGGCGGAGCCGTTGACGGACATGGAACGCAGGATCCGGCCGGTGGAGTACAGGCCGGCGTTCAGGGAGGACAGTGCGGCGGTGAGGACCACCAGGTTCATGATGACGTCCACGCCCTGGATGCCGATGGAGCCGAAGAACGTCACGAACGGGCTGACACCCTTTTCGTAGGAGGTGTAGGGCAGCAGCAGGGCCAGCAGGATCACGGAGCCGACGTAGAACACGGCGATGCGGAAGACCACGGAGTTGATGGCCTTGGGCATGATCTTTTCCGGGTTTTCGGTTTCGCCGGCGGCGGTGCCGACGAGTTCGATGGAGGCGTAGGCGAACAGGACGCCCTGCATCAGGATGATCATGGGCAGCAGCCCGTTGGGGAAAATCCCGCCGTTGTCCGAGAGCAGGCTCAGGCCAACTGGCTGGCCGTCCACGGGGGTGCCGAAGATGACGAAGTAGGTGCCCACGATGAGGAAGACGACCAGGGCTGCGACCTTGATAAGGGCGAACCAGAATTCGAGTTCACCGAAGACCTTCACGGAGACCAGGTTCAGGGCGAGGACCACGAGCAGGGCGATCAGGGCCCAGGCCCACTGCGGGACGGCGGCCATCCAGGGGATGTAGTGGCCGAAGAAGTTCATGTAGAGGGCGGCGGCGGTGATGTCCACGATGGTGGTGGTGGCCCAGTTGATCCAGTAGAACCAGCCGGAGACGAACGCGGCCTTCTCGCCGAAGAACTCCCGGGCGTAGGACACGAACGAGCCCGACGAGGGCCGGTGCAGCACCAGTTCGCCCAGCGCCCGCAGGATCAGGAACGCGAAGAAACCGCAGACGGCGTACGCGATGACCAGCGACGGCCCGGCCGCGTTCAGCCGGCCGCCGGCGCCCAGGAACAGGCCGGTGCCGATCGCACCGCCGATCGCGATCATCTGGATCTGCCGGGGTTTGAGGTTCTTGTGATAACCCTTGTCCTCCGCGTGCAGGGACGACTCGCTGGCATGCGCGTGGCCGCCGTCGATTTGTTTCAGCACAACCTCGTCATTGGGGTTGATGGGCATGGTTGATCCTTTCGATACGGAGAAGATCCTGCTGGATGGGGGAAAGAAGGGTGTGGGCTTGGCCGTCGAAGGTCAGAAAACGGACCAGCCGGTGCGGTCGGAAAGGTCGGCGAGGGCGGCGGTGCCGGCAAGGGAGTTTCCTTTGCCGTCCAGCCGGGGGCTCCAGACGCAAATGGCACATACGCCTGGGACGATGACCAGGATGCCGCCGCCTACGCCGCTCTTACCGGGCAGTCCCACGCGGTAGGCGAACTCGCCCGCGGCGTCATACATCCCGCACGTCAGCATGATGGAGCCGATGCGTTTCGCCTCGCTGGGAGACAGCACGGTTCCGCGCGATCCCTGGCCGTCCCGGGCAAGAAAGAGCCCGGCCTTGGCGAGTTCCACGCAGGTCATCATGATGGAGCACTGGCGGACGTAGTTTTCCACCACTGATTCCGCGGTCTGCGTGAGGTTGCCGAAGTCCTTCAGGAAATGCGCCAGGGCAAGGTTGCGGCTGCTGCCAGCGAGCTCGCTGGCTGCCGCAGCCTCGTCGATGAAGGGCCCTGCGCTGCCCGCCTCGGCGGTGAGGAACCGCAACAGCCGGGTGGCGGCGTCGGGCGTTTCCTTCATCAGGTGGTCGGTGACCACGAGGGCGCCGGCGTTGATGAAGGGGTTGCGCGGGATGCCGTGCTCCACTTCCAGCTGGACCAGGGAGTTGAACGGAGTGCCGGAGGGCTCACGCAGCACGCGGGACCACAGCGTCCCTGAGCTGTCGCCTCGAAGCGCCATGGCCAGGGTGAACACCTTTGAGATGCTCTGGATGGAGAACGGGACGTCAGCATCGCCGGAACTGAACACGTCGCCGGAAGCGGTGGCAACGGCGATCCCGAACCTGTTGAATGGGACGGCCGCCAGAAAGGCAATGTGGGCCGGGACAGACCCGGTTTCCGTATGTGGCCTGTGGCTGCGGACGATGTCATCCAGTATCTGGTCCAACGGCGGTGCCTTGAGTGCTGTGGTCATTTCCTGCCCAGTTGTTCTTTGTGTGTGCCGGCCCATTCCTGGATATGGAGCAGGGCCACCAGCGCGTCCCGGGGGTTGCCGAAGTCCAGGCCGGTGGCCCGGGATGCCTTGCTGATCCGGTAGTAGACGGTGTTCTTGTGCAGCCTCATACGGCCCGCGCACTCCGCGACGTCGAGTGAGGCTTCGAAGAACGCGTGCAGTGTTTCCGCGAGTTCCCCGTCCTGCCGCAGCAACGCGGAAAGGCTGCGGTGGCGGAACGGGGAGGACGTGAAATTCCGGACTGCCTCGCGGAAGAGGATCTCCGGCTCGAAGTCGTCCACGGTGGCAACGGCACTGTCCGGAGAAGCACCAACACAGCTCAACAGGGCCTCGGCCATACGGGTGGTTGAGTGCAGGGACAGCAGGTCCGGGGCCACCGGACCGACGGCGGCGAACGGGCTGATGCCGAGGTGCTTGGCGGCATCCCGGACGATGGACTCCGCCAGGCTCCGCAGCCCCGGTTCCGCGGCGGTTGACTGCAGGCCGGGGACGATCACGGCGGTGTCACCCTTGAACTGGCCCACGACGGCGGACGCCTTGTAGGCGGCCGCGTGGATGGATGCCAGGTTGGCGAGTTCGCCGTGCTTCAGGGCTGCGTCGTCGGCCTGGGCATCGGCATCAGACATTCCTATCAGGATCAGTGCCGCCGGGCGCTCGGCAGGGATCTTCTCACTGTGGGCACTGGCCGCGGCTTCCGCGGAACCGGACAGGATCCGCACAATGCGGTCTTCTCGCATGTGCACGGACTGTTGGTTACGGTACCGGATCAGCTCGGCTGCGGCCCGTGCGGCTGAGCCGTTAAGCACGTAGTCAACGTCCGCGCCGAAGCCTGCCCCGGTTTCCTGCAGCCAGATGTAGCCCATGATCCGGTCCCCGGCGAACAGCGTGATGGCCACGCGTTCCCGCAGCCCGTCCTGGGGCCGGGCCGGCACCCGGACCGGCAGCCTGGTCCGGTGCAGTTCACGGTAGGCGCCCAGGTCCTTCAGCAGCAGCTCGTATTTGCGTGGACCGCGCCGGGCGAGGATGGAGGCCTTGCGCAGCTCGTCGATGTCGTTCGACACCGTGGAGTACGCCAGCACCTTGTTGGCGGCGTCTTCGATCAGCACGTGGCTGGAGGTGAGCCGGGCGGTGGTCTGGGCGATGGCAAACAGGTCCTCTTCCAGCAGCGTCAGCACTTCACTCTGGTAGGTGCGCGGCTGGATGCGGTCCTTGGCGATGGACAGCAGCCGGTCCCAGTCAGCCCCCGGATCCACCAGCAGCAGGCCCGTGCCGGCATCGCGGAGCAGCTCTTCAGCCTCGGCGAACTCTTCACGCCTTCCCTTGACGGCGACCACCGGCGGAGGGTTCTTCAGCAGCCGCCGCAGGGCGGGCAAAGCCGACCGTCCGCGGACGCCGATCAGCAGGACAAAGGCCGCGCCGCCGTCGGACGCTTCATCATCCGCATCCACGATCAGGAACCGTTCGATCGCAGCGCCGGCCGGGGCGGGCCGGAGGATGAGGCTGGCGAAACCCAGGGGGAGATCCGAGAGGATATCGTCCACCATTACCGCTGCCATGGGCTTCCTTCTGCGTCGAGCTGGCCGGACGGCTCTGTCCGGTCACCTCATGCTATCCACGCTGACTCCGCCAAAATATGGAAGCGGACCCAAATGTAAGGGCAGCTTTTCGGTTGGCTGACCAAGCCCGCGGAAAACCCCGAACGGCCCGTCAGCTGACGGGCCGTTCGGGGCATAAACATCCCGGCGGGACGGGTTACATGATGCCGGTGGGTACCAGCAGGGCCCATGCCAGGGCCGGGGCCACCAAAACCACTCCCCCGGCGTAGGCCATGAGCTGCTTGTAGACGCGCTGCCGGTCATCGTCGCGGGCGTTGGCCACCACCAGCGCACCGTCAGTGGAGAAAGGCGAAACATCCACCACAGTTGCGGCGATGGCCAGTGCCGCAACAGTTCCGGAGGCGCTCAGTGAACTGGTGGCCAGCAGCGGGCCGGCCAGGGGGATGAATGCGGTCAGCAACGCCGTGGAGGATGCGAAGGCAGAGCCAACGCCAATGACGTAGCAGAGAACCAGTGCGATCAGTAGGGGTGCACCCAGTGCCAGGGCCATTTCGGCGAGGGTGTCAATGACGCCCACGTGCTGAAGCAGGGAGACATAGGTGATCATGCCTGCAACCAGCAGGACCGTGGACCAGGAGACGCCGCCGATGAAGGTCTGGTGTTCCTTGATGTTGACCAGTGCCAGCAGGAGTCCGGCGGAGAGGGCCACAAAGCCGATTGGCATGTGGAATCCCAGGGTGCAGACGAGCATCACGGCGATCAGGGCCAGTGTGAGGATCTGCTGCCCGCGGGGACGGGTGGTGCGGGGGGTGTCGAGGTCGGCCCGGTGGCCGCCTTCGCCGTCGCGGAGCCGGCCGATGAGGGCGAACAGGACAATGGTGAGTACGGAGAGAATGAGGTTCAGCGCGAAGCTGGCCAGGAATAGTGCGCCCTGGGAGATGGGAAAGCCGTTCTTAAGGGCGATGTCGTGCACCAGCACGCCGGCCACGGACAACGGGGAAAAGCCGCCGGCATGGGCTCCGTTGATGATGAACGCGCCCATCACTACGGGATGGATGCGGGACTCGTAGGCGAAGCCGATGGCTGCCGGGGCCAGCAGGGCGACGGCGGCCGGCGAGAAGGTGCCCAGCGAGGTCAGGGCGGCTGCCATCAGGAAGAACACCCAGGGCAGCAGCATCGTCCGGCCCCTGACGAGGCGTACGCAGTTCTGGACGATGATGTCGATGGTCCCGTTCCGCTGGGCCATGCTGAAGAAGTAGGTCACGCCGATGATCGTCAGGACGATGCTGGCCGGGAACTCCTCGAGGATCTGCTTGTCGGTCATTCCGAGCATGAAATAGCCGACGCCGAACGAGGCGACGAGACCCATCACACCAATGTTCAGCGGCCACTTGGTGGCGACGACGAACATGACGACGAGAATGACGAGCGGGATGATCTGGACAGCGGTCATGGTGTGCTCCGGTTCCGCAGTGGCCCCCGGGTTGAAGATGTCACCCCCCACCACGAGGGCAATCAAAGCCAGGATCGCCAATCCGGCGGCCACCGCCACCAGTAGGATACGGCGGCGACGGCTGGGACGCTTGGGACCCTCGTCCCGCGCCTGGTCCCGGGTCGCGCCCGCAGCGACAGTGGTGCGGTCCTTGGTAGTGGTCATGATGGACTCCTTAGCGTGTGGCTCCCGCGAGGGAGGCAGCAACAACACTGCCCGAAACCTCGGGGAGATGGATGATGGTGGTGGCGATGGTGCGGGCCGTGCGGTCGACGCCGACGAGGAGGCTCCCGTTGTGCTCCTCGCTCCACGTCTCGATTACTCCGGCGGGGGTGCGCAGCCGGAGCGTTGTTCCCGGGGCGTCGCCCTTGATGGTGTGCATGACGGTGCCCGGGGTGCGGGCGGCAAGGGTCAGTGCGATGCTGCCGGTGATGGCCAGGGCCGGGTGCGGCCTGCCCATGGAGAGCATCATGACGTTGGCGTCGCACCCGGGATCGGTCCCGGCGGGATCGGTCCCGGCGGCGGCGGCCACGATGGCGAGCTTGGGGATCGCCCGGGCCGCTTCGGCGGTGGTGGGGGCCAGGCCCATCCGGACCGCAGCCTGCCGCCGGATCTGCTCCAGGGTGTCCAACTGCAGCTCCACCCCTGCGCGCCAGCTGCTGTACCGGGCCGGGTCCAGTCCCAGTTCTTCGGCGCGGAGCATCACCACGGGGGCTCCGGCGTCCACCATCGACACGGTCCAGCGGGTGCCTCCGGCGGTGATGGTGTCGGTGGCCGCCCCGGTGGGCAGCAGCGTCCCCGTTGTCTTGCCGGCCGGGTCATGGAAGCCGAGCCCCACCGGGTGGCCGGGGAACGGTACGCCGGGCATCTGCGCGTCGGGGGCCGATGCCAGGGCGCCGCCGGGGGTGGCCACGCGCTGGACGATGATCTGGTTGGTGTTGGTGTTGCGGGTGACAATCCGGGTGACGTCCCCGGTGGGGAGCACCCAGCCCTTCTCGATGGCAAACAGGCCCACTACCGCTGAGCCGTTCCCGCAGTTGCTGCCCCAGTCCACTGCCGCCTCCTCGATCCCCACTTGGGCGAAGGTGTACTCAACGTCGACGCCGTCGCCGACGGGCCGGTGCAGGATCACGGCTTTGCTGGTGGTCGAGGTGGCCCCGCCCACGCCGTCGATCTGGCGGGGGTCCGGGCTGCCGAACAGCCGCGGCAGCAGCACATCCAGGCTGGTGCCGGACTCCTGCAGATGCTCCGCTTCGAACACCCAGCACTTGCTGGTGCCTCCGCGCATCCACTGCGCTTCGATCTTCATGGTGTTTCCCGTTTCTCCTTGTGCCTCAGATTTGGATGAGGACCTGAAACGAGATTGAGCCAGATCACACTTTCAGACAATGTTGGATTTTTCGATGGGGCTGTAGCATTGCTTAATTCGTATATGGATAAAAGGGATATGGCCTGCCTTTTGGATCTCTGAACGCCAAAAAGTGCCCAGCATCCGTCAGCCTGGCCCGCTATTGGGAGCGAATGAACCGTATTCACAGAAGGGTGAAGCGTTGGTTAACGACGAAAGCCACGATTTGTTCGACATCAGGCGGCTGGCGCTGCTGCTGGAGGTGGTGGAGCAGGGATCGATCACGGCGGCAGCGGAGCTGATGATGTACACACCCTCGGCGGTCTCGCAGCAGTTGCGCAAGCTCGAACAGGAGGTGGGACAGCCCCTGCTGAACCGCCGCTCCCGCGGGGTGGTGCCCACCGAGGCCGGCCAGTTGTTGGCGGGCCATGCCCGCAAAATCGTCCGGCAGATGCAGGCTGCCCGGTCTGACCTGGGCCAGATCGCCGGCCTCAAGCGCGGATCCCTGACCGTGGGCACCTTCCCCACGCTGGCCGGGTCCTTCCTGCCGATCGTCATTCGGACCTTCAAGAAGCGTTACCCGGCCATCAGCCTCTCTTTGCGCAGCGCGCGCTTCGACCAGCTCGTGGGGGATCTTCAGTCCGGAGTCACGGGCCTGTGCCTGCTCTGGGACTATCCATGGAATCCGTTCGAAGACGATTCCATCCGGGTCACAGAGGTCTTCCGGGAGAGCACCGTGATTCTGGTGGCCCGCAGCCACCCGCTTGCCGACCGGGAGCAGGTCCGCATGGAGGACCTGCTCAACGAGTCCTGGATCGTCCGCGCCGAAGCCCACCCGGTAGTGGAGGTGCTGCAGCGTTCCGCCCACGACGCCGGGTTCGAACCGGTGATTGGCTTCCTCGCAAACGACTACCAGGAGGCCCAGGCCATGGTCAGTGTGGGGATGGGCGTGGCCATGGTGCCCAAAACCGCTGTGGCGCTTCAGCATCCCGATGTAAAGGTGCTTAGCCTTGGTCCTGCCGCCCCGCTCCGGCGCATACTCCTGGCGCAACGGCAGGACAAGGTCTATGCTCCGGCCGAGGTTGCCTTTTACTCCACGCTGTTGGAAATCGCCCGCGAACGGGCGGACGACTACCTCTAGGCCACAGGACGAAGCTGAATCAAAACCCCGTTGACATGCCAAACAGCCTGGTCCTAGGTTTTGAGGGTCAACGGCGAACGGTCTCCACTGTCACTCACGACGGCGTGCCATTTCAGGGAAGCAATGCTCCTTAGCAGTGGAGGTATATCCGATGAACCGAAAGTCAGCTGCCGGCTTTGCGTCTGTGGCGAGCGTCGTCGCAATGCTGTGCGGTGCCCCTGCGGCCAGTGCCACCCACGACGGTACAAATCATGATGAAGAGTACGATCTTCCGGCTGGTTTGGGCTGCGAATTCCGGCTCCTCATTGAAGGCGTCGACTCCAACCGGCACATCAAGGAATTCAAGGACTCCAAGGGCGGCACCGTTACAACCATCAACGCCGGCAAGGGCTTCACGCTCACTTACACCAATGTTGAGACAGGCAAGTCGATCACCTTCGAATCGAACGGATCCGTCAGCAAGACCACCTACGATCCAGCAACCCAGACGTCCACGACGGTTTCCACAGGACACAACGGAATCACCCTCTTCCCGACGGACATCCCAGCCGGTCCCTCCACCACGCTCTATGTGGGAAGGGTGGTCTACACCGTGGACGCCGGCGGCGTCTGGACACTTCAGAGCACGTCCGGAACGGCCCTCGATATCTGCGCCGCGCTGGGCTAGCGGCAATCAACGGCCCACTCACCTGATCGGAAGCCCCCGCGCGAGTTGAACTCCAGCGCGGGGGCTTCCCAGGCTTCGGATTGGGGAACAAACTGAAGCCGAAATCAATGTACTGGCCCCTCAGTGACGCGTTGACCAATACGGACCGGATCCGCGAAATCTTGAGTCAACCTTGAGCCGGCCTCCTTCATACAGGCCAAACCACCAGCCCCTGGGTCAGCCGGCCGGCCGCAGTGACGTTAGCATCCGCCTGATGTCCCTGTACTCCGGGGTTTCCATATACTTTTTGGCCTGCTCCAGGTACGGGAGGGCTTCAGCCCCCGGCGTCACGTTGTTCTCCGGGTTGTAGAACGCGCCAAACATGGCAGCGGTGGGCGGCCAGTTGAAGAAGTGGAAGATGCACGACGCCGAGTCCCCGGTGGGTGCCGGAACAGACGTGATGCCGTAGGCCGCTGCGGGAGTATCGGCCGGACCTGGCGCTGCGTCGTTCCCGCGGGTCTCGTAAGTGAAACGCGGAGCTCCCTCACCCTGCGTCAGGTGCGGCAACTCTTCAGAATCCAGTACCGAGTACGGGTACCGGCCCAGGCATGTGGACCCGACGGCCATGTTGGTCCGAAGCGCGGCCAGCGGCTTGCCGGCCCCATTGGTCACCTCCGCGAAGGCACCGCCGCCCTCGGGAAGCTCCCCTGCCGGGTCCCTGACGCTCCACGCCGCCGGATGGTCGAACGTCAGCTGTCCGTCCGCCGTCGTGAAGCTGGTCCAGGAGGCCGACGCCGGCGCGGTGGCACTCGGCGAGGCGGTCGCCGTCGGCATGGCGGTTGTTGTTCCCGTCGCGGAGGTGACGGCAGGGCTCGGGCTCAACGTCGTCGTCGGCCCCGCCTGCGGGCCGCACCCCGTGAAGAGCAAAACGGTCAGAATGGCTGTTGGAAAAACCGCGCCTGACGCGGCCGGACTGCCCATCACAACCTCCTTTGGGCCTGAAATTGGTCCTTCAATTGTGGAGCCGGCGAGCGCGCCCGCATCCCGCGCAGGACGTTTTGACGCCGAATAGTTGCGGCGATAACAAAACACTCGCGCCCCTCGGCAAGGGTTCGCGCTACATGAAGTTCCGATGAAGCCGCGTTGCGAAACATGGCGCATGGTTGCCCGGGTTGGCCCTTTCCTGCGCGCTCCGTGGCGTCATATGTAGCCCCGTTTCGTCCCGTTAGCTTCCATTGCGGGGTGCTGGCCAAGGCCGTGGCGGCCGTGTTTAGGTGGTTTCACGGCCCAGGCCAGGCCGCACCGCACCGCACAACAAACGCATCACGAACAGGAGGACCCGATGCCGCACCCATCCAAGCACATGAATGGCACCCACACCTCAGGTTCTCTGTGTTGCCGCCGTCACTGATCCGCCTTCGCTGACGCTTCGCTGACGGGCGTCAGCGCCCCATCTTCCCCCCTCACTCCGTCCCCGGGCACATCCCGGGGGCAGCACCGCCGTGCCCTCAATTCCCGATGCCACTCCCCCTTGCCCCTGAAAGGTCACCATGTCCTTCGCTTCACCGTCCGTGCTTCCCTCCACCCAAGGGCCCTCCACCTTCACCCGGCGCCGTGCCCTGGGCACCCTCCTGGCGCTGCCCGCCCTCGGCGTCCTGACGGCCTGCGGCGGAAGCGCCACCGCCGGCGACACCCAGCCAACCCAGGCCACGGCGCCGCTCGCCAGCACCGTCCCCGCCGGGACCACCATTACGGTGGGCGACCCCAGCGTGAAGGTGGCCCTGGAGCTGTCCGGCCTCATCAAGGAACTCGACTTCACCGTGGAGTTCGCCAACATCTCCGGCGGTCCACAGACCACCGAAGCGTTCCGGGCCAACGCCCTGGACGTCGGCTCAGTGGCGGACATCCCGCCGATCCACGCAACCTGGACAGGCCTGGATGTGCGGATCATCGCCAGCGCGTTCCGGCAGGACGCCGTGAACCACCCGCTCTACGAACTCGGCGTCGCTCCCGGCTCCGGCATCACCAAGCTGGAGGAACTGCGCGGCAAGAAGATTGCCTACAGTCCGGGCCAGGCCCAGGGCGCCCTGGTGCTGCGGATCCTCGAAAAGGCCGGACTCGCGCAGGACGACGTGAAGCTGGTGGAACTGCCCAGTACCGGCGACGTGTACTCCACCGCCCTCGCCAGCAAACAGGTGGACGCCGCACCCCTGGGCGGCGTGCAGATCAAGCGCTACCTGTCCAAGTACAAGGGCGACGGCGCCTCCACGCTCCGGCACGGCCTGCGCGACGATCCGGGCCACCTGTACTCCCCCACCAGGGTCCTGGACGACCCCGCCAAGGCCGCCGCCCTGGCCGCCTACGTCAAGGTGTGGGGCAAGGCCCAGCGCTGGATCGAGGACCACCCGGCGGAGTGGCTGGAAGGCTACTACGTCAAGGACCAGGGCCTCTCCCGCGAGGACGGCCAGTATTTGATCGACGCCGCGGGCAAGAGGGACGTTCCGCTGTCCTGGACCGAAGCCATCGAGCGGCACCAGCAAACCATCGACCTGCTGGCCAGGGAACAGAAGAAACCCCAGCTGGTGGCGGCGGACCTCTACGACACCCGCTACGAAGCCATCGCAGGCACGGCCTTCGCCGCGGCCGGAAAGGCTGGTGCCGCATGAGCGCCGCAGCCGTGGCGCAGCGCACCGCCGTCGCACCCCATCAGGACCCGGCCTTCGCCGGCCGCGACGATGTGCGGCCCACCGGACGCCGGCTGGGCCCCGGACGACGGCGGCGGCTCGCCTGGCTGCTGGGCCCCTCGGTGCTGCTGCTGCTCTGGACAGCCGCCTCGGCCACGGGGCTGCTGGACCCCCGCATCCTCTCCGAACCCTGGACCGTCATGGCCACCGCCGGCGAGCTGATCGCCGACGGCCGGCTCCAGGAGAACCTCGCAATCTCCGCCCAGCGCGCCGGCCTGGGTCTGTTCTTTGGCGTCGTCGCCGGGGCGCTGCTGGCCCTGGTCTCCGGGCTCAGCCGGGCTGGCGAGGCGTTCATCGACGGGCCGGTGCAGATCAAGCGCGCCATCCCGGGCCTCGCCCTGATCCCGCTCCTCATCCTGTGGTTCGGAATCGACGAGACCATGAAGGTCCTCACCATCACCCTCGGCGTTTTCGTCCCCATCTACCTGCAGACCCACGCCGGCCTGCGCGGAATCGACCTGCGCTACGTGGAACTGGCGCAGACCGTGGGGCTGAGCCGGACGGGCTTCATCCGCAAAGTGGTCCTCCCCGGAGCACTGCCCGGCTTCTTCCTCGGCCTGCGGTTCGCGGTCACCGGGGCCTGGGTGTCCCTGGTGGTGGTGGAACAGATCAACTCCACCAGCGGCATCGGCTACATGATGGAGCTCGCCCGCACCTATGGCCAGACCAACATCATCGTCCTCGGGCTCGCCGTCTACGGCATTCTCGGCCTGCTCTCCGATGGCATTGTCCGCTTCATCGAACGAAAGGCCCTCTCATGGCAGCGCACCCTGGCGGGCTGACCGCCGTCGCACCCTCCTTCCACACTAAGGCTCCCGCGGAGGCTCCCGCCGTTTCCGCTGTTTCTGTTCGGAAACTGATCCGCGGCTTCGGGCCGAAGGGCGTCCTGAACGGCGTGGACCTGGACATCGCCCCCGGCGAGTTCGTGGCCCTGCTGGGTCCCAGTGGCTGCGGCAAGAGCACGCTGCTGCGGGCGCTCGCCGGGCTGGACCACGATGTCAAAGGCAGCGGCGTCATCAACGTCCCGGACCGCGTGTCCGTGGTCTTCCAGGACTCCCGGCTCCTGCCGTGGGACACCGTCCTGGGCAACGTCACCCTGGGACTGCGGGATCACGACGCCGGCGCCAAGGCACGCAGGGCCCTCGCCGAAGTGGGGCTCGCGGGCCGGGAAAAGTCCTGGCCACACGAGCTGTCCGGCGGTGAGCAGCAGCGCGTGGCCCTGGCCCGCTCCCTGGTCCGCGAACCGCAGCTCCTGCTGGCCGACGAACCGTTCGGAGCCCTCGACGCGTTGACCCGCATCAGGATGCACGGCCTGCTCCGCGAGCTCGTGGCCGCCCACCGGCCCGCCGTCCTGCTGGTCACCCACGACGTCGACGAAGCCATCGCCCTGGCCGACAGGATCGTGGTCCTGGACAGCGGCCGAGTGGCCACTGTCCGGAAGGTCGCGCCGGGGATTGGAACGTCCGCTGCCGGAACCCATACAGACGCCGCCGGGCACGAAGCCCTGCGCCGCGACCTGCTCACAGCCCTGGGCGTCGACGTCACCGTCGCCAGCCACTAAAACACCCCTTTAGGAGCACCACCATGACTTCCCAGAATCCTGATTCCACCCGGCGCACCCTCCACCTCAACGCCTTCCTGATGAGCACCGGCCACCACGAAGCCTCCTGGCGGCTGCCCGAAAGCGATCCGCATTCAAGCACCAACGTGGAGCACTACAAACAGCTGGCCCGCACGGCCGAACGCGGCAAGCTGGACTCCATCTTCTTCGCCGATTCACCGGTCCTCTTCGGCGAGGTGGGCCGCCGCCCGGCCGGGAAGCTTGAGCCCACCGTGCTCCTGACTGCCATCGCCGGCGCCACCAAAAGCATCGGCCTGATCGCCACCGCCTCCACCACGTACAACGAACCGTTCAACCTGGCCCGCCGCTTCGCGTCCGTGGACTGGGTCAGCGGCGGCCGCGCCGGCTGGAACGTGGTCACCACGGCCGGTCCCGACGCCGCCCGCAACTTCGGGGTGGACGACCAGCCCGCCCACGCGGTCCGGTACGGGCGTGCCGCCGAGTTCATCGAGGTGGCGCAGAAGCTCTGGGACAGCTGGGAGGACGACGCCGTGCTCGCGGACAAGGCCGACGGCGTCTGGGCAGATTCTTCGCGGATCCGCACCGTTGACCACGAAGGGAAGCACTTCAAGGTCCGAGGCCCGCTCAACATCCCCCGTTCACCCCAGGGGCACCCGCTCATCGTGCAGGCCGGCTCCTCGGAGGACGGCAAGGATCTCGCCGCCCGGTACGCGGACGCAGTTTTCACCGCCCACCAGACCCTCGCGGACGCACAGGGGTTCTACCGGGACCTCAAAGTCCGGACAGCCGCCGTCGGCCGGGATCCGGAGACCATTAAGATCCTTCCCGGCATCGTCCCGGTCATCGGGGCCACCGAGGATGAAGCCCATGCGCTGGAGCATGAACTGGACCGGCTGATCAAGCCCGAATACGCGCGGATCCAGCTGGCCAAGACGCTGCGCGTCGCCCCCGCGGACCTCCCGCTGGACCGCCAACTGCCGGACAACCTGCCCAGCGAAGACGAGATTGAAGGCGCCAAGAGCCGCTACACGCTGATCGTCCAGCTCGCCCGCCGGGAGAAGCTCACCGTCCGGGAACTGATCGGGCGCCTGGGCGGCGGCCGCGGCCACCGGACCTTCACCGGTACGCCGGTCCAGGTGGCGGACGCCATTCAGGAGTGGTTCGACGGCGGCGCGGCGGACGGCTTCAACATCATGCCGCCGGTGCTGCCCTCGGGGCTTGGGACGTTTGTGGACCAGGTGGTGCCCATCCTGCAGGACCGCGGCCTGTTCCGCACCGAATACACAGGCCGGACGCTGCGTGAGCACTACGGCCTGGAGCGCCCCGCCAACGGCCTTGCCGGTGCGGCTGCCGGGAAACTGGCCTCGATCGGTTCAGCACTGTAGCCGCTGACCCTTCCGCCAATCCGGGGCTTGTTCGCACAACAGAACCTTGAGCGTCCTGAATCGCGAACAAGCCTCGGATGGCGGATCTAGTCGGTTTCGGGCGCTTCCTCGGGTTCGAAGGTGTTGGGTTCCCCAGTGGCACCCAGGCCAACACCTTCGTTCCCGGCCGGGATGCCGCCGTCGTGCTCTTTAGTTTCAGGTTCGGCGATGCCGGATGCCTCCTGCGCATCGTCGTCGGGCAGGGACTCGGGTGAATTGATGGTCATGGCTCCTCCTGGATGTGTGGGCAATCACACTAACAGGCGGGCGGAGAAGGCAGAATAGCTGGTGAGAAAGCCTTTTCTGGACCTCGTACCCGAAGGAACCACCATGGAATACCGCACTCTTGGCCGTACCGGCCTGTCCGTCTCCACTGTCTGCGTCGGCACCAGTTCACTGGGCAGCCACCCCGCCCCGCACGGGACCGACACCGCCGTGGCCACCATCCGCCGGGTCCTGGAGGGCCCCTTCAACTTCATCGACACGTCCAACGAGTACGGGCAGACGAACAGTGAACGCCGGATCGGCCAGGCCCTCGCGGAAGCCGGCGGCCTGCCCGATGGCGTGGTGGTGGCCACCAAGGTGGACCCCATCCGCGGCGTCAGCGACTTCTCCGGGGACCGCGTCCGCCGGTCAGTGGAGGAATCCCTGGACCGGCTCGGGCTGGACCGGCTCCAGCTGGTGTACCTCCACGATCCCGAGAAGATCACCTTCGAGGAGGGCACCGCGGCGGGCGGCCCGCTGGAAGCGCTGATCGAACTGCGCGACCAGGGCGTCATCGGGCACCTCGGCGTGGCCGGCGGACCGATCGACCTGGAACTGAAGTACCTCGCCACGGACGTGTTCGACGTCGTCATCAGCCACAACCGCTACACGCTTGTGGACCAGACCGCCGAACCGCTGATCCAGGACGCGATGGAGCGGGGCGTGGCGTACGTCAATGCGGCCCCGTTCGGCGGCGGCATGCTGGTGAAGGGCCCGGACGCCTCCCCCAACTACTGCTACCGCCCGGCCAGCCAGGCCATCATCGCGCGGGTCAAGGAGATGGAAGCGATCTGCACGGAGTACGGCGTTCCGCTGGCCGCCGCCGCGCTGCAGTTCTCCACCCGGGATCCGCGGGTCAGCTCCACCATCGTGGGCATGTCAGAACCCGGCCGCGTGGAGGAAACCGTCCGGCTCGCCGAATGGGACATCCCGGAGGACTTCTGGGGCCGGATCCTTCCTCTCGCGGCGGCCGGAACCGGCGAGCTGGGCTGAGCCGGACTTCCCACAAGGCTCTTTACTTCAAGGCTTGTCGGAGGCCAAAATAGGTCGCACCACAGCCTCCACTGGCTCAGCAGCGCGCTGCCCGTCCGGTTGCCGTCCCACGGCTGCCCAATACAGGAGTGGTGCCATGGACCACCAGACAGCCAGCTCAGCGGTATCTGCCCGCGCTAACCAGCTGGCATCGATCCCTTCATTCCGTCGGGTTGAGGCCTACATCCGCGAATACGGTTCTCGCGGGCACGGCAAGGCGCCCGGGTGCGACTTCACCTTCGGCAATCCGCACCAGATGCCGGCCGACCGCTACGTCAACACGCTGCGGGGCGCCCTGACGCCTCAGAATGATCAGTGGTTCGCCTACCAGACCAACGGCGAAGCCGCCCGGGAGGCCGCCGCGGAATCGCTGCAGCGACTGCTGGAGGTGCCGTTCCGGACGGAGGATATCTACCTCACCACCGGTGGCTTCGCCGCCATCGCCCTGGCACTGAAGACCGTGGCAGATCCGGGCGATGAGGTCATCTACAGCCTGCCGCCGTGGTTCCTGTACGAGCCTTTGGTCCTTGAAGCCGGACTGGTCCCGGTGAAGGTGAAAATCAACACCACTACCTTTGACCTGGACCTCGACGCCATCGAGGCTGCCATCACGGAGCGCACCCGCGTGGTCATCGTTAATTCGCCCAACAATCCCACCGGCCGGATCTACCCGCCCGAGCTGCTGCGCCGGCTGGCGGATTTGCTGGACGCGGCCTCGGACAGGATCGGGCGGCGGATCTACCTCGTCTCGGATGAACCCTATAACCGGATCGTGTTCGACGGCCTCCGCTTCCACAGCCCGGCGGAGTTCTACGCGCACACGCTGCTGGCCTACTCCTACGGCAAGACCCATCTCTCGCCCGGCCAGCGGGTGGGCTACCTGGCGCTGCCATCCACCATGCCGCACCGGGATGAAATGGGTCCGCCCATCACCAGCCTGCAGGTGGCCATGGGCTGGGTGTACCCGAACGCCCTGCTGCAGCATGCGCTTCCCGAACTCGAGAAGTTTTCCATCGACGTCGGCCAGTTGCAGCGGCGCCGGGACCGCCTCGTCGACGCGCTCGACGGCATGGGTTACCGCGTCCGGCGGCCGGAGGGCACGTTCTATCTGTATGTCAGGTCCCCGATTCCGGACGACGAGGCGTTCACCAGCTCACTCGCCCGCCGGGATGTCTTCGTTCTGCCGGGGGTGCTGTTCGAGACGCCGGGCTTCTTCCGGATCTCCCTGACGGCCAACGAGGACATGATCGAACGCAGCCTGACCGCATTCGAAGAGGCCATCAGGAACAGCTAAGGGTCCCCCGCTCAGGAAAAAGAACTGGGCTAACAGCCAGGGGTACAGGCGCTATGCCACCAGATTGTCGGCGGCGGTGTCCATGTGCTGGCGGATGGTCTTGCGCGCCAGCGAGGCGTCGCCGGTCTCGATGGCCGCGACGATGTCGTGGTGGCGGTCCACACTCATGTTGCTGACGCCCTTTTCCAGGCCGGCAAACATGATGGACATCCGGATGGATCCCTCAAGGGACTCCCAGGTGTGCAGGAGGGTTTCGTTGCCGGTGAGCCGGCAGAGCGTGCGGTGGAACTCAAGGTCCGACTCGACGCGCTGCTGCAGGCTTTCCTGTTCGGCGGCCTTCATCGCGTCGATGGCGGCACGCAGGGTGGTGATCACGGTCTGCCGGTCGGGCAGCTCGCACAGGGTGACGGCAGCGAGGGACTCGATCGCGGCCCGGACGGCGTAGATATCGCGGATTTCCTTCTCGTCCAGGTGCCGCACCGAGAGGCGTCCGCGGGGGCCCGCGGAGAGGAGGCCTTCCTGTTCCAGCTGGCGCAGCGCCTCGCGCAGGGTGCCGCGGCTGATCCGCAGCATCTCGGACAACTCCGTCTCCACCAGGTGCCTGCCGGGTTCCAGTTCACCGCTGGTGATCGCGGTGCGCAGCGCGGCGAGCGCCTGCTCGCGGAGGCTTTTCTTCTCGAGCCCCAAAAGGGATGCTGCAAGTTCGGTCATCGGGGGTCCTCAGTGTCAGGGGTTGACTGTCTACAGTGGCGTGTTAACAGTCGATTCTACGTCAGAAGCGCGGAGCAGCACCGGCTGCTCCGCGCTTCTGCTGGCGGTGTCAGCCGAGTTCCGCCAGCACCTTCGCCACGATCCGCTGGACGGTCAGCCCATACCGGTCGTGGAGGGTGGGCAGGGCACCGGCGTCGAGGAATTCGTCCGGCAGGGCCACCGGCACCACGCGCTTGCCCAGCCCCGCAGTCACCACGGCCGAGGCGACGGTTTCGAACAGGCCGCCGATGACGCTGTGGTTTTCGAGCGTCACGGCCAGCCGGTCGGTGTTGATTTCGGCGAGGACCGTCGCGGCGTCGAACGGCTTGATGGTGGGGGTATGGACCACGGCAACATCAACGTTGTGCTCCGCCAGGGCCTTGGCGGCCTGCAGGGCGCGCATGGTCATCAGCCCGGAGGAGACGAACACGACGTCGTTTCCGCCGCGCAGGACCTTGGCCTTGCCCAGTTCGAACGTGTAGCCGTACTCATCCAGCACGGTGGGGACGTTGCCACGCAGCAGCCGCAGGTACGTGGGCCCCTCGGACGCCGCCAGCTGGGGGACGGCCTGTTCGATGTCGATAGAGTCGCAGGGGTCCACGATGGTCAGGTTGGGCATGCCGCGGAAGATCGCCATGTCCTCGGTGGCCTGGTGGCTTGGGCCGTACCCGGTGGTCAGGCCCGGCAGTCCGCCCACGATGTTGACGTTGAGGTTGGGTTCAGCCGCGTCGAGGCAGAGGAAGTCGTAGGCGCGGCGGGCGGCGAACACCGAGTAGGTGGACGCGAAGGGCACCAGCCCCGTTTCGGCCAACCCTGCTGCGGCACCGAAGAGCAGCTGCTCCGCCATGCCCATCTGGAAGAACCGCTCGGGGAAGGCCTGCGCGAAGATGTGCATGTCGGTGTACTTGCCCAGGTCCGCGGTGAGCCCCACGATCCTGTCGTTCTCCTGGGCGGCCTTGACCAGCGCGTGCCCGAACGGGGCGGACGCCGTCTTCTGGCCGGGGTCAGAGAAGGAGGCGATCATGGCCGAAGTCTTCAGCTTGGGTTTCGGAGCGGCAACTGCCGCCGTGGTGGTGCTCATCGTCCGGTGGTCCCTTCAAATCCTGCGGTCAGTTGTTCGCGGCAGGTCTGCCACTCGTTTTCCTCGATGCGCATGAAGTGCGCCTTCTCGCGTTCCTCCAGCAGGGGTACGCCGCGGCCCACCTTCGTGTCGCACAGGATCACAGAAGGGCGTCCGACGGCGGCGGCCTGGGCTGCTGCGTTGTCGAACGCTGTGAGCAGCGCACCGACGTCGTTCCCATCCACCCGCTGGGTGTACCAGCCGAAGGACTCCCACTTCTCGGTAACCGGCTCGGTGCGGAGCACCGTGTCAGTTTTCCCGTCCGCCTGCAGGGCGTTGATATCCACCATGGCCGTGAGGTTGCCCAGCTGATGGTGGTGCGCGCCCATGGCGGCCTCCCAGGTGGAGCCCTCGTCCAGTTCGCCGTCGGAGAGGAAGTTGTAGACCCTCGCGTCGGAGCCCTGGTAGCGCAGGCCCAGGGCCATGCCGACGGCGATGGTGAGGCCGTGGCCCAGGGATCCGCCGGAGATTTCCATACCCGGCGTGTACGTGGACATGCCGGACATCGGCAGCCGGGAGTCGTCGGAGCCGTAGGTCTCGAGTTCCTCCACCGGTACGATGCCGGCCTCGGCCAGGGCGGCGTAGTGGCCGATGGCGTAGTGGCCGGTGGAGAGCAGGAACCGGTCCCGGGCCTCCCACTCCGGGTCCTCGGCGCGGTAGCGGAGCTGGTCGGTGTAGACAGTGGCCAGCATGTCAGCGGCGCCGAGGGCCTGGCCGACGTAGCCCTGGCCCTGGACCTCGCCCATGTTCAGGGCGTGGTGGCGGATCCGGTAGGCGGCGGCAGCAACGCTGTCAACGCGATCGGTGGTGGGAGCCATGGTTTCCTGGGTGGCAGTCATGTGAGCTTCTTCTGTGGTGGTGGTCATCAGGCGTCTACGGATTGCGGGGTGCTTTTGGTGGCCTCATCTGCCAGTTCCCGTTCCCGCTTGCCCCAGGTTTCCCGGGTGACAAGGGCGGCCCAGAGGCCGATCGCGGCGTAGAAGCTGAACAGGAGGGCGGGGCCCATCCAGCCCAGGCTCACGAAGAGGAGCGTAGTGATGAAGGGCGTGAATCCGGAGACCATGGCGGAGATCTGGTAGGCCAGTGAGGCGCCGGAGGAGCGGGTCTTGGCCTGGAACAGTTCCGGGAACCACGGGCCCTGCGCGCCGGCCAGGGAGTTCTGGCACACGGCGTAGGAGATGACGATCGTGGCGATGACGAAGATGAACAGTCCGGTGTTGACCAGCAGGAACATCGGGATGCCGAACAGCAGCGCGAAGGCGCAGGACCAGATGTACAGGGGCCGGCGGCCGATCCTGTCCGTGAGCCGGGCCCAGGCCATGGTGGCGAAGATGCCGATGGCGGACGCGATGCAGAGGGCCACGAGTGTTTGGGTTTTGTCAGCCAGATGCTGGGTGTGGAGGTAGGAAATCATGTACGTGATGGACACGGCGTAGCCGGCGGTCTCGGCAATGCGGAGGCCGATGCCGCGCACGATGCTGCGCCAGTCGGTTTTGATGACCTCGATGATGGGTGACTTGACGATCGAGCCGCTTACCTTGACCTCGTCGAAGACCGGGGACTCCGGGACCTTGGAACGGATGATCAGGCCAACGGCCACCAGGACGATGCTCGCCAGGAACGGAACGCGCCAGGCGAGTTCACCGCCGAGGTTTACGCTCACGAGGAAGACGAGGTTTGCCAACAGGAGGCCGACGGGGAAGCCGGCCTGGACGATGCCGGTGTACTTGCCCTTGGACTTCCAGGGTGCGTGCTCGTAGCTCATCAGGATGGCGCCGCCCCATTCAGCGCCGAAGGCCAGGCCCTGGACCACACGGACGAAGACCAGCAGGGCCGGTGCGAGCAGGCCAACCTGCTCGTACGTGGGAAGCAGGCCGATCAGGAACGTGGCCACGCCCATCAGGATCAGGGAAGCAACGAGGACCGGCTTGCGGCCCACCTTGTCGCCGAGGTGCCCGCCGATGATGCCGCCGATCGGGCGGGCCGCAAAGCCAACACCCAGTGTGGCGAAAGCGGCCAGGGTTCCGGTGACGGGATCACCGGTGGGGAAAAATGCTGCACCGAAGTACAAAGCCGCGGCAGTGCCGAAGCCGATGAAGTCGTACGTCTCAATGACGGCGCCTACACCGGAGCCGATGGCGACGCGCTTTGCGTCCTTGGTGCCATGGACGTGGCCCCGCATTTTCAGAGCTTCATTGCTCATGGAGTGAATCCCTTTCGAAGAGCGGGAGTGCTTCCGCATCGCCGCTGTCGACTGTTAACACATGATATGCCCAGTGTGACCCGGGTCATGCATCAATGTCAACAGTCAATGTTGGAGGTTGACTGTTGACAGTAAATCACCATACAGTGATTCATGTCACCACCGCTCATCAGAGGATCAACAACGATGTTCAACTCCAGGATTGGCTGCTCGTCCATCAGCTTCCGGCACCAGGACCTGCCCACGGCGCTGCGGACCATCACCGGCCTGGGCTTCCAAGAGATCGATCTTGGCGCCCTTCCGGGTGTCTGCAACCACGTTCCCTTTGAGCTGGATGCTGAGGCCGTCAAAGCGGTCACAGCCGACGTTGCCGCTTCCGGACTGCGCGTCCGTTCGGTCAACGGCGACATCGGTGATCTGAACGCAGTGCTCGACGCCGGCGCACAAGACGCCCGCGAACATCACCTTGACGCACTGCTCACCCTGACGGCCAACACCGGCGCGCAGGCCCTGGTCCTGCCGTGCGGTGCACTCAGCCACGAACCGACCAAGAGCCTCGAAGAGGATCTGGACCTTATCGCCGCTCAGCTCACCCATGCGGGCCAGCGGGCGGCGGAGTTCGGCGTCGACCTGTGGACTGAGTCCCTGCATTTCCTGCGCTTCTGCTGGAACCTGGAGCGCGCGGAACTGCTGGCCGAGCGGCTGGCGGGTACCGGCGTCGGGATTGTCATGGATTTCAGCCACATCGTCGCTGCCGGGGAAGATCCCCTGGAGTACATCGGCCGGCATCAGGGCCGCATCGCCCACGTTCACTTGCGCGATGCTGTGCCCGGCAACATCAACCTGAGCATCGGAAACGGCAACGCCGACTTCGCCGCGGGCCTGGCTGCCCTCGCCGCGGCCGGCTACACCGGCCATTTCTCCCTCGAACTCGAAACCCGGGACGTCACGCACGTCGCACGCCCGGCGGCGGCCGCCAAGGCGGCCAGCTACTTCACCGACCTTCTCTCACAACACACCAACCAAGGAGCATCATGAGCAACACCATCCAGCGCACCGCCGTCCTCACCGGCGCAACCTCGGAGCGGGGCATCGGCATCACCACCGCCCGCCGCTACGCCAGCCAGGGCTGGGCAGTGGTCATCCTTGACCTCGACGGCGAGAAATCCGCGAAGGTCGCCGCCGAGATCGGCAACGAGTTCAACGTCCCGACTTTCGGCTACGAAATCGACGTGGCCAATGAGGACTCCGTCAACGCCGCATACGCAGCAGTGAAGGCCGAAATCAGCGCCGGCACCCTTCCCGCCGTCGGCGCCCTCGCCAACATCGCCGGCATCACTTCCCCCGTGCCGTTCCTGGAAACCACGCTGGAACTCTGGAACAAGGTCATGGCAGTCAACTCCACCGGCACCTACCTGGTCACCAAGGCATTCCTGCCGGACATGATCGACAACGGCTGGGGCCGCATCGTGAACATGTCCTCCGTATCCGCCCAGCGCGGCGGCGGCGTGTTCGGCAAGGTCCCCTACTCCGCAGCCAAGGCCGCCATCCTCGGCTTCACCAAGGCCCTGGCCCGCGAAATCGGTGCCACCGGCGTCACCGTCAACGCCATCACCCCCGGCGCGGTAGACACCAACATCCGCGTGGGCAGCACCGAGGAACAGGAAGCGGCCATCAACGCCGGCATCCCGCTGGGCCGCAACGCCACCACGGAGGAAATCGCCGCCGTCATCACGTTCCTATCCTCAGAAGACTCTGCGTACCTGACCGGCACCACGATCGACATCAACGGCGGAAGCCACATCCACTAAGGGCTGTCCGGGACAGCCCCGTCCAGACGAGCCCAGTCCAGACCAGCCAGAGAGTCAACGATGACCAGGATTTTCAACGACCCCGCAGAATTCGCCGAAGAGGCCCTCGCCGGGTTCTGCGACCTCCACGCGGAATACGTGCGGCAGGTACCCGGCGGCGCCGTCCGCCGCCGCCGTCCGGCCAAGCCCAAAGTGGCAGTGCTTGCGGGAGGCGGCTCGGGCCACTACCCCGCGTTCGCCGGCCTCATCGGAAGCGGCTTCGCCGACGGGGCAGTGGTGGGAAACATCTTCACCTCGCCCTCTGCCCAGCAGGCCTATTCGGTGGCCAAAGCCGCCGACGCCGGAGCCGGGGTGGTGTTCACGTACGGCAACTATGCCGGGGACGTGATGAACTTCGGCATGGCCAGCGAGCGCCTCGCCGCCGAAGGACTGCAGGTTGAAAATGTGCTGGTCACCGACGACATCGCCAGCGCACCGCCGGCGGAGGCGGAAAAGCGGCGGGGCATCGCGGGTGATTTCACCGTCTTCAAGATCATGGGAGCCGCTGCCGAAGCGGGGACCGGCCTGGCCGACGTCGCACGTTTGGGGCGCAAGGCAAACAGCCGAACGCGGACCCTGGGGAGCGCCTTTGGCGGCTGCACCTTTCCGGGAGCCGACGCTCCCCTGTTCGCGCTGGGGGACGGGCAGATGGGGCTCGGGCTGGGCATCCACGGCGAGCCCGGGCTGTTCGACACCGACCTTCCGTCCGCCAAGGACCTTGGGCAGGAACTCGTTGCACGGGTGCTGGCCGAGGCGCCGCCCGGAGGCGGTGACAGGGTCGCCGTGATCCTGAACGGCCTGGGCTCCACCAAGCACGAGGAGCTTTTTGTCCTCTGGCTCACGGTGGCGCCGCTGCTGCGGGCGGCCGGCTACACCCTGGTGATGCCGGAGGTTGGCGAGCTGGTGACCAGCCTGGACATGTCCGGCGTTTCGCTCACCGTGACCTGGCTGGACGAGGAGCTTGAACAGCTGTGGACTGCCCCCGCCGAAACTCCGGCGTACCGCCGGGGCAAGGCGGTTTCCGACACCACCGAATTCAGTGCTGAAATGTCCGACGGCGGGGCCTCACACGTGCACTATGAGGCCGACGGCGGCTCCCGGGCTTTCGCGGTGAGCTGCGTTTCGGCCCTGGAGGCGGCCCGGGATTCACTGCACACCGCCGAGTCAGAGCTTGGCGCCATGGACGCCATCGCAGGCGACGGGGACCACGGACGCGGCATGGTGCGCGGCGTTGACTCGGCAACAGCCGCTGGTTCAGCCGCCGCAGCCGAGGGGGCGGGCGCCGGCTCGGTCCTGATCGCGGCCGGAGACGCCTGGGCCGACAGGGCCGGAGGCACCTCGGGAGTCCTGTGGGGCGCCGGACTGAGGGCTTTCGGGGAAACCCTGGGCAACAACGGTTCACCCGACGCCGGCGAACTGGCGGCCGGGGTTACGGCCTTCGCGGCAAGAATCACGGAGCTTGGCAAGGCTGAGCTGGGTGACAAGACCATGGTGGACGCCCTGCTTCCCTTCGCCGGAACCCTGCGGAGGCTGGTGGCGGAGGGTGCCGATGCTCCGGACGCATGGGCCGCGGCCGCACGCCGCGCAGTCACGGCAGCCGAAGGAACAGCATCCCTGCGGCCCTTGAAGGGCCGGGCCAGGCCACTGGCGGAGAAGAGCCTGGGCACAGCAGATCCAGGGGCCACCTCGCTGGCGATGATCTTCACGGTGATGGGTCCGCACCTTGCGGGCACCCACGCCGAACGGACGCAGCGGCCCGCAGGGCGACCGGCCGGAGTTCCGGCATGACCGCGGCGGGCACAACGGCCGGACTTCGCATCGTCCTGGGCGCCGACGAAGCCGGCGTTGGCTACAAAGACCGTATCGCCGAGGACCTGCGGGCCGA